>CAZWUN010000047.1:0-19154 GCA_964637145.1 uncultured Burkholderiales bacterium
AGCCAGGGTCATCGGGACCCACCAGCAGAAAGTCGGCCTCGGCCGTGCCGGGGCGGGTCCGCGTGCCCAGCGAGGCCTGGGAGTTGCCGTAGAGATCGTCGATCTGCACCACGTAGTAGGAATCGATTGCCGGGATGTGGAGAATCAGCGGCCACTTCGAGAGGTCCAGGAAGGCGCTGGAGTAGAGCACGTCGACATCGGGGGCGGACACCGGGGAGGGGAGCTGCCAGTCGGGCAGGTGGGTGGCGTGGAAGAAGTGATTGAGCGGAGCCTGGCTGTTGGTCTTGGCCCGCTCAAGCCGATACACCGTCATGGGAGCGTAGCCCCAGAGGTAGGCCTGCAGAGCCAGGTTCAGAAACTGAACATCGGACTCGGCCAGAGCCACCGCCTGAAGAAGCTCGGGGGGGAAGCCCGGAACGCCGGCCTCTCCAAAGCGCAACCGCTCGGCCAGCTCGGAGGCGCTGAACCGACCGAACGGGTCGGAGTCGACCCAGCTCTGCAGGGCCTGGTCGGAGGAAAGGACAGAGGGGGTTGTCGCCACCGGGTTGGTGGCCGTGCCGGAGCAGCCGGTTACCAGGACCAGAGCGATGAATAGCCAGATCGTGCGCATGGGTTCCGGGCCCTTTCTCGAGCTGAGGTCATTGTATCGACCGGCCTCCACGAAATGGGGCGGCAATGTATCCAAGGTGTATCCTGATCAAGGTCATCCAACTCGCTTGTCTGGCAGGTTAGAATAACAGCATGATATCCCCCCACCTTCCGCCCATTCAGTCGCGACCGGGGGAAACCCCGTTGCAAGTGAATCCGGTGTACGCCGCCGGTCCACCCACTCCGCTCCAGCTCGGACAGGTCTACAAGCAGGTCGTGCTGACCGGCCGCGGCACCGGCCCGGTCGAGAAGGAGCAAGAGCAGGTCGAGGAGCCGCCCATTCGTCCCCGGCCTCGCCCTCTGCGGCGAACCTGGCGCACGGTGGCCGATGTCATGCACCGCGAGGTGCTCACGGTTCCCACCACCATGACGGTGGCCGATCTGGCTCAGTTTCTGGCCCATCATCGCATCTCGGGCGCTCCTGTTCTGGACCCCGAGGATCGGCTGGTGGGGGTCGTCTCGGTGACCGACGTGAACGCCTACGCGGGCCACTCCTGGGCCCGTATCCCTCCGCCCGAAGAGCGCTCCTCGCCCACCTTCTACGAGAGCACCGCTTTCACGCTGGCCGTCGAGCGCCTGGATGCTTCGGTGGAAGTGGGCAAGATCATGTCTCCCTACGTCTACTTTGCCACCGAGGACAGCGACCTGATGGAGCTGGTCGACCTGATGATCGAGCAGCACATCCACCGCCTGATGGTGCTCGACGAGCAAGAGCAACTGGTCGGGATCGTGACCAGCCTCGACTTGATGAAGGCGATGCGCGACGAGCTGTCGATCGGGCGCTGACTCAGGGCAGCTGGATGTTGCCCGCCTCATCGAGCGGAAAGCCTGGGTTCCAGGCCACCTCCCAGGCGAAGCCGTCGGGGTCGGCAAAGTAGCCGTGGTGCCCGCCCCAGAAGGTGTCCTGGGCGGGCTTGAGCAGCCGCGCCCCCGCCTGTTCGGCCCGGGCCAGAAGCTCGGCCACCTCCTCCTTGCGACGCACGTTGTGGGCCAGCGTGAAGCGGGGGAAGCCCGAGCCCGACGGATCGAGCCCGGCGTCTTCCCCCAGCAGAGTGCGCGGATAGAGCCCCAGCGCGATGCCGCCCAGCTGGAAGAAGGCCACGTCCCCGGCCGAAGCCGGAGAGGGCTGCCAGCCCAATCCGTCGCGGTAGAACGCGAGCGAGCGGGCCAGATCTTCCACTCCCAGAGTGATCAGGCTGAGGCGCTGCTCCATCAGGCTTTGCGGAACAGGGCGATGGGGGAGGGGGAAGGCGCGTCCTCGACCCAGTCGATCCGGGCGAAGCCGGCCTCTTTCGCCAGGCCTTCCAGCTCCGAGCGGGTGAAAACGCACCCCTCATCGGTGCAAGCCAGCATGTTCAGCCCGAAGAAAAGCGCTTGCATGTTCTGGTTGCGCTCCTCGTCGGGGATCATCTCGGCCACCACCAGCGTGCCGCCCGGCTTCAGGGCCTGGTGAATGCGCTTGAGCAGGGTGCGCGAGTGGTCCCAACCCTCGCTGTGCAGGATGTGGCCCAGGATGGCCACCTCGAAGGCTTCCTGGCCGAAGTCCACCTCGCGGAAATTGCCCGAGCGGAATTCCACCCGGTCGCTCGCGCCCATCTTCTCGGCGAAGGGGCGGCCGGCCCGGTCGATCACCTGGGCCCGGTCAACCTCCACCAGCTGGCAGGCGGGATAGGCGGTGCAGAAGGCCAGACCCCAGACGCCGCTGCCGGCGCCCACGTCCAGCACGTGGTTGACCTGGCCCACCTGGCGGGCCACCATCTGGGCCGCCGGCCAGTTCATGGCGAACAGCCCCTGGACCAGCTCGGCGAAGAAGTTGCCATCGTCGTGGTCCGACTCCACGCCGGCCGGGGCCTTGCCCGTCCGGATGGTCTCGGTCAACTTGGCCCAGCGCCATCCGGCCTGGTCCATGTGAGTGGCCACCGCTCCCATGTAGGCCGGAGAGGTGCGCACCAGAAACATCTCGCTGTCGGGGGTGAGGCCGATCTTGCCCTGCTCGAAGGTGAGCAGGCCCATGGCGGCCAGGGCCTCCACCAGCATTTTGACACCTCGCTCCTGAGCCTGGCAGCGCTTGGCCAGGCTGCTCACGTCGTGGCCGCCCTGGTGCACGTGGGTGAACAGGTCCAGCTCCAGGGCTGTGTGCTGGGCCCGGCTGGCAGCGAATCCGAAGGTGTACTGCATCACCTTCTGTGGGCTGGGATGGGTTGTTGTCGTCATGTTTACTCCTCCTCCTGTTGTTCGTCTACTTCGTCATCAAAAGGTAGCTCCGGCTCGTCCACGGGCGGCGGCGATTCCGGAGCCGGTGGCTCTTGCTCTTGCCCGATCACGCTCTCGAACTCGATGCGGCCGATGGCGGCGGCCAGCTCGGCTTCTCGCTCCTGGCGCTGCTCCTCCAGGCGGCGGTAACGCTCGGTGAGAGTCTCCACATCGTTCTCCTGGGCCTCCAGCTTCTCGACGTAGCGCGAGCGCAGCCGGTTCTCGTCGGCGCTCGAGCCGAGCGACTTGAGGTTCTCGCGCAAGCGCCCCTGGTCGTTCTGGATGCGAGTGATCTCCTGGCTGGTCTGGGCCATCTTGTGACTCAGCTTCTGGTAGCTCTCGGCCAGGTCCACCAGGGGTCGCAGCTGGGCCTCCTGGGCCGCGGTGAGGTAGTTCTTGGCAAGGTAGAATTCCAGGTTCTCGCGCGAGAGGTTGCGCAGGGCGACCACCTGAGCGATGTCCTGGCGCTCGAGCACTTTGAACTCGGTGTTCTGCTCGGGGGCCAGGCGCACAAGAAAGCGGTAGTAACTGTGAGTGGTCTCTTCCGGCTCGGGGGTCTGAAAAAGGCTGGCGTCATGGTTGATGGGATGCTCGAGCCAGCACAGCTTGGCCCGCTTGTCCTTATTCTTGAAGGTGTAGACGCGGGTGATCAGGCGATCTGAGGTCAGTTCCAGGCGCCCGTTGGCCACCTTGATCATGGTGGCGTCCTCGTCCTTGTGGCCGTGCTCGGACTCAACCCGCACGCCCAGGTCGACAGCGTAAGGCACGATGCGCCGGTCGTTGGGCTTGAGCGTGTCGAGCATGGCCTCGCCGGCATAGGTCTCTCCCTCGGTGACCACCAGCGGGCCGCCCTCCAGAGTGAGTCCGGTGGTGTTCTTCAACTCCACCGCGGCAAAGGGGTTCTCGGCCCGCTGGGCCGAGTTGTAGAGCACCACCCGGCGGCCTTCGAACTCGTGGGCCACGATGGGGACCAGGGCCGACTGGTTGCGGTTCACGGTCACCGGGTGCTTGAGGCTGTACTCGAAGAGATCGCCCACGCTCTGGGTGACCGTTTCGGAGGTTCGCTGGCGGGCGGCCTCGCGGCGAACTTTCTCCTTGGACAGAGGGGCGGGGGCCCGCATCATCATGGTGGCCTCAGGAGCCTGGCCATAGTCCATCTCCATGGGCATGGAAGCGGCCGCGAACATCGCAGAGCCGCCGCCAAACGCCTCGCCCTCGAACATGGCCTCTTCGGTCATGACCGGGCCGGCCACGGACTCGCGTTGCACTTCGATCTCCTTGCGCTTGATGAAGCGCGGCGAGTAGAGGTCGTGGATGAAGCTGATGGGGAGGCCGGCCACCAGCGAGAGGCGCACGTCGCTCCAGTCCTCGTCCTGGGTGTTGTCCACCAGGGCGTAGCCCTCCAGGAAGGGCTTCTCCTTCTCGTCCTCCGAGAGCAGAACCCGGTAGCTCGTCTTCCAGACCGGGGTCTCCACCACGTAGCGCAGGTTGACCCGTCGCTTGCCGCTGCCCCGGGCGTAGACCACCAGGTTCTTGGCATCCCGCTTGTAGCTGTGGATCAAAGTCTCGAAGAAGTAGGCCAGGTCTTTCTTGATGGACTCGTCCTTGAAGGTCAGCCCGCCCACCTCCGCGAGGTCGAAGTTGAGCAGGGTGCCGCTCTCGTCGAGCAGGGTCAGGCGCTGGGTGTGCACCACCCCGCCCTCGGTCTCTTTCTTGAGGGGCTCGAGGCCCACCACCCGACCGGCGTGCTTCTTGGAGCCGACCGTCAGACCGACGTCAGCCCCTCGGATGGTGGCCAGCAGGGCCCCCGCGCCCCCTTCCGAGGGGATGTTCAGAGCCACCTCGGCCAGCAGCTGCTCGACCGGTTTGGAGGTATCGTAGGAGACCGACTGGATGGTGCCGCCGTCGGCATCCTCCAGGCTGAGCGACTTGAGCACGTCGTTCATCTCGGAGGCTTTGAAGCTGAGCCGGATCTCGGCGTTCCCCTCCACCTCTTCAACCCGCTCGAAGTAGCCCACCCCGTGTTTGTAGAGCACCACCCGAGAGATTCCCATTGCGTCCTCCTGCTGAAATCCTGCCCACTGGTTGGGAAGCTGAGGCTAAACCCCTCCCTCTTCCCGGCGCCGTCTGCGACTCTCGTCCGGATTGGCTGTGCAGACACATTTCTCGGCCGCTGTCGGGCCTTCCGAGTCGGCGCCTCGCTGGCTGTTCGCAGACCGGCAGGTTTTTCCCCCCGGGCGGTTAATCGGCGCCAGTATGCTGGCCGTGGATCCGCCCGACTCCGAGCTCGAGAAGCTGCGACCCCGCATCCCTCGAGACGTGTTGCTGGTGCTGCTGCCGGCGGCCCTGAGCCTGACCTTCATGCAGTATTACGGGCTGGCCAGGCACTTCTCGCATTATTTCCCCGATGCCGGAGCCAACGAGGGCCAGCGCGAGCTGTTCCAGCTCCTCTGGTGGGCTGGAGCCACCTGGACGGGCTACCTCATCGTGCCGGCCCTGCTCATCTGGATGCAGGGCAAGAAGCTTTCTGACTTCGGCCTGCGACGCCCCGCCGGAGGCACCCACCTTTGGCTCTATGCGGCTCTGTTCCTGGGGGCGGTGCCTTTTCTGATCGCGGCCTCGGCCCGGGACAACTTCCTGGAGATGTACCCCTTCTACCGCCACGCCCTGGAGTATCCGCTTTACTGGGCCATCTTCGAAGTGTTCTACCTGCTCACGTTCGTGACCGTGGAGTTCTTCTTTCGCGGCTTTCTCGTGTTCGGCTTGGAGCGCCGTTTCGGCGACTCGGCCGTGCTGGTGGCTGCACTGCCCTACTGCATGATTCACTTCGGCAAGCCCATGCCCGAGACGCTGGCGGCCATCGTGGGGGCGGTGGTGCTGGGAACCCTGGCCCTGCGCACCCGCTCGATCTACGGCGGCGTGGTGGTCCACCAGCTGGTGGCCATCACGATGGACCTTTTGGCGCTGTGGCGCTCCGGTACATGACGTCGGTGCGCAGCACGTACTTGGTGCCCGACAGGACCGAAGAGCCTTCGTGCAGGATGGCGTGCTTGAAGACGAGCGCCATACCGGCGCGGGGCTGCACGCGCAAGAGCTCTCGTTCGCGGTCGCTGTAGAAGATCGTCTCGCCCCCCTGGAACTCGTCGTTGAGGTAGACCATGAACGTGAGCTTGCTCTGCTCGTGGGAATCGCGGCGGAACTTTCCGTCATAGTGGGGCGCGAAGCGCTGTCCGGGCTGGTAGCGGTAATACCGAAAGCGCTCGTTCAGCCCGACCGCGGCCCACTCGTCGAGCTCCGTCGGGGTGAAGGGCGCGGCTCGCTGCCACAGTGCGTTGGACAGTTCCGGGTCATCGCGGATGACCCGGTCGTTATTGCGAATCTCGGGAGCCTGGACGTACTGGTCGGGACCCACGGTCAGGCCGGCCGGGATATAGCCATCGCCTTCGGTCAGGGCGATCTGGCGCCGGCACTCCTCAGGGCTGAGGAAGTCGCGCAGGACGAAAACGGCCTTTTCGAGGAGCCAATCGCAGGTCATCGGGGTGTCTTCGGGATCCGCCCTCAAGAGCCTTGTCTGATCAGAAGAGAAGCTGGTAGCGCAGACGCCAGCCCTGGGTGCTGAAGGATGGCCCCTGGGTCTGTCGGTGGATCTCGTAGTTGAGCATGATCCGGTCATAGTTCTTGCGGTCGAGGTAAAAGTTCAGACCCAGCACCCAGCGCTCGCGGCTGTTCAGGGCGTTGTCCACCGCATTCAAGTTCACCTGGCCGTTGGCCGGATCCAGCCAGTCGTAGCTCACTACGCTGTCGAACTGCTCGTTGAGCTTCACCACCCCGGTCACGTAGCCGCCCGAGGCGGAGGTATCGGCTTGGGAATAACGGTTGTAGCCCTGGCTGAAGAGCAGCTCTGATTCCAGCTTGAAGGGGGGGTTGCGGTAGCGAGCCCCCACCCCCTGACGGCGCACCGGCAAGACCTGGGGATTGGTGGGGGAGTCCGGAGCTGTGTTGTAGAGGCCGTAGTGCAGCGAGCCAAACAGGCCGAGGCGTTCGCTCAGGTGGTACTCCGCTCGTCCCAGCACGTTGACGGCGGCAAAATTGTTGACCTGGTTGGCGCCTTCCCCGAGCACGAAGGCCACGTCGCCTGTCAGGTTGCCGCCGGTATCCGAGCTGAGCATGAACCCGATGTCGCGTCGATGATACAGGCAGTTGGTGGCATCGGAAAGCTCGATGGTGTTGGTATTCCAGACCGCTCGCAGGCCTTCGTAGCCAAAAGGGGTCTTGAACTGGCCCACCGTCAGCATGTTCGAATGGCCAAAGGCGTGGTAGTAGTAAGCGTCCTGAGCTTCGATCTGGTCCAGGTCCTCGAAGGGCAACTGGACTCGGAAACCGTCCTTCTCGGAGAGGGGAAGCGTAATGTTCAGCCGGGCTCGGCGGAGCACGAGCTCGGTCTCGGCCGGGAAGGGAGCCAGCCGATTGGTGGCCGGCTTGAGGCTGGTGCTCTGGCTGGAGCCCAGCCTCCCATCCTGGAAATCGACCTGAGCAAAGCCCCCGAAAGTCAGGCGCTTGAGCAGCCGGGCCCGGAGAGGAACGAAGGTCCGAGCATCCTGGGTGTCCAGATTCGGAGGTTGATCGGGCTGCTCCTGGGCCGGGTCAGCTGGAGCAGAGGCCTCAGGCAAAGGCGCGGGCTGCTCCCGGGCTGGCTCGGTTGGAGCGGGGGCCTCGGGCACGGGCTCTTGGGCCCGGGCGGCCCCGACTTGCAGAGCCAGGAGCAGGGAGCACGCCACGATCTTGCACCATCGCAACACGGGCCGGCCCTTCGAGGGAGAGCGGCCATCACCTCGCGCGGGGACCGGGGGAGGAGCGGTCCGTCGGCCGGTTGAATCAGGCGCGGTGATCATCAAGGCCGGTTTCCTCTCCTCGATCCTGCTCTACGGAGTGGTAGGCTGGCTCATCTCCAGCCAGGCCGCCGAGGCTTCCGGGCTGCCCGAGCAGACTCGCCACAGCTTGAGTCTGGCGCTGGGAGTCGTCTTCGTCGTCCAGGCCCTTTGCGCAGCCCTCTTCTTGCCCCGTCTGATGCGCAATCGACGCAACCTGGCCCTGGTGCAGATGGCCATTTATGAAGCGGGCGCCTTGATGGGACTGGTCCTCACCCTGCTCACCAATGATCCCATCTACACCGCCTACTTCGGGGTGCCAGCCTTCGTCCTCATTCTGCTGACTCGCTGAAGCAAATCACACGCGCCCCGTCGCGACGGAGCGCGTGTTCAGTGATCAGGCCGCTGGCACCGCCTCCACCGCCTGCTCGAGGAGCGTGCGCGGCGAGGCGCCGGGTCGATTCTCCACGACCTGCAGGCGCGAGCGCACCGACAGGTCGGTCTCCATCCACCAGCTGCCGACGAAGACCCGGCTCTGATCGGGGGAGAAGCGCGCTCCAAAACGCATCGCACCGTCGGGAGGCAGCAGCGTTCTATCCTCTTGCGTCTCCAGATCGCGAACCGAGACCCCCCCATTCTTGCAGTAGACCATCTGTCGACCATCCGACGAGAGGCTGAAGTCCTAGAAACTCCCCCTGGTCAGCTCGCAACCCTCGCCCGTGTCGGGATCAAAGCGCAGCAGTCCCTGTTCGGTCAGCAGCACCAGGCCTTCGGGCGAGCGCTCCAGAGGGCCGCTGAGGGGGGCGGGAACGTCGACCTGTTGGGGACGCCCACCCGGCTTCTTCTGGCGGTACAGCTTTCCTTCGCTGGTATAGAAGAGCTCGCCCGACGGGCCGAGCAGGTAGTCCTCCATCTCGTCGCGGGTCCAGACGGTGCCCAACTGCCCGGGGCGTTTCTCGACCAGCATGGCGTCCATGCGAAAGAGCGGGGTGGCTGCCGCCGACCAACCGGGCGACCGCTCATCGGCGCTCTGGTAGGTGGACAGGGGAGCCAGAGACTCGAAGCGGTCCTGAGCCGCGTTCTCCTCCTGGCGGTAGGTCGCTAGATAGACGTCGCCGATCGGGTTGTAGGGATGCTGCTGCAGGGTTACCAGGACCGGGTAAACAGTGGACATCGTTTCCTCCGTTGCTTGGGATGCACTGAGCCTAGCCGGTATCGGCCCCTTTCTCTGGCTTGCGCTTTGCCGGGAAGTAAGCAGTTCTTGAAGATTGTGTTGAATTTTTATGAACACGGGGGGGCGGGAGGAGTTGCCAGACCAACGCTCCAAGTTCAGGTCGTGGTCAGAAGAGCGTCCAGCGGGGTCACCCTTCCCCAACTCGTGATGATCCTCGCGATTTCATCGGTCATGCTCTTGTTCGTTCTCTATCAGGCCCACCAGCATCACCCTGAAAGGAAGCCTGGCCACCATGCCCCGGCCAGGAATCCCGCTGCCCAGGCCATCGTGGGCCTGGTCATCCTGGGTGCCTTGCTGGCCCTGAAGACCGGGCTATCGGTCTCGCGAACGCGTCACTTGCAGCGCGTGGCCGGAGAACTGGGGGCCGAATTCGAGGCTGACCCGGCCCGCTCTCCTCTCTCCTCGGATGCAGAGAAGCTGCAGCTCTTTCGGTTGGGAATCCTGCCCACGCTCGAGAACCTGCTCATCCTGACCGGAACCGAGCCGGCCGGGAGCTGCTTTGACTACAGCTACGTCCTGCGCAATGAGCTCGGTCCCAACGTCCGCACCGGAATGCCGGTCGACAATCGACTCGGTCAGACGGTGGTCGCGCTACGCTGGAACGAGGCGCGCTGGCCGGCTCTCAAAGTGGCCGGGAAGGCCTGGCTGGGCGAGCCCGACGATAGCCAGAAGGAGATTTCCTTGCAGGATGCGCCCGACTTCAGCCGCCAATACCGGGTCTGGGGTGACGACGAGGCGAGGGTGCGCGAGCTCCTGACCTCCGAGGCGCGGTCGTTGCTGGAGCAGAATCCGGGTCTTACCGTGGAGGGGCAGGGCGACACCCTGGTTGTCTACAGGCCCTACAAGCTCGTAGCGCCCGGCGAGGTGGCCGGGCTGGTGCGCCTGGCCGGCCAGGTGGCTGCCGCCCTCGGCAAATGAGGCGTAATTCCGGACGAACCTGCGAACCCTGACGTGATGGGCAGCCGATCGATTGGACCAGTGCACCAGCAGGTCAGTATCAAGTCCGAGAATCAGGGCGAGGTCATCTCGTCGTAGTCCGATCATCCACGTGGATCGATACGGCCCTCATGGGCCCAGTATGTATTGGATTCCCGTATCGGGCAAGTCTGGGAGGAGGCGGAGGGGGCTGCTCACGCTCCATAAGCCCGCGCCAGCAGCACCATCGGGTGCTCGGCCCGCACCCGCCCTCCGCGCTGCCTGAGGCCCTGGCGGATCTGCAGCAAGCAGCCCGGGTTGGCCACCCCCACCACCTCGGCCCCGGTGGATTCGATGGCGTCCAGCTTGTCCTGGAGCAACTCGCCAGCGGTGTCGGGGTGGGTCAGGTTGTAGATGCCGGCGCTGCCGCAGCAGCGGTCGGCCCGCGGCAGCTCCACGAACTCGCTCGCCAGTCCACGCATGATCTCGCGGGGAGGGGCGGCCACCCCCTGGCCGTGAGCCAGGTGGCAGGCGTCGTGGTAGGTGAAGCGGCCGGCCAGGGGACGCTCCGGCTGTTGCCAGCCGAGCTCGACGAGCAGGGCGTGAACGTCGCGCGCCTCGAGCCCCTGGCAGTGATGCTTCATGGCCGCTCCGCAGCCGGCCGAGTTGACTGCCACCAGCTCGCAGCCCTGAAAGGCCTCGGTCAGTCGAGCGGCCAGCTTGCGCGCCGTGGGCAGCTGGCCCGAGTGGGCGTGCAGTGCCCCGCAGCAGCCCTGGGAAGGGGGCACCACCACGGTGCAGCCATTGCGCCGCAACACCTCCACCGTGGCCCTGTTCTCCTCGACGAAGAGCACGTCCATCACGCAGCCGAGCAGCATGCCTACGCGCAGGCGCTCGGGGCCGTAAGCGGCGTGCACGCCCACCAGCGAGTCGTAGGAGGAGCGAAAGGGCACCGGGGGCAGCATTCCCTCGGCTTCCTGCAGTCGCAGGGCCCGCAACAGGCCACTGGATCGCACCGCCCAGGCCAGTCCGCTCTTCTGGTAGAGCCACAGCAGTCGGGCCAGCACCCGCAATCGTCCGGGTCCCTCGAACAGCTTGAAGGGCAGCTTCTGCCACCAGGCCAGCCTGCGCCGGGCCAGCTGGTCGCGGCCGGCCTCCAGTAGCGAGCCGTAGTCGACGCCGGCCGGGCAGGCCGTGGTGCAGGCCAGACAGCCGAGGCAGAAGTCGAGCTCCTCGGCCAGAACCGACGAGTCGAGCTGCACCTCGCCCTCCGAGACGGCCCGCATCAGGGCGATGCGTCCGCGCGGCGAGGAGCGCTCGCGACCGGTCAGCTGGTAGGTGGGGCAGGCGGGCAGGCACATGCCGCAGCGCATGCAGTTGAGCAGCTCCTCGGGTGAGGGCGCATCCTCGCCCTTCCAGTTCCCCTCGGCTCGCAGGTTCATCGCACCGCCTCGCAGCGGGGCCGCGAGCTGAACATCTTGCCCGGGTTGAGCACCTGGCGCGGGTCCATCGACTCGCGGAAGCGGCGCATGGTCTCCAGCCCGTGAGGGCCCACCAGTCCTTCCATGAAGTCTTTCTTGAGCAGCCCCACCCCGTGCTCGCCGGTGATCGAGCCGCCCAGCTCCACCGCCTTCTCGACGATGCGCCGAAAGGCGCGGTGCATCCGCTCCACCTCGGCCGCGTCCCGCTCGTCCATCAAGATGGTGGGGTGCAGATTGCCGTCGCCGGCGTGGCCGAAAGTGCCGATCAGAAGATTCTCCTCGCGGGCCACCCGCTGCACGAACTCCACCATCTCCACCAGGCGGCTGCGGGGCACACTGACATCTTCGAGCACCGTGGTGGGGCGCAGGCGAGCCAGCGACGGAAAGGCCAGGCGGCGCGCCGAGGCCAGCTGCAGGGCCTCGGCCGGGGTGGCCGCCACCTGCAGCGAGCGCGCCCCGTGCTTGCGGGCCAGCTCGGCCATGCGCTCGGCCTCCTCCTCCACCACCGCCGGATGCCCGTCGGTCTCCATCAACAGAACCGCCTCGGCGTCGGTGGGCAGGCCGATGTTGGCCGCCTGCTCCACGCAGCGCAGGGTGACCTGGTCGAGAAACTCCAGCGTGGCCGGAATGATGCGGGCGGCGATGATGGCCGCTACCGTCTCGGCCGCCCCGGCCATGCGGTCGAACACGGCCAGCATGGTTTTTCTGGCTTTGGGACGGGGGAGAAGGCGTACCAGGATCTTGGTGAACACTCCCAGCGTGCCCTCCGAGCCCACGAACAGCTGGCGCAGGTTGTAGCCGGCGACGTCCTTGGCGTTCTTGCCCCCGGTCCACATGACCTCGCCGGTGGGAAGCACGACCTCGAGCCCCATCACGTAGTCGCGCGTGACGCCGTACTTGAGCCCGCGCAGACCGCCCGCGTTCTCGGCCACGTTGCCGCCCAGCGTGCACACCTTCATGCTGCCCGGGTCGGGCGGGTAGAACAGGTCCACCGCCTCCACGGCGGCGTGCAGGTTGGCCGTGATCACGCCCGGCTCGACGGTGGCGGTCAGGTTCTCCTGGTCGATCTCGAGCACCCGGTTCATCGGCAGGGTGCAGAGCACCACGCAGTCGTCCACCGGCACCGCCCCGCCCGACAGGCCCGTGCCCGAGCCGCGGGGCACCACCTTGAAACCTATCTGGTTGGCCAGGCTCAGCACGGCCGCTACGTGCTCGGTGCTGTGAGCCATCACCACGGCGGCCGGCTGGTGGCGCATCAGGGCGGTGCCGTCGTAGGAGTAGGCCAGGCACTCGTCGGGCTCGGTGATCAGGTTGGAGGGTCCGACCAGCTCGCGCAGTCGGGCGGTGACGGAGGAAGTGAGCACCGGCCAGGCTTCGCTGCCGGGCCGATTCTCCTCTTGGCTAGGTTCCGCGGCGGACGGCTCCGAAAGCTCCCTTTATGAGTCGTAGGCAGTTCATCTGGGGGGCGCTGCTGTTTTGCTCCGGACTTGCGATCTCGGCCAGCTTTGGCTACGAGCGCGGCTATCTGGGCGCCCTCGGCCTGGTGTTGATCTTCTTGTTCTGGCCTGAGGCCTTCCATCACGGCTACGGGTTGGGATGCTACGCCCCGGTTCTGGGTCTGGCACTGGTGGCGCAATTTCTTGTACCTGCCTTCCTGGATGCCCGCGCCAGGGGCAAGATCGAAGCGTGTCAGGGGAATCTGCAGGCTCTGGCTGAGGCTCTTCATCAGCACGCAGCCGGGCACGAGGGACGCTATCCCCTCAAGCTCGAGGAACTGGGCCGGGTACCTGTCTGTCCTCTGGAAGGACCGGGTTATCAAGAGCTCTCGGTCATGACCGAGTATGGCTTCGTCCTGTGCTGCTCGGGAGAGCGACACAGGCTGCCCGAGCTGGAGCGATTTCCAGTGGTATTTAGCAAGGCTCGGCCCTGAGCCTCCCATTTGCCGGGCGCCAGAGCGAGGTGCGACGGGCGATGAGACGAAATTCGACGAGCTGACCATGAACAAACTCGAAAGCCTGATTGTCGCCGGTCTAGATGCGCTCGAATGCGGGGACTACCCGGTAGCCGCCAGAGCCGGCCGAGAGTTGATCGAGCTAGGCCATAGCTATGGGTTCGAGATCCTGGCCCGCAGCCTCAGCGACCAGGGTCAGACAGACGAGGCCCTCCGGGTGCTGGACGATGGTCTGCTCAAGGTCCCGGGACACTGGCGACTCCTGGAGTTGAAGGCGATCGTCTTATCCGATGGTGAGCGCTGCGAGGAAGCGTTGCCCTTCTATCAGGCTGCTCTGGAGGCTGACAAGGCTCAGATCGACAGCGTGCGATACAACCTCGGTCTGACCCTCCAGAGGACGGGACGGACAGACGAGGCCATCGAGCAATTTCGACAGGCCGGGGAGGTCACCGAGCGCTTCTCTGACCTGTGGGTGCGCCTCAGAACGAGCCAGATGCAAGCGAGTGCTCCGGCCGAGGCGCTGGCACTGGCGGAGCGGACTGTGGCCGAGATGGAGGCCTCGGGGGCCGCGGAGGGTCTGGGCCGGGTCAAGCAGGGTCTGGGCGGGGCACTCCTGGCGCTGGGGCAGCGCGAGAAAGCTCTCGAACTCGCCCGAGAGATGCTGAACGTCTGGGACGAGGAGGCGTTGTGGATCCTTCGCCAGGCCGACGATCGGCGCAGCGACAGGGCCAGTTCCTATCGGGCCATGTTCGAAGGGGTTTTCTCGGACGGGCGGCCCTTCTATCGGACTTACCAGCTGGTAGCGGAGTCGTCGGACAATCTGCTGGAGTGGGCCCGCTCGGTCGAGGACATGGAGTTGCGCGACAGTCTCAGGCTGGCGGAGGTGCTCGATGTCGAGGAGACCGGGCCCGGGCTCCCGCTCGGGGTGTATTGGCGCTCACCCTACTTTACCTCGAGCGAGTCGCCTTGAGCCATCCGGACATTTCAGGGTCCGGGATGAAGGTCGAGGGCCAGCTCCCCCATCCATTCCTGGAAGAACCTGACGGTTTCGCGCACCACCTCGTCAGGCAGGTCGGGAACCCGGAAATGCTCCCACTTGAAGCGTCCGAGATAGACTTCCTGCAAATACTCACCTCGGCCTCCGGCCAGGATCTCTCTCAAGTCTCGAACCGTAAAGCTCTCCGACCAGAGAAAGTAAGGACGGGCGTCCGGATCCGAGAAGTCCGTGGAAAGCATGCTTGAAGATTTCGCACCCTGGAGGGTGCGGGCCTTCTCGCCAGGGTTAGCGCTCTCGCAGCGGTTGCTCGAGGAGCTCGGCCAGCGCCCTTTCCTGGTCGGCCAGGGTCTCCCCCTCGAGCACGATGCGCCACCCTCGTCCCGTCTTCCGGGCCAGCCCGCTCAGAGCAAAGGGGGTCAGCAGGCCTCGCTCGGAGGGCTTGATGAGAAAGATCACCGCCCCCTCGAAATCCTGATAGCGCTGCAGGGTCTCCGGCGAGGACAGGGGCGTGGCGGCGTGGATGCTGCGCATCGGCCCCAACCGGGCCATGCGCTGCTGAAATCCGCCTCGTTGGATTTCGTCGCTGTTGGCGATGAGCAGCACGCGCCGCAGCACCACCGTGGGGTCGCGGTCAGCCTCCGGGAAGGTGGCTGCGAACGCGGCCGTGGCGCGGACGGCGAAGGCCTCGTCGAGGGGTTTGGGACCCTCCAGATAGGGCCGAATCAAGGGCAACAGGGCCCTGGCGAACCCGTCGATGATCGGGTCGTTGTACCAGGACTCGTCGGGTTTGCCCTGGCCGAACCAGCCGTTGCCCAGGGCGGTGGCCAGGCCTTCGTTGAGCTGGTCGTAGACGTCAGCGGGGAAGGCCTGCTTGAGCCGGGCCGCCACCTGGGGCGGGCGATTGCTCCAGAGGGCGTGGCAGAGCTCGTGCACGATCACTCCGGCCGAGCCCAGCACGGGGGCTCCCTGGGGGGCCTCCACCACGGACAGATAGCCGTCTGAGTGCCCAAAGCAGTCGAAGTGGTCGCCCTCTTTGCGAGGAATGGGGGTAAGGGCCACCACGAAGGCGTCCTCGGGCGGCCAGTCGCTCTGGTAGAGGGCGGCAATGGTGGCCAGACATAGAGCAGCTTCTCGCTCACCGAGCACCTGGCTCAACTCGCTCCGCTGCTTGCTCAGGCTGGACTGGCATGGCTGGTAGATCAGGCGGTCGTAGAGGGGGACGTAGTGGCGCATGGCCCGGGCCAGGCGGCCGTGGTGCTCGGTGCTGAGCAGGGGGCGAGTGCGCTGGACGAAGTCCTCCACGTCCCGGGTCTGCAGGCTGATCCCTTCGAGGACGTCAGAGAGGGTCCGTCGCTTCTCGCCATCGCCGGGCAGCCGCAGCGTGTTCCAGGACTCATCTTGCAGCAGGCGGGCGAAGTCGTCGACCAGCGCCTGGTCTTCCTCCGTCGGGGGTCTCAGCTCGCGGAACACCTTTGCCAGGTGGCGGCTGTGGTGGGCTTCGCCGCGCAGCGACTCGAGCAGGTACAGGGTGCCGTGCACGGGGGAGGCTTCCACGCGGATCTCCCAGCCTCGGGCGGGCAGCGTGAGCCACAGAAGGAGCAGGCAGCAGGTCACAGTCAGCTTGGCGGTGACACAGGAATGCAGCACGCGCCAGGTTTCGCTGCCTGGCTCAATTTCCTGTCGGCTTGACCGGAGGTAGTTTGCGCGGTAGATCAGGTCTATGGCCCAGACCATCGAAGGCGGAGGAAAGTCCAGCCCACCCACCCGGTCTACCGCTGCTCCTGCCGTCAAGTCGGCACCACCGGCGCCCAGCCAGCCCGCGACGGGTTCTTCCAGTCCGACCGAGCGGCTGTCCGAAGGCGTCAAGAAGCTCAACGAGCCGGCCTCGCGTCGTTTCACCGACCCGGAAACCAGAGTTGATCCGGTGCCGCTGACCTCTCCGGGTGAGCCTCCCGAGATCGGAGCGACCGGAGTTCTCAATGATACCCTCAAGGTGGATTCACCGGTCCCCACCCCCGTGGCCGAGCTCGATCCGGCCGAGCAGAAGCTGCGCGAGGACCTGGCCGCGCAGCTCGATGCAGACCCCGAGTTCCAGAAACTGGCCGAAACCGACTCCGAGGCCGCCCTCGAGTTCCTGTTTGGCGAGGGGAACGAAAATGTCGACCTGAGCGCTCTGGGCACGGATGCGCGCACCAGGATGGAGTTCGTGCTCGACTACACCTCCAGTGATCCCGAGAAGCCGGTTCACTTTGCCAAGACGTTCAATGACTCCGGATTCCACGAGGGTTTCCAGGACAGCCCCATCTGGGGCGCAGCTTCGGGAAACCAGGTTGGCCACTTCCTGACCGCGGTGGACATCGGGATGGAGCATACCGGCGCCTACCCCAAGCCGTTGGAGCTGGCTGCAGCCATCGGCCACGAGAAGTGGGGAGATGATCGGGGGGCCAATCCCGAGGTGTTCCAGGGATTGGCCGGCCTGAATCCCAAAGACCAGGTCATGTTCCAGTTGGGAGTCGGCGCCGTGCGCGATCCGGAGCGGACCCCGGCTGAAAAGTACGCCGCCGTGGCGGCCACGAGCCAGGCCATCTTGCCCGATCTGCCCGCGGACAATTGGACTCCCAACGGCTGGGACCAGTTCTGGCGCCGGGGGAACAGTCAGCAAGACCTGCGCCTGACCACCTACGGGGTGGCCCTGGGTGAGATGATCAACGCCGGCGAGATCAAGACGACCGATGAGGTGGCCGCCTTCTTGCAGCAGAACCTCTCTTCCCAGGCCGAACTGACCCCCTAGCCTTGGACCGGCTGCGCCGTGCTCAGGAGGCCCTCGAGGACCGCAGCACCTTTGCTGCCACCGAAGAGCTCGAGGTGGAGGTGGTCGAGCAGGCCCGGTCAGCTGTTTCCGAGCAGCTTCGGCGCATCGCCCTGCTATGGGATCAGGGCCGCTTGAGCCAGGATGCGCTCGGCGATCTGGCCCAGGAGGTACTGGAGTACCTGGACGAGCAGCGTCAGCAGTTCCTGGCCTGGCGGGCGGAGGGAGCGCCTGGTCGGGAGACCGACCTGGTGCTGGCCGGTCTGGACCTGATGGAGGAGGCTGCGCTGGCGCTCGGGATGCACCCGTGGGAGGAGTTGCGGGCGGTGGTCGAGAGCGGGGAAGAGCAGTTCCGAAGGGCTCGGGCGGCGCTTCCTTAGGGTTTGCGCACCTTGACCCGCACTCCGCCCAGGGTGACCGAGGCTTCCTCCACCGCGATCTGGGTCGAGGGTGGACCCAGCCGGGCCAGCGCATCGCGGCGCACGGTCTCCAGATCATGCCGGGCCGAGTCGACCGACTGCTTGAGCGGCCCCAGGGCGGCCTGAAGCTGGTCGCGCTCGGTTCGCAGCGCCTTCATGGCCACGCGGTCTACCTGAACGGGCAGGATCGCGTGGCGCACCAGCTTGAGATAGCCCACCCAGAGCCCGGCCCCGATGAGAGCTCCCCCGGCGACGGAGAGGCCGAGATGGGGAGCGGCCAGGATGCCACCGAGCAGGGTAGGAGCGAACATGAAGGTGGCCAGTTGGACGTGTTTGGAGCGTTTCTCGTTCCACAGGTTGGAACGCATCTCGTTCATGTTGCACTGGGCGGTGCGCTTGAGGAAGGGCATGGAAAGAAGCCGCTCGGTATCCTGAAACCTCGACTCGTAGAGGTCGAGCTGCGATTGGGCACGCTGCAGCCGCGACTCGGCCTCGGTCACCTCCGTGCCGATGCCCTGGCCCTTGAGCAACATTTCGCCGACACTGTTTGCGGCCACGGGAAGGATCGTCATGTCAGCAAAGAGTACCACAGCCCCCTTAAAGGAAACTCAATGGCTGGTGGTTAACTCCGCCTCCCATGCGTGGTCGTCGTTTGATTTTCTGGTTGGCGCTGCTACTTTTCGGGTGGGGGTGCTCTGGGGAAGCCACCCGTCCTGGTGGCACTGCTGCCCCCCCTCCTGGTCCCGCCGGCTCGAGCCGGATCGAGTTGAGGCTGCAACTGCCCGAGAGCCTGCAGCGTCAGGCCCGGGGCGAGATCATCCAGGTCGTCGTCGAGCTGACGGACCGAATCGTGGCTGACCCCTCCACGCTGAGCGGCAAGCGGGTGGTGGCCAGCGGGGCTGCCAGCGTGCCGAGCGGAGCCCGCGAGGTCTCCATCTTCCTCCCCATCGTGCCGCGCGGAGACTGGGACATCCAGGCCTTCGGACGCGACGCGGACGGGCATGTGGTGGCTCTGTCGACCGCCACGCCCTTGACGCTGGGCAATGAGGCTCTGGTGCTCACCCTGCAACTCGTGCCGGTGAGCGCGAGCGACGTGCAGAGCCTGAGTGTGTCGCCCCCGGGGCCCAGCATCGCAGCTGGCACCACCGTCTCCTTCCGGGCTCTCAACCAGCAACAGCAGGATGTCACCTCCCAGGTGAGCTGGAGCAGCTCCGACCCGGCCGTGGCCGGTGTCGACGCCAGCGGACTGGCCACCGGCCTGACCCCGGGCACGACCACCATCACCGCCGCGCTCAACGGGGTGCTGGCCACCACGAACCTCACGGTGACCTCGGCGACCCTCACCAGCCTGGCCGTGACCCCGGCCGATCCAACCGTGGCCGCCGGCCTGACGCAGCCCTTCGTGGCCACTGGAACGTTCTCGGATGGGTCCACTCAGGACCTCACCACTCAGGTCACCTGGTCTTCCAGCAACCCGGCCGTGGCCGGCATCGACGCCACCGGGCTGGCTACCGGTCTCGTGACGGGGCTCACGACGGTTTCAGCCAGCCTGAGCCCAGGCCAAGTCGGTGGCCGGGGA
>CAZWUN010000047.1:19164-21786 GCA_964637145.1 uncultured Burkholderiales bacterium
TCATCGCCGAGTGACACCGTCGCCTGCACGGGGAGCGGGGTCAGCGGCAGCACCTCCCTGACCGTGAGCCCCGCCGTCCTGGTGTCTCTGGCGGTCACTCCGCTCGACCCCAGCTTTTTCTCCTCCGGGCGAACGCGCCAGTTCATCGCCACGGGCACCTTCTCGGACGGCAGCACCGCTGACGTCACCGAGCAGGTGACCTGGACGTCCTCGGACCCGGCCATTGCCGCTGTCTCCAACACCGCCGGGACTCGCGGTCAGTTGCAGGGCACCTCGGGCGTCGGGCCCGTGACTCTGCAGGCTGCATCAGGCGCCGTGGTCGCCTCCACGGTGGTGACCGTCAATTCCGATCCGCTGGTGCGCCTGCTGGCCGAGCAGAACTTCCCCGTAGGCCAGGGAGCCCAGGCCATGGTCACGGGCGACTTCAACGCCGACGGGGTCCTCGACATCGTGACAGGGAACGTCAACGATGACAACGTGTCGGTCCTGATCGGCAACGGCGATGGCACCTTCCAGGTCGCCCAGAACTTTGCCACCCAGGTCTTTCCTGATGGCGTGAATGCCGGCGATTTCAACGGCGACGGACGACTGGATCTGATCGCCTCCAACTCGAACTCCGACAGCGTCTCCGTGCTTCTCGGCAACGGTGACGGCACTTTCCAACTGGCCCAGAACTTCACAGCCGGAGTGGGCTCGAACCCCACCGGAGTGGCCACCGGCGATGTCAATGGGGACGGCCTGCTCGACGCCGTGACGGCCAACTTCGGCCTGGACCAGGCGGGCGTGCTGCTCGGCAACGGCGACGGGACCCTCCAGGCGCCCCTTCCCGTGGGCGTCGGCAATGCTCCCGATGCGATCAAGCTTTTGGACCTGAACGGTGACGGTCTGCTCGATCTCGCGACATCCGACTTCGGCGGCGACGAGGTTTCGACCGCGCTGGGGAACGGCGATGGCACCTTCCAACCTGCTCAGAGCTTCGGGGTTGCCAACAGTCCTGAAGACCTGGCCTTCGGCGACCTGAACGGGGATGGACGACTCGACCTGGTGACCGCCAACGGCTCCACCGATGACGGGGCTGTCTTCTTCGGAAATGGAGACGGCACCATGCAGGCCGCTGTGACCCTGCCCCTGCTGGCCGGCTCGCAACCGTTCGCGGTGGCGGTGGGGGACATCAATGCCGATGGTCGGCCGGACCTGGCCTTCTGCAACCTGTCTCTAGACAGCGTGTCGATCCTGTTGGGCAACGGGGACGGCACCTTCCAGGCGATGCAGACTTTTGCCATCGGGTTCGGGCCCGCGGCGGTGGGTCTGGCCGACCTGAACGGGGACGGATGCCTGGACCTGTTTACCGCCAACCTTGGCTTCCCCGACGACGTGGCGGTAAGACTGCAAGACCCCGTCAGCCCGTAGCTTCGGACGAGCGGCGCGCTCGTCCCCCGCCCCAAGGCATTGGATCGGCGAACAGGCCTGATGCAAAACCGGTTGCGCAGGACCGGCCTGTCAGGGGTAGGCGGTGAAGACCATGGAGGCCTGGAAGCTGCCGTGGGCCAGCCGGGTGCGGAAGATTCCACTCACGACGCCCTGGGCGTCCACGTCGCCGATCTCGAGCGTGCCCGGTCCCAGGTCTTGTTGGCCCCACTGGCACTTGCTGATGTCCAGCTGCTTGCCCTTCAGCTCGCTCAACCCGCCTCGTTCGAACGACTGGCCCGAAAGGCTCAGCTCCCCAGCTCGTATGCTCCAGTCGCTGGGCCCGGCCACCGGCGGCACCGAGAAGCGCGCATCGGTGGGAACCAGGTTGTGAGTCTGGCCGTCCAGCACCAG
Source organism: uncultured Burkholderiales bacterium (assembly GCA_964637145.1). GTDB lineage: Bacteria > Vulcanimicrobiota > Xenobia > Xenobiales > QWHO01 > QWHO01. The sequence goes on from CAZWUN010000047.1 coordinate 20,986, forward strand.
CTTCACGAAAGGGCCCGAGGGCTCGGTCGAAGGCTGCGCGCAACCCACCAGGAGCACGACCAGCCCCAGCCAGAGCCACCTCAAGTGGGCAGCTCCTCCCAGCCCAGCAGCTGGTGACGTTGGCGGCCGAAGAGATGAGCTCGCACCAGCCGTACGAAGACGGCCCGGTCGGTGGGGAGCGCCCGGAATGCCTCGCCCAGGCACACGACACCCGCCAGGCGTCCAGCTACAGGCTCGTCGGGTTGCTCGCGCCCGGCGTAGCCCTCCTGGATCTCGAGGATCAGGCGGTAGTTCTCCGAGCGACGCATGTCCTCGTCGAGGGAGGTGAAGCTGCTGCGGCTCTCGATGCGGGCGATGGCAACGATCAACTGGGCTCGGTGGACGGCCCGCACCAGGTAGAGCGAGAACAGCCCCGCCGGCACCAGCACCGGAGAGGCCACCAGGCAGAGAGTCAGGAAGCCCACCGGGCTGTATTTGACGAAGTTGAGCAGGGTAAGCAGAATGAAAACCACAAAGCCAGGGAAGATATAGATCAGACTGCAGTGCCGCTTCATGTCGGCCAGGAAGGTGGGATAGCGCCCCTGCAGGAGCGACTTCATCTGCTCACTCATCTCCTCGTGGTTCGACTTCACCCCGGTCAGACCATTTCGGTGAGCAGCTCCTGGCGCGGATTGGGGATCACCACCTTGTTCACCAGTAACCCCTTTTGAGCGACCACCGCTGCCCCCGCCTCCACCGCGGCCTGGACGGCCGAGACGCTGCCGGTGCAGGTGAAGAAGGCCTTGCCACCCATGGCCATGG
>CAZWUN010000048.1:0-5789 GCA_964637145.1 uncultured Burkholderiales bacterium
GGAGGACAGCTCGGCGCTGGTGCCGTCGGAGAACTGCCCCACCACGAACAGCTGCTGCGAGAGCGGCAGCCCTCCGTTGAACTGCGCGTTGCGGGGCGAGAGCGACACCGAAGTGAGCTGGGCTGCCGGGGCGGGCTGGTAAGTAAAGGTTGCAGTAGCGGTGATCGGGCCCGTCGGGAAGGAGGTGGGGAGAGTGGTGGGGCCGATCTGCACCGGGTTGCCCTCGTTGGTGAGCGAGCGGCTGGCCGTAAAGGTCACCGTGCCGCCCGGCGCTCCGCCGAGCCGAATCACCTGCCCTTCCTGGCCGGGCGCATTGGACACGTCGGCAACATCAGGGTTTGAGCTCGACCAGAAGACGAATCCGGTCACGTCCAGCGGCACTTCCTGGAAGTCGGTAAAGCCGTCGTCGTCTTCGACGTCGGCTTGGAGCAGGGTGCTGGCGGTGCACTGGGTTCCGTCCGAGCTGACCGAGGCATTGAGCACTGAGCCCGAGAACAAGCCCTGAGCATCGAGCCCATTGAAGCCGAGATAGAGATTCAGGTAGGCCTCGTCCGAGGCGGGCGCCGGGACCCCCGTCTCGAGGAAGAGCCCCCCCTGCTGCCCCCCGACCAGGATGAAGGGACCGACCGCGTTCTGGGCAGTGGTGGTGTCCAGGGTGCCCTGGCTGGTGGTGGAGAGCGTGCTGAGGTCGGTCGAGTTGTAGGTGATCGGATTGCCAAAGGGGTTCGGGAATCCGTTCACCGTGGCGTTTTGCGGCTCGACCGTCAGGATGGTCATGTCGTTACCGCCGAAGCCGTTGCTACCAGCCGCCGCCGCCGTATTCAAGCCAAGCTTGCGCAGCAGCGTATCGAAGGGCTGCTGAAAGCCGGTCGTGAACTGCTGCAGGTCGGTCACCGAGGCGACCTGCCAGCCTGACACCCCGCCCTCCTCAAGCGTGCTGGCCATCTGGATGGCATCCGCCAGCGAGGTGGCGGGGAAGACCTGGTTGTAGATGACCAGGCCCGACTGGCGGTCGTAGATCAGGTTCTCATCGAGGGGGAAGGGAATCTGGCTGAATTGTTGCTTCAAGCTGTCGTTGTACAGCTTCAGCCTGGCCCGGGCGCTCTCGAGGTCGGGAGGAGTTTTTGAGCGAGCGATGGCGACGAGCATCACCGTGGCCTGATGCTGAAAGCTTGCGTAGGTGTTGAACTGGGCGATCAGTTGCTCGGTGGAGAAGATTCCCACATACCGGTCGTAGTTGTTCGCCTGGGCCAGCAGCTGGATCATGGAGTTTGCAGCCCCGTTGATCCCGAGCTGGTTGTTCTGAATCTGGTTCAGAGCGGCCACCAGCTGGCTCTCGCTGGCATCGGTAAGAAAGTCTTGCAGCAGGGTGGCCGACTCGCTCAGGTCGAGCCCGCCGCTCGAGGCGCCCGCCGAAGCGGCAGCCACCGCGCCCGAGTAGCCGGTTCGCTCGTCTGCGGTCGGAGTGCCCCACAGGCCCTGGATGTACGAAATGTTGGCGCTGAGAGAATCGGCCTGAGCGGCGTACTGGGTGTCGAGAAAGCCCACCAGCTGGGCCGCGTAGAGGTTGTTGATCGAGTTCTGCAGAGCTGTGATGTCCGTTTCGATCTGCTGCAGCTGCTTCTCGATCTGGGAGTTCTGGCCGATTCCGAACTGAGACAAGACTGCCTGGAAGGCCAGGTTGAAGGCCACGCCGCCCAGGGTCCGAAGGGCCGTCGACCCGATGGCGGAGGCCACTCCCGAGGCCATGCTGCTGAGGCTCACCTCCTCGGCATCATCGACGACCGCGGTCTCTGCCGCTGTGGCTTCTTCGCTGACCAGGTTGTTCTCGACCAGAACATACTGTTCTTCGTCGAACGAGTCGGAAGCCAGGTCGCCGTCATCGTCAATGTCGTCATCGCCATCATCCTCGACCAGGCTGTTGAAGTTCGCGACCGCCGGAGGGTCGGGCGGAAGCGGCTCATCCGGATCGTCAAGGCTGTTGAGGTTGAAGACTCCGACGTTGCTGCCTCCGAACGGATCCTCGTCGTCCTCCTCGGACAGCCCGAACTGACCGGGAAGGCTGGGCCCGAACGTGCTGTCACCGACGTCACCGGACAATCCGAGGTTCTGCGAGCTGAGCTGACCCTGACCATCGATGGCGGAGACCGTCTCCTGGACGTAGGCCGGCAATCCCCCCGGGAACTCCCTCCCGCGTCTGAGGAAGAGCGAGTGGTTGAAGTTGGAGAGGCGCAGCGAGTAGACCCCGTTGCGAAGGTTGCGCGAGCGCGGAATGCCGAAGTAGCCCCGAATCCGCTCCTCGACCTGGTCGAAGGTCAGCTCGGGGTGTCGCTGGCGATAGTGGTCGATCAGGGTGGTGACGGCATTGATCTCTAGCCATCCCCGCGCGGGCGGCGCCGACTCGTAGACCGTGGAGAACGTCTCCGGGGCCCCGCCGGGTCCCTGGAACGTGGCTGTAATGCGAAACGTCGACGGCAGCGCCAGGGTTGCGAAGAAGACCCCTGCCGCATTGGAGGTCGTTTCCGCCAGGAGGTTCCCGGAGCCGTCCAGGAAACGGACCTGCGCCCCGTTGATCGGGCCGGTGAGCCGAATGCGGCCCACCCACCGCGAGGCAAGGGGCGCAGGGTCGGTGGTGATCGCGGCGTCAGAGGCTCCGCAGCCGAAAAAGGCCCCTCCCAACACGATGAGTAGGGCAGCAGCGAGACGTCGGGATCTCATCGGTGCGTTCATCCTCCCCAGGTGGATCTGCCGAGCTTCGATCAAAGTGAGGGCCTGAACCACGGTGTAAAGCCCGAGCCCCCACCGGTGGATATTGCCGAGCTTCGATCAGAAATGAGGGGGGGCCTGCTTGAGAGACGGTCAGGGAGGTCTCTTGAGTTCCATCCCGCATCGGGGCAGGACGCGAGACCCCATTTAAGCCCGCGAAGCTCGCAACCTCACGCCGCCCACGATGACCGAGCCGTTACCAAGCTGCACGCCCCCCGCCACCTGACCCTGATCGGTCGGACCAGACTCCAGAGATTTGAGCGCTTGCTCGAAGTTGCGCGAGAGATAGGCCTTGAGAAACGCATCGGCCGCCTCACTCAGAGGCCGACCGGCCCACGTTCCCCCTTCGCTCACGCTCTGCACCGTCGCCTCGTAGGCCTGTCGGCTTGCCTCCGGGCCCTCGCTGTCCAGAGCCTGGCGCAGTCGACTCAGGGTCGCCAACCGGTCTTCGAAGCTGCACCCATCGGGTTTCGGCCCCTGGAGGAGCTGATAGTCTCGGAAGACCTCCCCGCCTCCAAGCTCCGAGCGCAGACGCTCGAGTTGCCTGCGGCGCTCCTCGTAGGGCATGGGAGGCTGGCGCACGTTCTGCGCCGCTTGCCTGGGATTCCCCGTGAGAGCCAGCTCCACCCCCACCCGCTCGAGCAATTCGGAACCGCTCAGGTTGCCCAACTGGCCGCCCTTCAAAGCGCTCAACAGGGCCTGCCCTTCGTCGGCTACCTGCTTGCGCAGCTCCGCCAGGGTGCTGGCGTCTTCCAGCAAATTGCGGTTGGGGAGGGTCAGCAAGAAGCGGTAGTCCTTGACCGAGCCGTCCGGCGTGAACAAATCGTCATCGTCTGCATACAAGTTGATGACCCGAAAGCGGTTGCGCATGGCGGGCGAAAGAGACCCGACGGGCTGAAGCAGCCTCTCGGCGGCCTCGCGGACCTCGAGGGGCTCGCTCAGCCCGGGGCATCCGCCCGGTTGCAGGCACTGCATGGCCGTCTCGATGTCGCCCGACAGGCGGTGCTCGCGCAGGAACCGATCGATCAGGACGGGATCTCTCGGAAGCCTTTCATAGACCTGGAGGCCTTTGTCCGAGCCCAGGCGCTCGATCATCTGGCCCAGGTCCTCGCCCGCTCGGGCCAGGCTCTGGCCCGGGCCGGTCAGCTCGAGCAGCCTGCGGAAGGCCTTCAGGGCGCTGTCCATGGCATCGGGAGGGGAAGCCTGCTCGGCTCTTTCCCAGAAGCCCCCCTGGGGGCGGTGGTCGAAGGCGCTGACCAGGGCCTTGAGCGCCTGCCCGGCCTCCGAAACGGGGGCCTGCGCCTGGAGCAACACTTGCTCCGCCTCCAGCGTGGTGGCAAACGACTTGCCGCCCAGGCGGCCCAGCTCCAGCAGGCCTTCCCGGCGGGCCGGATCGGGGCTGTGGTCGTGGAAGAAGGCCACCGCTGCGGCCAGCCAGTCGGGCTGGAGCCCGGGCTCGGCGCGCAGGGCCAGAAAAGCGTCCGCCAGCTCCTCGATGGGGCGGCCCGGGCCGGCGACCCGGGCCAGGCGCTTGAGGTCGGCCATGGCCTGGTCGCTTCGTGGAGACGCGCCGAAGACCAGATGAGCGCCGTGTCCGTGGGGATCCTCGACCTCGTGGAGCCGGTGAAACTCCTCCAGCCGCTGCAGCAAAGCCAGCTTGCCAGCAGGGCTCTGGCCCGTGGGGGTCGCCAGCGCATCGATGCGGGTCCTGCGCTCGGCCAGCGGGGCCGAGCGGTTCTCCTGGCGATAGCTCAGGGCCTGACAAAAGTCCGGCCCCAGCTGAACCAGGCCATCGGGACCGCGAGGCGCGGGGCTGGCGCCGGCTCCATCCAGGGCTACCTGAAAGGTCCTCTCCGGGTCCTCACGGACAGCGCGGTAGGCCGCCATCGCATCCAGGCGGGACTGACCATGCAGAAACTGCACGCCCTGCAGGGCCAGGTCGCGCATCTGGCAGGCCAGGGGGTCCTTGTCGAGCTCGGGATGGGGATCGCTCAGGTAGAAGAAGCTCGCTTCCGCAAGCGATTGCATCCGGGTCAGCTCGGTATCGTGGGGGGCCTTCAGCCAGACGGTTCCCGAATGATCGGCGGCCAGCTCGCGGTGGGCGCCGAAGGCACCTCCCGGGCGGGGAGGCTGCTCTCTCTGCTCCTCGACCTCCAGCGAAGACCAGTCGTGATTGCCGGGCAAGACCATGGATTTGACGTGCAAGAGCCTGCCTTCCGTGGCGGGATCGTAGCCCGACCCGGAGACCAACAGCCCCACCCCTGCCTTTTCCAGGCGGGTCATGACCGCCGCCGCCTCGGGACGCGCCAGGGAGTCGAAATCCTCGCGAGCCAGGGCGGCGAGATCCTTCAGGTCCTGGAGGCTGGAGACGGAGACCCGTTCCACTTGATAGCGCTTCATGCCCGCCAGGAGGCGAAAACTGGGATGGATCCCCGAGGAATCCTCCGTCTGGTTCTCGCTTTCGCGACTTACGGTCAAGCCGGAGAAGGCGGTCTCGGGTCGGGCCACCAGCTGCGTTGCCAGCTGCTCATCCACAACCGGTAGCGGCGGCCCCATATGGCTCTGCCGCAAGCTGTAGCCTGCCGACCGGATAGTGCCGAGGAGCTGGAGCATTTCTTCCTTGAGCGGCAACTGCAGCGGAGTCAGCTGCAGGGCCTGGCTGGCTCCCTGCCCGCTCAGCTCGGCCAGCAGCTGAGGGCTCAAAGGCCGAATTCCGTGGGGAACGCGCAGGCTCAGGGGGGGCATCTCGGAGCCCAGTTGGATCTGGTCGGGCGAGGACGAATCCAGTGGAGCCGCCCGCACTGCGGCACTCCAGTGGGTGGAGCCCGGGCCGATCGGAGGAAGCTGCATCGCAGGGGTATTCCATTCTGGCGTCCCGCACCCCTCCGGCGTTAACTCCGTGCGGGGGGATCGACAGCCGCCACCCGGCGCCCGAGACGTGTGCTGTGCCACTCCCAGAGCTGGCCCATGTGCCACTTGCGAAGCCGGCACAAATTGTGCCACTCCCAGAGCTGGCACGTGTG
>CAZWUN010000048.1:5889-21638 GCA_964637145.1 uncultured Burkholderiales bacterium
TGTGCCACTCCCAGAGCTGGCACGTGTGCCACTTGCGAAGCCGGCACAAATTGTGCCACTCCCAGAGCTGGCACGTGTGCCACTTGCGAAGCCGGCACAAATTGTGCCACTCCCAGAGCTGGCACGTGTGCCACTTGCGGGTCCTGACCGGGTGGAGGTTCGCCGGGCTGTTTCGGGGAATCGCGCGCAGTGATGCACTTTGGGCGACTGCTTCGGGCTTGCGAGCAATGGTTGGACGGCAAGCTCGAGCTCAGGCAACTCTTGACCTGCCACGAGGAGGCGCTGGACCGCTGGCTGAAAGCCGCCCTCGAGCTTCCTCTGAACCCCTCTCGCGAGGGACAAAGGGACGAGCTGGTGGAGGAGCTGGCGCTGGCGCGCTCGGTTTTGAGCGAGTCACTGGACGCCAGCCGGCTGCAAGAGCATGCCCGGAATCTCGAGCGGCTGCTGGAGAAGTGGGCTGCGCTTCGCCGTCCGGCTCAGGTCTCCGGCATTCCCCAGGTGGAAGCCCTGGTCCGGGCCGTGGTTCGTTTCCGCCACCAGGCTTTGAGCGAGCCCGACCTGGAGGAGGCGGCAGCCCGCTTTCTCTCCTGGCACCGGGGCAGGCCTCTGCCGAGTGAGCTCGACAGCGCGCTGCTCGTGAGCGAGGACAGGCGGGCTGCGCGCCTGCTCGAAAGCGCCCTGCGCAAACGAGACCTCGACCTGCTCGACGAGGCGACCCGCCGGCTCAGCCGGACCACGGCCGAGCTCGAGGCCGGCCCCGGCGAGAGCCTTCCTCCCGACCCTCGCTGCCTGGTTCTGGAGGCCCTGGAGGAGCTGCGCGAGGAGCGCCTCACCGAGCCAGAGCTGGTGACGAGTCTTGGCGGGCTCTCCGGCGAGCTGGATGAGCTTCTGGCCCGGTGTCCCGCCGGCGACCTGGAATCCGCCCTGCTCAGCTATGCCAGGGCGGGAGCCGGCGGGCCCGGCTGGACCAGCCGGCCAGGCACCCCGCTGGAGTCGTGCAGCAACCTGCTCGAGAAGGTGCGCAGCTATTTCGCGGGACACGCCGAGTCTCACGAGGTCGAGTCCGCGCTGACCGACTTCGAGGTCGAGATCGACGCCATGTATCAGGAGTTCCACCGAGAGCGGTGCTTCCGCCTGGACGATCCCACGCTGCACGAGGAGGCGGGCGAGGTCTACGAGGTCTACCGCTTGCTCTATGAGGGGCTCGACCAGTTGCACTTCGCTCTCGAGCGCGAGCTCGACCGCTCGGCTCTGCGAGCGGTCGCCCTGATCGGTGAGCTGGTGGAGCAGATCGTCGAGCTCTATGCCCGGATCAGGGACCGAAGCCCTCAGCCATCCGAGGCCCCCTACGTGGACGAGTTGCTCCGGGTGGCCCGCGCCTGCCTGGCCGGCCAGCTCGGCCAGGACGCACTCCAGCTGCGCCTGGAAGCCTTCATCCCTCTGTTCCAGGCCTTCGTGCAGGACGTCGAGAGCGGCGCTCTCTCTCTCTCCCCCGCGCAGCACGAGGCCACTTGCCAGGCAATCCAGCTGCTAGAGAACGGCCTGCTCGGCCTGGAGAGCTACCTGCATGGCGAGGAAAGCGATCCGCCGCTGGAGGACATTCGCCGGGGCAGTGAGCTCCTGCTCGGCCTGCAGGCCGAGCGAGCAGCCGCCCCCGAGGCGCTCGACTGCCCGCGCTGCGGCGCCGGCAACTCTCGAGGGTGGAAGGCTTGCCAGAGCTGCGGCGCCCTGTTGCCCCGCGATCCGAGTTGGGGCCCGGGGCCCGGGGCATCGCTGCACCACGATGAGCCCACCAGGCCCCTGGCCCATCTGCAGGAACTTGTGCAGTCCACGGCCGCAGGCACGATCGGGTCGGAGAAACTGCTCAGCCTTCTCGAGGAGATGCGCTCGCGCTCTCTGGTCGCTGGCCGCCAGCTCCAGAGCCTGGGCCAGGTGCCGCAGGGCCTCGAGCCCGAGCTCGAGGCCTGCCTGCTCGAGGCTCGGGCCGTGCTCGAGGACGGTCAGGCACGCTTCGCCGAACTGCTCGAGAGCATGCTCTCCTGCGCCTCGAGCGGGGATTATGCAGGGCTCGAGCCGCTCTACGAAGAGCTGACCGATGTCTGTCGCTCGCTGGAACGGGTGGCCGACCTCAACGCGACCGCCCGCCAGGTCGGCTCTACGCCATGACCGTCGAGCTCTGGCTGCGGAACTGGGCGTGGAAGCTGCTCACGTTGCGCACATAGCCCTGAGTCTCGCGGAAGGGAGGCACGCCGCCATACTTGTTGACGTTGCCCGGGCCGGCATTGTAGGCCGCCAGGGCCAGCTCGGTGTTCCCGTTGTAGCGCCGCAGCATCTGAGCCAGGTAGCGCGTGCCGCCCATGATGTTCTGGTGCGGGTCGCAAGGGTTGGTCACGCCCATCTCGCGAGCCGTGCCCGGCATCAACTGCATGAGGCCCTGAGCGCCGGCCGGCGAGGTAGCGTTGGGATTGAAACGGGACTCTTGCTGGATGACGGCCTTGATCAGGGATGGATCGACCCCGTAGCGCTGGGACGCTTCCATGATGGACGCGTCGAATCTTGAAGGAGGACCGGCCGAAAAGCTGCCGCCGTGCGGAGGGCAGCTCGCTGGGGGTTGCGGGGGCCAAGCGGAGGGACGCGAGCACCCGCATCCGGAGTTCCCCAGAACGTTCCCGTAGTTGTTGCCCTGCGGAAATCCTGTCTGGGGGAACCCCGCGTACTGCCCGTATTGCCCGCCCTGTTGTCCCGCGGTGAGCATCTGCATGATCATCAGCATCTGCATCAACTGCATCATCGGGTTGAACATCTGCATGCCCATGTTCGGGGCTCCCGAGAACATCATCGGGGTGGCGGGATTCATGAACGACATCATATCCATGGTGATTGCTCCTTCTTGATGATCAGCAGGAAACCGGCGTCAGCTCACGCACGGGGCGCAGGGCTCGGAGGGAGAACGATTCGATCGCCCGTCCAGCCTTCTTCAGCGCCGCCCGGTCAGCCACCAACTCGAGCGCCTGGCGGGCGGTCGTACCCGTCCGAATCACGAGGGCTGGTTCGATCGGCTCGGCAGCGCGGGCCAGGGCTTCCCGAGCACCCTCGAGCAGCTGGTGGCGCAGCTCCGGCTGGCAGCCGTCGGCCGCCTGCAGCATCGCCCGGCAGCACTCCGAGGGCGAAGCCGACCGGGGGTGCTCGAGCAGCCACAGCGCCACGCGGGCCCCACCCTCATTTTGCACGGTGAGAGCCGAGAACACGGCCAGCGAGAGATCCGCCCCCACCTGGCGGGCCAGGCGGAAGTCCGCCAGGTACTGGCTCCAGTCGTGACCCGGCAGCCGCTGCGACATCTTTACCGCGGCCTCCAGCCGCCGGTGGAGCCACCCCGACACCTCGTTCTCTTCCCCAACCGCTGCCAGCAAGGCCACGATGCTGCGCTCAAGTCCGGCTCCGCTGGCACCGAGCACCCGGGCCTGGAAGGCGGTGAGCTGCTCTTGCGAAAGGCTGCGCAACCGGCTCACGGCCTGCTCGGGAGCGCAGGTCAACTGCAGCTTGCGGGCAAGGTTGGCAACTTCGTCTTTCGGCCTGGTCGGGTGGAGGTGGTTTGCTTGGCTCACGGTCGGCTCCTTTGCGGGTGGGTCTGTGCAGCAAGACTACACCCGAGGCTATGGCGGATCGTTGTGGACCAGCCAGGAGTCTTTGCCAAACTGTAAACAATGTGTAAAAATCTTTACCGCTGGCGACGTGAGCATCCCGCTGCGTGCGTCGGGATCCACGTGGGCCTGGCCTTTAGACCCGTTGCACGGCACGACGCGGCGGCACGCCCTATTGCGCGGCACCAGGCTCCTCGTCCAGGGCTGCGCGGCGCTCGATTTCCTCCAGGGTCTCCCGTCGCACTCCCCGTCCGGTGGCGCGCTGTGCCCGAAGCCTGTGGTTCAATCTGCATGGCTTCAGTCTGGAGGGTTCACCGGACGCGGAGCTGGAATCGGGTTACCAGGGTGTAAACGTCCCTGGCGGAATCGAGACCGCTGTGGACACCCGACTGCTCTGCGCTGCGGTCGGCGCAGGGTGATGCTGACGTGTGGTGCCTGCGACCCGTTCCGACGGTCGGTTCGACCAGGACCCTGCAAAACTCCCGACGAACCGCCGCCAGATGCGCCTGAAGTTGTTTTCCCTTTTGCTCTCTATCCTCTTCGTTGCCGGCTGCTCCGGGTCAGAGACCACCTCCGCCGGCGGGGGGGCACCGGCACCCCCTCCCCCTTCTCAGACCTCGACCTTGCTCGTGCGGCTGGATTTTTCCGACCAGCCGCTGGACCCGGAGATTGTCTCGTTCCGGATCCGGGTCACCGATGAGGAGGGCTTCACGGACCTGGTCCCCGAGGTGGTTCAGCCTCGCGATGCGGAGGGGATTGCCCAGGAGATCTCGCTGGGCGAGGTTCCCATCGGCCTGATCACGGTGGTCGTGGAAGGGCTGAACGCCGAGGGAACTCCCGCCGCCTCCTTCGTGCAGAACGTGGAGCTCACCGCGGCGCCCCAGACCGTGACCATCACCCGCTTGATCGCGAAAGGTCAGACTCGGGAGATCGGACTGGTGAGCGTGGGCGCCAACGGAGTGGCCTCTGACGGACCCTCGAGCCTGCCGGTGCTCTCCCTGGATGGCCGTTTCGTGGCCTTCGTGTGCGGCGCTCGCAGTCTCACCAACTCGACCAACGACGAGATCATGGTGCGCGACCGTCAGAGCGGAACGCTCAGCCGCGTCAGCATCCGCGACGAGGCGGGCGGGCGTCTGTTTGGAGACAAGACCGAGCCCGACATCTCCAGCTCGGGACAGTTCGTATCCTTCCGCCTGGGCAAGGCTCAGGGCAAGATCTACCGGCGTAACCGACAGGCGAGCGTGACCGCTCCTTCGGCCCTGGTGACCGGGGGCCAGGTGCTCGGCCAGGACATCCTGGCCGGCTCGCGTGCACGCATTTCGGGCGACGGCTCCAAAGTGGTGTTTCAGACCCTGGTGAACGGGGTCAGCCAGGTCGTCCTGCGCAACTTCGACAACAACACTCTGGAGCTGATCAGCCTCTCCACCGCGGGCGGCTTTGCCAACGGCAACAGCTCGAGGCCCTGCATCTCCGGTGACGGTCGTTTCGTGGTCTTCGCCTCCCAGGCCACCAACCTGATCTCAGGGGGCACAAGCGGGCTCTATGTCCGCGATCGGCTTGGTCAGTCGACAACTCGCCTGAATATCAACCCCACCCACGTGAACAGCAACATTTCCGACGATGGTCGCTTCATTCTGGCCAGCGCGCCCGACCGGGTGCCGTTCCTTTTCGACCAGGCCAACGGCACGGTCACGCAGATCCCTATCAATGTCGGACTGGTCGGGGTCGCCGATCTCTCCAACGACGGTCGATTCATCAGCTTCTTCTCGACCCGGCAATTTCTGGTGCCCAACGACCTCAACGGCCGGGCCGACGCCTTCATCTTCGACCGCCAGACAGGCTTCATCAGCCGGGTCAACGTCTCCAATGACGGCACCGCGGTGGCCGGGGGAGTCGATACCAGCGAGCAGTCCACCCCGGCTCTGTCGGGCGACGGCAAGCGGGTGGCCTTTGCCTCAGCCGATTCCCTGCTCGTGCCCAACAACAGCAACCAGAACCTGGACATCTACTCGGCCAGCGTTCCCACGGTCGGCCGGATGTACGCTGGAGTCCTGGCTCTGACACTCTCAGACCTCGGCTGCTTCGAGCCCCGCACCGGGCAGTCTCTGGCCCTGTTGACCTCGACCTCAGCCACCTCGGTCCCCTTCAGGACGGTCTTCCTGGACGTCACCAACGACCGTCTTTACGCCGTGAAGCCGGGATTGAACCCCGGCTCCCTCGACTCCATTATCGTGATCAACTCCGTGAGCACGAAGGGCGGTTCCGGCAGCGCGCCGATTGTGCCCGACCGGCAGATGCACGCGGCGGACATCCAGGGCATCCTCGTGGACGTAGGGAGAAACAAGCTCTACGTGCGGCACAGCGACGAGATCCGCGTTTTCGACAACGCCTCGACCCTCAACGGCACCCTGGGCCAGGGCCGAACCATCCTGACCAGCTTTGAGCCCAATCCCCTGTTGACCGCTTTCTTGCTCGACTTCCGTCGCGACGAGCTCTATGTGGCCCAGGTTCTCCCCGGCGGCGGGCGTGAGATCGCGGTGTTCGGCGCCGCCAGCACGACCAGCGGGACCCCTCTGCCGGTCCGCAAGCTGTCCGGAGCCAATCCCTTCCTGGGACTGACCGGCCAGATCGTGGGCCTGCTCTTCGACCCCTCCCCGCCCTCGGCGGGCGGGACTGCCAACGACGCAGCTCTGGTCGTGCTGGACACAGACGGCAAGGTGGCCACCTTCGCCAGCAACGGGAGCCGGACTGGAGTCCTGGGCGATGTCCCGGCCGACACCATCGTGGCCCGATCGCGGAGCGCTGGGAGCGGGGCTCTGCTCGACCCTACCTCCAACTTGCAGTATGTCCCCGATCCCCAAGGGGCGTTTTTCACGCTCTGGAGGACCGGCAGTTCGCAAACCGCGCCCGAGGCGATTGTCCAGCCGCTGCTCACGTTCCTCGCAGGCCTGGCATTGGATCGGACCCGCTGACCGGCAACCGCCCAAAGCTTTTTCAAAGCTCTCCCCTTCATACTCAGTCCATGAAGATCACCTTTCTCTCCTCAGCCCCCGCTCCCGTCCAGAAGCCCGACTCCAGGCCACCAGCCCCCCGCGGGATGGTCGATAGCGTCGAGTTGGGCTGGGACGTCGGCCGCCAGGTGGCCGGCCGACCCTGCTCCTGGCTGCTGGGGGCGGCCGCCAGCGCGACGGCCACCGCCCTGGCGGCCACCCTTACCCCGGCGGCAGCCGTCGCCGGTTTCCTGGGCGGAGCCGCCCGGGGAGCCGTGCGCCCGGGACCGGCCGCCCGCTGGGGAGCCACCGCTGGCAGCGCCGTCCTGGCCGCCGCCGGCGGCGCGCTGGGAGCGGTGGCCAGCGCCGTGACCCTGTTGATTCCGCCCCTGGGCCTGCGCCTGGTGCCCCTGGCCGCCCGGGCGGGCATGCGCGGGGGCGCCACGGTGGGGCGCTTCCTGGGCCTGGCTCTGGGCAGCCTGGCGGGCGGTCTGCCTTCGGGCCTCAAGCAGGGATTCCAGTCGGCTCGAGCCGTGGCTCGTGCTCTCCCCGGGGTCGCTCGTCCTGGCTGGAGGCTGGGTCACTTCCTGGGGGGCCTGGTGGGCGGAGCCGTGGGCGGCTCGGTGGGAGCCGTCACGGGACTGGCCCTGGCCGCAGCCAGAAGGGGCTGAGTAGCCGACCGGCCGTTGGGTGTTCCAATCGACCACTGACTGCACCTGCCGCTCAGACCGGTAACGCCGGTAAACCCCACTCATCCTCAGGGGCCCGAGAGCGTTTCCCTTCAGTTCGGCGCCAGGAGCTCCAGGATGGCGCAGTGGTGCCGGTAAACCTCTTCCCAACCCTGGTGAAGAGAGCCCAGCATCCGGTGGTCGAACAGCGTCTCCATGCGCTCCAGGCCCTCCAGCATCGCCTCGGCGTGCTCCAGCAATCGAGAGCGGCGGGGCGAGTCAGGCATGGACTGCACCCGCTTCGCTCCGCTGACGATCTCTTCATGCAGCGCCGCCAGCGGCTCGGCCAGGGTCTCGGCCGAGGCCAGCCCGGCCGACACGGCCGTGGTGGCCCGGTACAAAGTGAGCATGGCCGGCGTCATCGCCTCCGGATCGGCGTCCGGTCGGGCCTTGCGGTCCGGGATCAGGCCCTCCAGCGAGCACGACTCACAGTACTCCCCGGGAGCGCCGCAGCGAGGGCAGCGCGCGACCGCCTCCAGCCACTCTCCAACGGCCTGATAGTCCTCCCGCGTCTGGCTCCGACTGAGCTGGAGCTCGCTCAGGTCGGGCAGCCGGCCCTGAGCCAGCTCCTCTCGAAGGCTCTCCAGAGCCGCCACCCCGCGCCGATAGCCGGCTACCAGCCGCTCGAGCAGGCTGCGGTACTCTCCGCAGAACTGCGGGTTGGCGTGCAGGAATTCCAGCGCCGCGTCCAGGCTCTGGCGAGCCTCGGAGAGCAGCCTGTCGGTCGCGTCCAGGGCCTGGGGGAAGGTCCAGCGCTCCTCTTGCAGAGCCGCCAGCGACTCGAGCAGCTCCTGGACGCTGGTCGGCTCGTCCAGCACCGGAGGCTTCGAGCCGGTGAAGCTCTCCGCCAGGGCGCTCAGGATCGGGTTCACGGGGCCTTACATGCCGAGGAACGGGTTGGGCGCAAGACCCTGGAAGCCACCCACCCCTCCCACCGGCGGAGCGGTCAGAGTGGCGGCCAGGTTGAGCCCCATCTCGCGCTGCGCGTTCTGGCTCATGCGGCCGTAGAACGCGGCTCCCAGAGCGTCTCCCTGCAGAGCTGCCAGCTTGGCCTTCAGGTCCGCTTTCTTGGCTCGAATCGTGTCCCGGGCCATCTCGCCCAGGGGATCCATGCGGGCCTTGGCCATCTCGCCCTGGACGCTCTTGCCTTCGGTCCTCAGGCACTGCTCGCAGCGCGCCGTGGCGCTCCCGAGTTGGGCACCCGGGCCGAACGCGGCCGTATTGGGCAACCCCCCGATTCCGGCCGGCTGAAGAGGATTGTTGAGCGGGTCGATCTGATTGAGCATGCTGGCTGGCTCCCTTGCGTTGTTACCTGATTTGTAGCGCAAGAGACCGGGGGACAGACCGCCCGCGGCGTTGCCAGAATGTAACCGATGTGAACACGGGGTAAACGGCCCGGCCTTACTGCGTCGGGTCCTCCATCCGTCCCAGGAAGAGCAGGCTGCCGGTCTTGTTGTCGCGGATGCCGTAGAGGAACGGGTGGTCGCAGTGCACCTGCAGCTGCCGGGGGGAGGAGGCGCTCTTGGTCACCATCACCACGGCCGTGGCCGCGGCCGCCTCGGTGCCTTCCTCATTGACCTCCACGGCAGCCTGATGGACCACCGCGCCGATCTTCAGGTCTCTGGCCCCGTTCATGCCCGAGAAGTCAGCCGCGTCGGTGAAAGCCAGCGGCATGCCGAGGGCGATCAGGGCGCCCTTGGGATTGAGCGAGCTGGTCGATTTGAAGCGGGGCAGCTTCACGTCGACCTGCGCCTGGGCTGGACTGGCGCTCCAGGCCTTCCAGTTGGCCGCGGTCAGGGTCTTCTCGAAAGCGGGCAGCCCGTCGCGCTTGTCGGGGAGGAGAACGATGAAGCTCAGCTCGTCCCCCTGGTAGGGCATCGAGAGGAACTGGGCGTCCGGAACCTTCGCATAACCGAACAGCCCGTTCGACTTCATCATCTTGACTTTGACCGGCTTGCCAGCCCCGTTGAAGAACTGGCCGTCGTGGGTGAGCTTGGGGTTGAACTCCCGCTTCCACTTGCTCTTGAAATAGATGGCGTTGGTCAGCACGAGGCGGGAGTTGGCCGGCAGGACGGTCAGCAGTTTGGGGATCTTGCCCATCGTCTGCTTGGAGACCCAGGCATTGATCGTGTCCACGGCGGCCTGAGGCTTGGAGAGGTCGATGTTCTTGGCATCGGCGCCGAAGCGCTCCTTGATCTCCTTGAGGTAGGCCGGGAGCACCGAGGAGCCCACCCAGATCCGGTTGGCCACTTTCAGCTTGTACTGCGCCCCGGACGGGGCCGCCACCATCCATCTGTCGGAGGGCTTGAGGTGGAGCACTGCGTTCATCTGCTCGGCGGTCTGGCCGCGGGCGCCCGCGGCAGTCATCGCCAGGGCAGAGGCCAGGCTGAAGGGGGAGAAGAAAAAGTTGCCTTTCTTCTCGCTGGCCAGCCTGGAGTAGAGCGCCAGCGCGAAATCGTCCGAGTTGGCGCGGGCAGGGGCGAGAACTGCTCCGATCAGGAGCAGGGCGGTGAGGAATCGTCGCATGCCGACCTGGTCGCCAAAGCCGAGGGAATTGTTCTCAGACTTCCGGGGCCGGCACAGAAGGCGGGCGCCCAGCGTGATCGCTCGTGCGGCGAGCATCCCTCCAGCCGGACAAGAACCCCCGGGGCAGATGCGAGCTGCCTTACGCCCGGAGCAGTGGTCGGTATCGACCCGGGTTCCTTCCGGCGACCATCGGGCTCAGATGCGCGTTGCGGTTCGGAGCCGAATGCCGGCCAGCACCACCGAGTGTGAACCGAGCTCCACCGCGTTGCCCGAGGGCGGCCTGAGCAGGCGGTCGGTATCCACCCGAGCTCTTTCCCGCGACTCTTCGCGGGCGTTCTGGATGGAGTTCCTGAGGTCGGAGCCTCCTGCCTGCAGGGCAAAGCTCACGGGGGTATTGAATTGAGCGCTGGCGCAGCTCCAGAGGCCAGCCAGCAAGCCCTTCTCGGCCACGCACTCGGCCAGGGAGAGAATCGGGAGGAACTCGACCTGCCTGTCGGTCACCCGGGCTCCGTGGCCCACCTTGCCTGCTTGCCGAGAGGTCGCCTCCACCTTGCCGTCCGGGGTCTGCACGGCCTCGTGCAGATGCTCTCCGGCCATGGCTCGAAAGTGCAGGCTGCCGTCCGGAAGTCGGGTTTCCTGGCGCACCCACCCGGCGTAGCCCGACTCGATTCCATACTCTTGCGTGTCGGGGCGAAACAGCAGTTTCTGCCAGTTGCCCGGGACGGACACCTGCACCAGGCCGTCCTCCTCTTCTTTACACGAGAGCGTCAACCGGTCGATCGGTTCCTGAAAGTGAGCCGACAGACCCAGCGGCCCGCGCTCCAGCACCACCTCCTCGGGCAGGTAAGGACCGGCCGGAAGGACGGCCTTCCAGCCCTGGTCTTTGGATTCGAAACGCACTCCGTTGGCGGCTGCCTGCATGGGACGACTCTAGACGGCCTGCCTGAAAAGCAGGTGAAACAGGCGTTCCCCGGCTCCGTCCCGCGCATTCCCCCCTGACCCCGCTGGCCTCCGATACGCCCAGAATTTCCCGGTACGGCCCTGGCAAGTGCGTATACCGACCTCCCAGCCCCGTACCCCAAAATTCCCCCGTAACCCGGCCGGCCAAAATTCCGGTAAGACCCTGACAAGTGCGCCTCCCAGCCCCGCTCGCCCGGCGAGTGCTTCAGGTGCGAGGCCGCACGCGGAGCAGCGTTCCGCCCACCCGCAGGCTCTCTCCCACCATCCCGATGGTGGCGCCCTCCGAGCTGGGAAGCGAGCTGCCCAGCACATAGTCGCGCAATGTCTCTTGCAGCGCCTGCTCCTCGGTCATGCCCCGATCGATGCGCAGGCACAGATCCCGGAAGGCCTGCTCGGGCTCGTCCAGCTTCTCGGCCAGGCGCTGATAGAGAGGCAGGGCCTCCCAGGCCCGATCCCCCCGGGTCTCGGCCAGCAGGGTGAAGGTCTTGTAAGGCACTTTGTCCGCCGGATGCCCCCCGGCCCGCGCCCCCGCCTCCCAGGCCTCCAGCACCGTCTCGAGGGCTTTCTTCTTCTCTTCCTCCAGCTTGTCGGCCCGGAAGGCGACCAGCGACTCCACCAGGGACGGCTGCTCGGAGGGGGGCACCGCTCCCGAGCCCAGCTTCTCGAGCGAAAGGTAGTGCTCGCGATCGCGCAGCTCGAGCCACAGCTTGCCGGGCAACCCTTTGGCGTAGCGCGCCACGTCCAGCTCCTCCAGGGCCTTCCCGAGCCCCGCCCGGGCGCGCTCGGGGTCCACCAGCGCGGCCAGCAACACCCGCCCCATCGGCTCGGGCTCGAGCCTGTCCAGAGGCGCGGGCAGGCTGCCCAGCTCGTTAAAGAGGTTCTCGCGGGTGGGCTCGTCGAGCTGCTGCCAGATCTTGCCGGCCAGCTCGGTGGCCTGCTTGCGGGTGGCCTGATCCTGACCCCGGTGGGCAGCCACCAGCAGCAGCCGGGTCGCTTCCCCCAGATCCCCCAGCCGCTGCTCGGCCCCCTCCAGCTCGCGATCGCGAAAGCGGTTCAGCACCATCGGCAGCGACCCGAAGTTCTGGTCGAGCGCCCAGACGTCCACCGCCAGCGTCGGTCGCACCAGGTCTTGCACCGCCTCGCGCTCCTCGGGGTGAAGGTCGCCCTGCGCGGCGGCCAGCGACAGCAGGGCCAGGGCCATCTGACCCTTGCCCCAGGAGAGCCCTTTGAGCCGGCCCTGCTCGTCCAGGTGCTCGCTCAGGTCGGCCAGCATCCCCTGAGCCTCCCGCCGATCGGGGCGGGCCAGCTCGAAGTAGCCCTTCATCTCGGGATTGTCCTCCGGGTCCACCCGGGCGGCCGGCTGGTCCTCGGAGTTGTGGCGCATGATGTCCACCATGGCCGCGCGCAGGTCCACCAGCTGGCCCGAGCAGTCCGGCAGCTGGCAGCCCTCGAAAATCCCGGGATGAAGCTTCTCGGCCCTGGCCATCAGGGTGGTCAGGGCGCTCACGTGGGCAAAGCCCCCCGAGTCGCAGGTGATGGAGCGACCGCGCAGGTAGCGCGCATCGAAGAGCTGGGCCACCATCCAGCGGGCCTCGGTGGGGGAGGGCTTCCAGCCCGAATCGAGGGCCGTGCTCAAGAGCTGGAGGTGGTGCTCGCGAGCTCGCTCCGAGTCGACCGCCTCAATCAGGCGCGAGGCCGCCCGGGCCTGCAGCTCGGGGGAGGCCTGGCCGAGCGCCTGCGCGGCCGCCTCCTCGGCCTGGTAGTGGCGCAGCCCCAGCAGCGCCAGCATGGCCTCGGGCTCCGGGTGGCTCTTGCGGTAGAGCGCGACCAGCTTCTCGCGGTCTTCCCCGTAGGTGTCGAAGACCCCGTGCTCCACACAGGTGGTCAAGAAATCGGCCGGCACCGGACGACTGGTCTCCAGGGCGTGGTCGAGCAGCCTGGGATGGTCGAGCAGCAGCTCGAGCGGCTGCAGGTCGGCCGGCAAACTCTCGGGCAGGGGGTCCTTGGAGGAGAGCAGCCCCTGGCTCAGCGGAGAGAGCGGCGGCCGGGCCGGCCGGGGCAGCAGCTCATTGCCCTGCACCCGGGCGCTGCCGCGGGCGAGCTGCTCGGGGGAGCCCTCCAGCCGGATCTGCCCCCCGGCCTGCCAGCGCGTCAACAGCTCCAGGCATTCTTTGGCGAACTGTTTCTCCGTCAGCGCGGCCGTGGTCAACCCGGCCACCTGGCGCAGCGTCTTCTCGCTCACCGGGCCCTGGCCGACTTCTTGCTCGAGCAGCTTGAGCAACTGGGGCACGGGCAGCTCTTTCTTGGGGTGGGATCCGACCCAGCCGACGACGTCCGAGATCCCCTTGGTCAGACCCTCGATCCCTCGCGCCGCGCACACCTCCGGCTGAACCCGCAGGCGCACGCTCGTCGCCGGGAGATCCTGAGACAGCCGCATGGAGCCGTCGCAGGCGATCCGCCGCAACAGCGGGTCCGGGCTGTCAGTCAGGGGACGGAAGCGTGCCATGTCGGCGAGCCTGGGCCGCTCGTCCTGGGGAGCCTTGCCCAGCAGGGTCAGCACGTCGGCGGGCCCGGCGGGAGCGGCCTCGTCGCGCTTCTTGCGGTTGCGGCCGGCCGCCGAGCTGGGCAGGTTGAGCTGCACCCGGTCGACAGGAATCACCCGTCATCATTCGCCGAGACTCCCGGGAGGCCTCTCGGGCCCGGCGGGGAAGGAGCGCCCCATGACGCCTGCAACCGAAACAAAGCCAACCCTTTCCGCCCGGGAGCTCGACCGGATGAACGCCTACTGGCGCGCCGCAAACTACCTGTCGGTGGGTCAGATCTATCTCTACGCCAACCCTCTCCTCTCCGAGAAGCTGACCAAGGAGCACATCAAGCCCCGCCTGCTGGGCCACTGGGGCACCACGCCCGGGCTGAACTTCATCTACGTCCACCTCAACCGGGTCATCAAGCAGCGAGACCTGAGCGTTCTCTACGTGGCCGGGCCGGGCCACGGCGGACCGGGTCTGGTGGCCAACACCTATCTCGAGGGCACCTACAGCGAGGTCTATCCGAACATCTCCCAGGACACCAACGGCATGCGCCGCCTGTTCAAGCAGTTCAGCTTTCCGGGGGGCATCCCGAGCCACGTGGCGCCCGAGACCCCCGGCTCCATCCACGAGGGGGGCGAGCTCGGCTACGCCCTCTCGCACGCCTTCGGGGCCGTCTTCGACAACCCCGACCTGGTGGCCGCCTGCGTGGTGGGCGACGGCGAGGCCGAGTCCGGCCCCCTGGCCACCTCCTGGCACTCCAACAAGTTCCTCAACCCCATCACCGACGGCGCCGTGCTCCCGATCCTGCACCTGAACGGCTACAAGATCGCCAATCCCACCGTGCTCGCGCGCATTCCCGAGGAGGAGCTGATCAAGCTGTTCGAAGGCTACGGCTATCATCCGTACCTGCTCGAGGGCAGCGATCCGGCCGACATGCACCAGCGCATGGCCGCCACCCTGGACGTCATCCTGGACGAGATCGCCTCCCTGCAGCGCCACGCGCGCGAGAAGAACGACCCCACCCGGCCGCGCTGGCCGATGCTGATCCTCAAGACGCCCAAGGGCTGGACCGGCCCGGCCGAGGTGGACGGCTCCAAGGCGGAAGGCTCCTGGCGCTCGCACCAGGTGCCCTTCAGCGAGATGAGCCCGGGACACATCGAGCTGCTCGAGAAGTGGCTGCGAAGCTACCGACCCGAGGAGCTGTTCGACGCCAGCGGGCGACTTTTGCCCGAGCTGGCCGAGCTGGCTCCGGTGGGGGAGTATCGCATGGGGGCCAATCCCCACGCCAACGGGGGGATGCTGCTGCGCGACCTGCGCATGCCCGACTTCCGTGACTACGCCGTAGAAGTGCCCTCGCCCGGCACGACCACCAACGAGGCGACCCGGGTGCTGGGCAAGTTCCTGCGCGACATCATGAAGCTCAACACCAACAACTTCCGCGTGGTGGGTCCGGATGAGACGGCCAGCAATCGCCTGGCCTCGCTCTTCGAGTGCACGCAGCGCACCTGGGTGGCCGAGATGCTGCCCGAGGACCAGGACGGCGGGCATCTTGCTCCCGACGGGCGGGTGATGGAGATCCTGAGCGAGCATACTTGCCAGGGCTGGCTGGAGGGCTACCTGCTGACCGGACGGCATGGATTCTTCTCCTGCTACGAGGCCTTCATCCACATCGTGGACTCCATGTTCAACCAGCACGCCAAGTGGCTCAAGACCACCCGCCACATCCCATGGCGCCGCAACATCGCCTCCCTGAACTACCTGTTGACCTCGCACGTCTGGCGCCAGGACCACAACGGCTTCAGCCATCAGGATCCCGGCTTCATCGACCATGTGGTCAACAAGAAGGCCGAGGTGATCCGGGTCTACCTCCCGCCCGACGCCAACACCCTGCTGTCGGTGGCCGACCACTGCCTGCGCAGCCGCCACTACGTCAACGTGATCGTGGCCGGCAAGCAGCCCGCGCTCCAGTTCCTGACCATGGACGAGGCGGTCAAGCACTGCGCCAACGGCATCGGCATCTGGGACTGGGCCAGCAACGACCAGGGCGTCGAGCCGGATGTGGTGATGGCCTGCGCCGGCGACGTCCCCACCCTGGAGACGCTGGCAGCCGTCCAGATCTTGCGCCAGCACTTCCCCGACATCAAGATCCGGGTGGTCAACGTGGTCAACCTGATGACCCTGCAGTCGCCCTCCGAGCATCCCCACGGCCTGAGCGACCGCGACTTCGACTCGCTCTTCACCACTAACAAGCCGGTCGTGTTCGCCTACCACGGCTACCCCTGGCTGATCCACCGGCTGACCTACAAGCGCACCAACCACGCCAACCTGCATGTGCGGGGCTACAAGGAGGAGGGCACCACCACCACGCCCTTC
>CAZWUN010000049.1:0-21605 GCA_964637145.1 uncultured Burkholderiales bacterium
CACGAGTGGGGACAAGAGCGCTGCAGCCAGTTGGAGGTTGCAGGTCGATATGGTAACAGAGCAGACCCTTTCCGTTTCTGAGCAGGAAGCCGTGCTGAACGCGGCTGAGGATGTCGTTTCCAGGGCCGCGATGGCGGCTTTTCTCGAGCAGATCACCGATCGCCCCCGCCAGCTCTATCTGCGCGGAACGCGCACATGGTGGGGCCATGATGCCCGCCGCACATCCTGCAGCGAGACCAACGTGGTCTGGTGCCGCGACCGACGCTAATGCGCTCGCACTATGCACGCTAGCACAATCTAGACAAAGCGCGTAGCAGGCCAGGAGCGAGCACTCTACAGTAGCTAAACCCTCTCGCGCCGTCCGGCCGATCCGACCGATTGAGGTGGCCCGCCTCCGGCCGATCCCCGCTACTTGGTGCTGCAGCAGCAGACGGTTGAGTTCGTCTTTGGGCGGTAGAATCGGTGCGGGCCTTAGCGAGGCTTCGCCCGAGCGCAAGTCGCACCTGCGCGATTGCTGCAATGGAGAAGCGGGCGAGCTGTGAAGAAGTTCCGCGTCGCCGTACGCCCCCCGATTGCGTAACCGCTGCGAAAGAGGGGTTCTCGAAGCTCGATAAACCCATCCGATGGCCCTGCCCTCGTAGCAGCCCAAGCCAGTGTGCGGCGGGCGCACAAGGCGCACAGGCCTCTCTCCCTTAACCGAGAACCGAAACCGTGCTAGACTGTGAGCGTATCGGAGGAGGCGACGTGACCGACAAAGCCAGACAGATCGTGGAAATGGCTCTCGAGCTGGACTTCAGGGAGCGCAACGAGGTGATCTCTCAGTTGCTGGCCAGCATTGACGAGGCCGTGGACGACGATGCCGACGCCGCCTGGGACGCCGAGATCGCCCGCCGGGTGGAGGCACTCGAAGCAGGGACAGCCCAAACCATGCCGGTTTCCGAGGCATTAAGCAAGTTAGAAGCAGCCAACAAGCGGGCCTGATCTTTGACCTTCGAAGTCTTTCTGGAGGCCTACGACGAGGCCGAGGAAGCCCGTCTTCGCTACTTCGACGAGGATCCTGACCTGGCCGTCGACTTCGTGGCCGAGCTCCGCGCAACGCTTGCGCGCATCCAGAGCACACCTGAGTTCTTCCCAAAGAGCGCCATCGCACCCGCAAAGCCTTTCTGCACCGTTTCCCCTTCAAGGTGATTTACAGGGCAGCGCCTGACCAACTGACGATCATCGCAGTGGCCCACATGAGCAGAAAACCCGGCTACTGGCGAGAGCGACTCGACCGGATCTAGGGTATAATCGAGGACGTGAGCGCCCCCGCCCGGAGACTGCTGAAAAATCCTCAATCGCACTGGACCGTATAGCACAGCTACGCCTATCTGCTAGAATGACGCTGTGATTGAGCTGTGCAAGACCGTCCTCGGGTGGCGCGCGCCGGCACTTACGTGCTTGCCAGGTCAGGGAGCCTCGACCGGGGATTCAGGCGCTTCAGCCGGTCCACTCTCGTAACGCGTGGGGTCAATCGCTTTCAAGCGGTCAACCCTGAGCCCCTGGAAGAACTCGCGAGCCGGCGAGCGGTCAAAGCCGTCCTGAGGGCCCATCGCGATGCAGACCACGAGACGCTTCTGCTGGTCTTCGAACACGGCCACCAGGTCTTCTGACTTGACCCCTTTCTCCTCGACGACCGAGTGATAGACCGGTACTTCGGTCCCGCCCATGGAGATGCTCACGGTGTCGCGCGAGAGCTCCTTGACCTCCGAGTCGGGCTTGCGCTGTTCGTCGGGCTTCTTCATCTGCTCCTGGATGCTTCTGACATTGAGATCGTCCGTCTGGGGCATGCGCACGAGCAGGAGCTCGCACTGCCCTGGCTTGAGGTCGCCGTGCTCGACCGGGCCGATCGACACGCCCTGGAAAACCACCAGGTCGAGAGCAAAGCGCGCCTGGTATCCGGCCGGGGGACTGGCGCCCGGGAAGATGGACCGGGCCAGCTCCTCGACTTTGGCGGGGTCGGTCACCAGAGCTTGACTGGCTCGATGGTAGAGATAGTAGGTCGCGCCCCCGACCCCCGCCGCAGCCAGGAACGCGAGCAGGCAGCCGACCAGCGCACAGCTCTTCCAGTTGAAACTCATGTCCGGTTGTTTCGGGGCGGTCACCTGCCCTCCCCCTCGGAAAGTAGGACCCGGGACTCCCCCCGCGAAGCTGCTCGGACTTTCGGACCCGCCTGCGCGGGACCTCAGGAGGACCTCGACCATGCCGCTGAGCATCCGCCGCGCCGCCGTCATCGGCGCCGGCACCATGGGGGCGGGCATCGCCGCCCAGCTCGCCAACGCCGGTATTCCCACCTTGCTGCTGGACATCCCCGGCTCGGGCGCCGACCGCAACGAGCCCGCCCGCAAGGGGCTCGAGCGGGCGCTCAAGAGCAAGCCCGCCGCCTTCATGCTGAGCGAGCGCTCGCAGCTCATCACGCTGGGCAACACCGAGGACGATCTCGGCAAGCTTTCCGAGGTGGACTGGGTGGTGGAGGCGATCCTGGAGAAGCTGGACGTGAAGCGCTCCATGCTCGAGAAGCTGGAGAAGAGCGTGGGAGCGAGCACCATCGTCAGCTCCAATTCGAGCGGCATCCCCATGGCGCTCCAGATCAAGGGGCGCTCGGACGACTTCCGCAAGCGCTTTCTGGGCAGCCACTTCTTCAACCCGCCGCGCTACCTCCACTTACTCGAGCTGATCCCCACCAAAGACACCGATCCCCACGTGCTGGCGCGCCTGGCCAACTTCGGCGACCAGGTGCTGGGCAAAGGCGTGGTGCTGGCCAAAGACGTGCCGGGCTTCGCCGCCAACCGCATCGGACTGTTCGGCGTAGTGCGGGCCGTGCGCGCCATGGTCGACCTCAAGCTCACTCCCGACGTGGTGGACGTGCTCACCGGGCCCCTCATCGGGCGCCCCAAGAGCGCCACCTTCCGCACCATGGACCTTTCCGGCCTGGACATCTGCTACCAGGTGGCCCTCGACCTCGACAAGGCCACCGGAGAAGACTTCGCGGTGCCAGAATTCTTCGCCAAACTGGTGGAAGAGAAGAAGTGGCTGGGGGATAAGACCGGGAGCGGCTTCTTCAAGAAGGTGAAGGGCGAGGACGGCGCTTCCAAGATCCTCACCCTCAACCTGGACAGCTTCGAGTACGAGGATCGGGGCAAGGTGCGACTGGACGAGCTGGGCCCGATCCTCAAGCTGCCGACCCCGGAGCTGCGCGTGAAAGCTCTGCTGGAGGTGCCCGGGCCGATCGGCGAGTTCACCCGGCGCACCCAGTTCGAGCTGATCCACTACGCCGCCGGCAAGGTGGGCGAGGTGGCCGACACGGCTCAGGACGTGGATAACGCCATGAAGTGGGGCTTCGGCTGGGACCTGGGGCCGCTGGAGATGGCCGAAGCCCTGGGTCAGGACGTGACCAGCGAGGCCTTCGGGAAGCTCGGGCTGGATACCATCAGCTTGCCTCCCCGGCCGGCCGCCTCCAGCGGGCCCATCGTGCTGCGCCACCGCAAGGCGGGGCACACCGTGATCTCGCAGGCCGACGCCAGCCTGATCGATCTGGGCGACGGGGTGGCCTGCCTGGAGTTCCACTCCAAGGCCAACTCCATCGGCTCGGGCGTGCTGGAGATGTTCGAGAAGGCTCACCAGGAGGTGGAGAAACACTTCCTGGGCCTGGTGGTGGGCAACCAGGGCGAGAACTTCTGCGCCGGAGCCGACCTGGGCATGCTGTTGCACCTTTCGTCCAACGCCCAGTGGGACGAGATCAACGCGGCCGTGCGCGCCTTCCAGGGGATGACCTCGAAGCTGCGCTACTGCCCCTATCCGGTCGTCTCCACCCCCTTCCGCATGGTGCTGGGCGGGGGCTGCGAGGTGGCTCTCTGGTCGGACGCCTGCCAGGCGGGGGCCGAGCTCTACACGGGGCTGGTCGAGATGGGCGTGGGGATCATCCCCGGCGGGGGCGGCACCACCGAGATGCTGATCCGCATGAATGCAAAGCTGCAGCCGGGGGCGGACCCGTTCACGGCGGTGCGAGCTGCCTTCGAGCTGATCGCGATGGGCAAGGTCTCCACCAGCGCCCTGGAGGCCAGGCAGTGGGGATTCTTGACCGACCACGACGACATCACGTTCAACCAGGATCGCCTGATCAGCGAGGCCAAGACCCGGGTGCTGGAGCTGGCTCCCGGCTACACTCCCCCGCTGCGCCGCCAGGTGCAGGTGCTGGGCGAGGCCGCTTACGCCAACCTCTGCCTGGCCGCCTACATGATGAACCAGGCCGGCCAGATCACCGACTACGAGGTGCAGCTGGCCCGGGCGCTGGCCAAGATCCTCTCGGGGGGGATGATGAACCGGCCCGACGTGGTGGACGAGCAGGTGCTGCTCGACCTCGAGCGCGAGGCCATCTTGCACCTGGTGGGGCAAGAAAAGACGCGAGAGCGCATCGGCTATACCTTGAAGACCGGCAAGACCCTGCGGAACTGAGGAAAAGAGAATGCAAGAAGTTGTCATCGTCAGCGCGGTGCGCACTCCCATCGGACGCGGGGTCAAGGGGACCCTGGCCACCACCCGGCCGGACGATCTGGCCGCCCTGGTCATCGGGGAGGCGGTCAAGCGCTCCGGAATCGACCCCGGCTCGGTGGAAGACGTGATCATGGGCTGCGCCATGCCCGAGGGCGAGCAGGGGCTGAACGTGGCCCGGATGGCCAGCCTGCTGGCCGGCCTGCCCGAGAGGGCGGCCGCTGTCACCGTGAACCGCTTCTGCGCCAGCGGCCTGCAGGCCATCGCCCAGGGCGCGGCCGCCATCGCCGTTGGCTCGGCCGAGGTGGTGGTGGCGGGGGGGGTGGAGTCCATGAGCATGGTGCCCATGGGAGGCAACAAACCATCCACCAACCTGGGTCTCTTCGTGAAGCGCCCGGGCACCTACATGGGGATGGGAGTCACGGCCGAGAATCTGGCCGCCAAGTTCGAGATCTCTCGCCAGGAATCAGACGAGTTCGCCCTTCGCAGCCACCAGCTGGCCGCCGCTGCCCAGGACAAAGGCTACTTCAAGGACGAGCTACTCACCGTGCCGGTGCGCGTCGACACCCGTCACGGGGTGACCGTCGAAACCCAGATGATGCCCTTCGCCAGCGACGAGCTGGTGCGCCGCGACACCTCGCTGGAGCGCCTGGCGGCCCTCAAGCCGGCCTTCAAGACCGATGGAACCGTGACCCCGGGCAACTCCTCCCCCATCTCGGACGGAGCCGCCGCGGTCGTGCTGATGAGCGCCGAGACGGCCAGGAAACGGGGACTGACGCCGCTGGGCACCTTCGTGCACTACGCCGTGGCCGGCGTCCCCCCCGAGTACATGGGGATCGGTCCCGTCCACGCCGTGCCTCGCGTGCTCGACCGCGCCGGGGTCAACCTCAAGGACATTGCCCTGATGGAGCTCAATGAGGCCTTTGCGGCCCAGGCGCTGGCGGTGCTGCGCGAGCTGCGGGTTCCTCTGGAGCGGGTCAACCCCAACGGAGGCGCCATCGCCCTGGGTCACCCGCTGGGCTGCTCCGGGGCCAGGCTGGTGGTCACCGCGCTGAGCGAGCTGAAGCGGCGCGGAGGCGGGCTGGGCCTGGTCACCATGTGCGTGGGCGGGGGTCAGGGCGCGGCCGGACTGCTGCGGGTGTGATCGACTTTTTCTCCGACACGGTCACCCGGCCCACCGCCGCGATGCGCGCGGCCATCGCCGAGGCGGTGGTGGGCGACGAGCAGCTCGACGAGGATCCCACCACCCTGGCGCTGGAGCAGGAGGCGGCCCGCTTGCTGGGCATGGAAACGGCCCTCTTTCTGCCCTCGGCCACCATGGCCAACGCCATCGCCGTGCAGCTCCAGTGCCGACCGGGCGACGAGGTGCTGGCCGCCGAGAGCGGCCACATCCTGTGCTACGAGACGGCTACCTGCTCGGTGCACGCCCGGGCCCAGACGCAGGGTATCCCCAGCCCCAACGGCATCTTCCCGGGCGAGGACGTACGCGCGCGCCGGCGTGCGGACCACTATCACTGCCCCCGCACCCGCCTGGTCGTGGTCGAGAACACCACCAACCAGGGCGGCGGCTTCCCCTGGACTCGAGGCGAACTCGACGACGTTCTGGCCGCCTGCGACGGCCTGGCCCGCCACCTGGACGGCGCTCGGCTGCTCAACGCCGCCACCTGGGCCGGGCTGGCTCCGGCCGAGCTCTGTCGGGGCTTTGACACGGTGACTCTGTGCTTTTCCAAGGGGCTGGGCGCTCCCATGGGAGCAGTGCTGGGCATGGGCCTTTCGCGGCGCGAGGAGGCCCGGCGCTGCAAGCACATCATGGGCGGGGCCATGCGCCAGAGCGGCATCCTGGCCGCCGCCTGCCGCCACGCCCTGGCCCACCACGTGGAGCGCCTGGCCGAGGACCACCTGCACGCGGCCCGCCTCGCTTCGGGGCTCTCTGCTATCGAGGGCATCCAGGTCGAGCCCAACGAGCGCCGGACCAACATGACCTTCTTTTCGGTCCAGGGCGATCCCGACCGCTTCGAGCGCGAATCGCTCGAGCGGGAAGTGCGCTTCTCGCGCATGGAGACCAACCGCTTCCGGGCGGTGACCCACCTCGATGTCAGCTCTGAGCAGGTGGAGACTGCCCTGGACCGCCTGACACAGATCATTTCGTTGTCCTGAGGATGCGGATAAAGTGGTTGTGGTCGAGGTCTTGCAGAAACTGCGCGGCAGAACCTGTATGGAGGCGCACCGTAACGCTCAACACTTTAGACCGGGGTGGGGCGAAAGGTGATTCAATGCCGAGATTCATCCACGACTCAGCCCGGGGGTATCTGCCCATCGCCCGCGTCGAGGACGACGGCACCTTTAATGCCAGTCCAACCGGCTGGGAGCTGGTCGGTCACTACGAAGCGGCCGGGCTGATTCACGACGATCCGGCTCGCTTCCACCCCGTCGGTCGAGTGGAGCGCAGCGGAGTCGTTCACGATCACGCCTACAAGCACCATCCCGTGGGCCGCATCGACCCCGGTGGCATCATCCACAACGACCCCTTCCTGACCCACGCCGTGGCCCACGTCGAGACCGAGGACTCCAATCACCTTACCACTCCGGAGCTGGCCGCGGCGGGATATTACCTGCTGATCTACCGACGGTTCGCCCGCCGCAGGAGCATGCGCAAGATGCGCGAGCGGGGCTAAAGGGGGATCAGTCGGAAACGCCGTCTGCGACAGAGTCACCACCGGCCCTGAGGTGACGACGCCGCCCCGTTGATTCAGGGCAGGTCAAGCCCTCATCGGCCCACTCTCTGGCACAGCTTGGGGATCGAATTCTTACAGCCTGAAAGTCAGGCTGGCCCGCGATGGAACAGGAAGAGCTCTTCCGGGCCGCTGGTGGCGCGGCTCAAGACGATGTACCGACCCCGCATGAACAAAGGCTTCCATGTCCCCGAGGTATCGGCGCCGGCGGGAAAAAGGCCCCGTATGTCCTGACCGGCTCCCTGGCGATTCCAGAGAGTCGGGGTCGTCCCGAGGAGTCCCACGACTTCTCCCTCTTTGTTGAGCGCCACCGGAGTGGGGGCATCACTCACGTTGTTTTGCGTCAAGAACGTGCTCTGAATCACCGTAAAGCGTCCGGTCGAGGGGCCATCAACAATGATCTTGACCGTGTCGCGTCCGCCCGGGGGCTCGGGAAGAGGAGCCAGGAACTCGGCCAGCGTGAAACCCGGCGCAAACGTGTGGCTCTGGCTGTAAATCAAGACTTCGTCACTGTCATTGGCATCGACGTATCTCGAGATGAAGGGAGGGTCGGCGCCGCCCTCCCTGAGCGAGAACTCCTCCCACTGACCCCCAAAGGAACCCTTGACCTGTCGGTTCTCGTTCAGTCCAGCGTATGGTCCGCCGACAATCGAACGCTGAAACCCGTTGCCATAAAGGATTCGATCGCCAGTGCCCACGATGGAAGGGACGTATCCTAGCTTTGCGAAGGCCCCGATGGACTTGACCGTGTCGTCGGTCGTGTAGCTGAACATCTCGGAGTTACCCTGGCTGGTTTGATACGTCCCGTAGATGTGCCCCTTGCCGCTCAGCGCGACCACGCTCTGGACCGGCCCGCCATCCACGCTCGCGACCGTGAACGTATTGCCATCGGGGTAGCGAAAAACGGCGCTGGAGCTACCCTCGGCCAGGTACCAACACTGCTCGAGCGCATTAAGGAAACCCGTGCTCTTGCGCTCGTCGAGTTTCACGGGATCCTGTCCGAGCGCCTCAAGATAGGTGCCGTCGGAGCGATTGAGGAGCAAGGTCCCGATCGGGCTCAGGGCGACGACTTTGAGCTCTTCGGCTGTGCCCAGACGCTTGAGGAACTTGCCCGGAATCGAAACTCTGATGATGTTCGTCCGGGGGGTCTTGATGATGTCCCGACCCGCTTTGAGGCAGTTGTTTGCTGTCGCGACAGCCGCCAAAGCGGTCAAGAAGACCAGGGTAGCTGTGGCCGTCGCGCCGATAATGATGGCTGAGGCGGTCAATTCAGGCACGGCCGCGGCCGACAGCGCAGCGGTGGCAGCGGCAGCACCCGCCGATTCTGCTGCTGCCGCCGCGCCGCCCGCTGCCACCGCGGCAGCCGAGGCTTCGCCCAATGCCAGCGTGGCAGCAGAGGCTTCTGCTGCAGCCACCGCGGCGCTCGCGACGGCGGCTGCCTGCGCCTGTTCGACGGCCAGGACGGCGGCAGCAAAATTGGCCGCCAATCTTTGGGCCGCGATGAGAAAGAGTGGTTGGACGACGTCAATCAAAGCGCCTGTGAGGCCCTTGAGATCGCCAAAAGACGCGATTTTCGCTGCGATGACGTTGGACGTATGGGTCACCACGTCCACAGACGAAGCGAGATCCTCGGCCAGTTGCGCCAGCGCCGGGGTCTTCTTCAAGCCACCCATGAAGGGCTCCAAAAAGGGCAACAAGATGTAGTACACCATGGTCAGGGTGTCGGCCACATCAGCCCGGCCGGGGGCAAACTGCGCCTCGTTGATCCGGGACGGCAGAGCCTCGTTCTCGGCGTGGAACGGATTGCCGATGCCCTTCACGTAATACAGAACCTCGGAGATCGGGCCACCGGACAGATCGACCACGTCGCTGGCGGAGCCGGGGTTGCCGACGGTATTCGTGAAGAGATTCCCCAGGGAAAGGGCTGTCGCCCCGCTGACGATGTTCGTCTGGCCGGGCAGGGGGCTCCCGTCCAGGGCGGGGACGGTGAGCAGACGCTGATTGGCCGGATCGACGGTCTCGCGCAGCATGCTCACATAGCGCCATCCCTGGTTGGAGAAGCCGTACTTGATCGTAGAGGCGTCGGTATTGGGGTCGCGCTGCACCACCAGCTTGCCGTCCCCGTTCAGCTTCTCTTCCTCCGTGCGGGGCGAGACAGCCTGGACGTCCAGAAAGGCCACCATCACCGCTTCAAAAGCGGTTTGAACCTCCGGCTGCGCCAGAACCGAGCCCAGATCCATCGTTGGCAGGAAGCTGGCCAGGGCGCTCACCATCGTCTGGAACGGGCCCAGGCCGTTGAGGAGCGTGATCGCCGCCTCGGTCTCCTGCGGGTTGGCGGAATAGATGCCCGGAGACATCACCACCAGAGCCACCGCGGTGGAGGTCGCGTCGAACCGGAGCGGCACCCCGGGCCGGCTGAGGGCGAGCCCCCGAACACGGCCGGACCCGTCCACCAGGAGCAGGATATGGGGCGCCTCCTGGCTGACCTGAGTCTGGAACCCACCCTCGGATACCGGGGAGCCGAACTGCAGAACGGAGAGCACGTTCAGCGACCCCCCTCCGAACTGGGCCGCGTCCACGGTGCCTCGGGCCGTGACTCCCCCGATGACCGTTCCCAACCCGGTGCCGGGGATCACGCTTGCCGGGCCGGTTCCGGACGACATCGAGGTCGTGCCGGAGCAACCCGTGGCGAGGGTGACGCTGGCCCCGAAGATTCCCTGGATGAAACTGCGACGAGAGTAATTCATCTTGTCCCGGCTCCTTCAGCGCGCGATCCCAAACGGGCTCTGGAAGCCCGCGAAGGGAGAATTGGGGATGGCATTGATCAGCGCGGTCGTCGGATCGATCAGAAAAACGGCCAACCGCGTCGAGGTCGTGACATAGAGCGCGAGATTCCCTCCGCCCAGATTGAGGTCGACCAGCTCGTGAGGATTGACGTCTCCTGCGGCCACGGGCGGTCCAAGCAAAACCGGCAGGCCGGCGCCGTTGATGGAGAACGCGCCGATGGTGGAATCCCCCGGATTGGCGCAGTAAAGGACGTCGCCCAGCAGCGGGTGGCTCACCCGGAACAGGTTGCCGCTGTCACCGGCTCCGGAGGAAGCCGTGCCGATGAACCCGAGGGCTCCACTCGCGAGGGTGATGTCGAACGCAGAGATCGTGTCGTTGCCAGGAACCTGATTCGTGACGTAGAGCCGGCTTCCGGCCACGGTCAATCCGCCTCCGCCGCCGCCGCCAGGGTTCAAGACCGGCGCCGGGCCCGGGGTGAGAACTCCGGTAGCATTGTCATACGTATAGGCCCGGATGTTGTTGCCGGCATCCAGTACAAAGAGGAGGTCCGGCTGGCCTGCGCCGCTGCTGGGCCGGAAAGCCAGCTCGCGGGGCAGCGTGCCCGCGCCGCCCTGGTTGTTCGTGCTGAGGATCGCGCCGGTCGCGGTGTTGAAGCGGAACGCGTGCAAGGTGCCGTCAAACTCGGTCACGACGAACAGCGCATCGGTTCCGTTGGAGGCGGTGTGCAGGGGGTTGAAATTGGCCGCAAACGGGGCGCTGGGCGTGAAGGCGGTCGGGCTCAACTGACCGGTGGCGGCTGCGTACTGCAGGATGCTCAGGCGACAAGGCCCGAGTGGCTCCACCACATCGGCGGAGACCACCAGGGAGCCCAATCGCTCCACGGCGTGACAGCGCCCGCTGGCGGCAAACGGAGAGTTGGTTACGGCGGTAGGGGTGCCGGTCGCATCGATGGCCAGGGAGGCGATGCTCTGAGCAGCGCTCGCGTCGTTGGCCACGAAAATGTGGCCGATGACCGGATTGGCGCCGGGCGCAACCACGTTGAAGGGCAAGGTGACGACCGAGCTCAGACCCGGGCTGGAGATGATCAGAACATAGCCGTTCCCGGGCTGGTCGATCGTGAGGTCGTCGAAGGTCGCCTGACCTGCCACGGCACTGCGAGTCAGGGTTCCTGCGAGCGTGCCGCCCGTCGGCACGCCCGCCAAAGCGAACGTGATCTCGGCGGTCGAGCCGGTCTGCGGTTGCGAGGAGACGTCCTGAACTTCCACCGTGAAGGAGAACGGTGTATTCGCCGGCAGGTTGACGGTGGGAGGGGCGGCCGTAAGGGCCAGCTTCACCGGCCCGATCACGACCGCTTCCTGGGCCACGGACTGGTCGCCCAGGGTGGCCTGAACCATGACCAGGCCCGGCGTGTTTCCGGTCGCCACTCCAAGTTGATCCACGCTGAGGATGGCTGGATTGGAGGATGACCAGGTTACCTGCGAGGTGACATCGCGCGAGGAGCCGTCGGCAAACGTGCCCCGAGCCTGATACTGGATCCGCCCGCCCTGGTTGACGACCGTATCGCCGAAACCCGGCTGTGTGAAGGCTCCGCTCTGAATCACCGGGGTGATGACGAGCGAAACGAGGGGGGAACTGGCGACCCTGAGCGTGGTTGCGAAAAATGAGCCTCTGAATGCAGCGCTAATCAGAGTCTCGCCCGGCGCCAACCCCAGGGCCAGGCCCCGCTGCGTGATGCTGGCTACGCTCGAGTCGTCGACTCTCCAGTTCGACTGGTCGGTCAAATCGCGAACCGCGCCATCGAGGAGGGTGCCCAGGACCCGGTAGCCGAGGGTCTGGCCGACCCCTATCTGCTGGGTGTTGAGAGGTACGATGTGATAATTTCCGTTCTCGGGCCAGCGGACGGTAAAGCTTGCCTTGCCCTGGAAACTCGGAAACTCGGGAATATCCGCTGTCACCGTAACCTCGCCCGGAAAGCGAGGGCTCAAGATCGTTCCGTTCAAGGCAGCAATCTCGGGGTGATCGACTTTCCAGACGGCGCTGGCGGTGAGGTCGCGGCGGCCGCCGTCGCTCCAGACCCCGACGGCTACGAGAGGGATGTCGAAGCCTGGCGGAAGCGGGCCGGAAAAGGGGCGCTCCGGCTCGACGTCGATCCGAATCAAGGCGGCCGGCAAGACGACCACGCGAGCCTCCGTCTGGAATCCGAAGGGATGTCGGCATGTGATCGTCGTGGCCCCTTCCTCGAGAGCCTTGAGAGCAACCTGTTTCCCCAGGCGGCCGATCTTGGCCACCTTCGGGTCCGAGCTCAGCCAGGAGGCCAGCACCGGGCGAAACGTCCGGGCCGGAGGAAGGCCGGAGAAGACGGTTCCGGCCGCCGTATTGGGCACGGGGGCAAAGTTCAGAGCCCCGGCAGCTGGTGGCGGAGGGGCGGTTCCGCGCGGGACGAACCCGCCCAGATTGCTGACCTGGATCTCTTCCCCCCGGTGCAGCGTGAACGCGTTTCCCGTGGGGAGAAGGTCGGGCAAGGTCAACGAGACCATACTGGTATCGTTCTCGGAGCTAACGGGCTCGCGTACCAGTTGACGCGAACGCTCGGAGCTCTGATGAAAAACGAGACTCCCGTCGAGGTTCGGGGTATCATCGAGGGCTTCATCGCGGTTGGAGTACAGGGTGAACCGCTGGTTTGCCGTGAACTGGGCGAGCTGCTCCATGACGAAGAGCCAGCCCGCGCCCTGGATCTCCCCGAGTTTCGTGGACAACCGAACCCGGGCGGCGCTCTGGCGGACCGTCAGCCCGGTGACCGCGGGGAAGGAAATCTCCGCCTGACCGTTGACCCGGGTGTCGCTGACGTTCGGTCGCAGAAAACCCCCGTTCAGGCTGAACTCGACATCGGCGATGCGCAGGTCGAAGTCGATGTCACTGAGAGGGGGTCGCTCGAGCGTGCCGTTTCCGCCCAGGGTCACCTCATGAACTTCGACGAACGACTTGTCCCGGGAGCCGTTGAATCGAGTGTACTCGCCCCCGGCTCGCGAATCCACCAGCCTTCCGCCCTCCAGGCGAAAGGTCAGTCCCTCTTCGATCGTTCCGGTTCCCGACAACAAGAGCTGGACCGAAGCCGTGCGATGGAAAATGCCGAGCTTGCCGAGCTCGAACACCACCGGTCGGTCCGTCAGCTCGGTCTTGAATGAGCCTTTGAATGCTCTCACGCAGCGAAAGGTGACATCCCCGCTGGAACGGCAAAAGGGCACGACGCGAATGGTGTTGTTCCCGGCCAGGAACACACCCACCCCGTCATCGTTGGTGACGACTTCGTTATCGATGACAGTCACGGCTTCCTCGAAACCGAACTCGAGATCGAGGTGTCCATCGAGATAGCCAAAGATCTGCCCCGCGTCGCTGGGGACGGTCTTATCGAACGGGGCTCGCAGGGGAAATCCCTTGAAATCGAGGCGGAGAGCCGTCCTTGGCTGCTCGCTGACATCGCGGCCCTGAATCTGGATCGGAGTCAGAGTCAAACCAGCCGGGCCCGGCTCGAACTGGGACAGAATTCTGCCCCCAAACTGCTCCGTCTGGGCCATGTTGGCCGACTTGACGATGTCGTTCAACCCGGCCAGTTGCGTGGCGACGACCACCTCATCTCCCACCGATTGCGTGCTGACGACGATGCGCTCGAACATCAAGTCGCCTTCGTTCTTGATCAACACCGTGCCGACGGGCAGGTCGGGGACTGCGCCCCGCAAGGTGACCGACCTGTCTTCGATGCGCACCACCTCCACACCGGCATCCAGAACCAGGACGTTGGGACGGAGCTCGAGTTCGCTGGCGGTGATGTTCACCACGCTGGGAGAGCTCAAGTCCACCGCGTTCGCTCCGACCGAAGCTGCGGAACTCCCGCTGCAACCCCACTGGAGCAAGGCTAAGACTAGAAGTGCTGCTAAGCGAAAGTGGGATTGCACGAACCCTCCCCGACGGCGTTGAATGGCGCAGCAAATTCGGCTAGCCCAAGCGCACTCCTTCCGGAGCGAGGGTAGAGTCTCACACGGTGGTGTAAGATCGTGCTCGGCTTATGGTGACCACCGGACCGATGGCGCGCCGCCGCCATGCGAATGCGGGTGGGGTTTCTCTGGCTCGCCCTCTGGCTCACGGGGTGCGCACACCCCCAGACCCCCTCGGTGGTGGTCTACTGCGCTCTGGACCAGATTTACTCCGAGCCCATCCTGCGCGACTTCGAGCGCCAGAGCGGCATCCAGGTGCTGGCCAAGTACGACCTGGAGGCCACCAAGACTTCCGGACTGGTGAACCTGCTGCTGCTCGAGCAGGCGCATCCTCGCTGCGACGTTTTCTGGAACAACGAGATGCTGCAGACCGCGGTGCTGGCCCGGGCGGGCGAGAGCGGCGAGAACACCCAAGAGACCCGCAGCTTTACCTACCCGGCGGGCGCAGACACGGGGGTAGAAGTCGAGATTTCCGGCCTTTGCAGCCCGACCGAAACGGCGTGCAGTTGCACCGCTCTCGGCTCGAGCTCTGAGCCCAGAAAGAGGAGCCCCGCGCGCGCGGGGCTCCTCACCGTCAATCGAGAAACACCAGCTGGCTCCGGCTGGGGGCCTCGTTCTCACGGTTCATCCGGACGCGGTGCCAACACTTCAACCGGATGGTCTTGTGATCGGGATGGCGAACCGTCCCGCGCACATAGACCTCGGCGTTGGCCGCGCGCACCTCCCACCGCCACCTGTCGCTGAAGGGCCGGCGCTTCAGCAGAGCCTGATACTCCGCCTCGCGCAGACCGCCAGGGAACTGGCGGCACACATAGACCCGGTGACCGCCGGAACGGTAGCAGAACTCCGCGATGTGCGGCTTGCTGCCGTTTCCGCGACTGAGCGGCTCATTGTGGAGCAGCTCCGGGGGATCGGTCATATCCGGCACGGGCAAGAAGAACCACTCGCCCTGACGGACGTAGACTTCGTTCCGGCGCCGTATCCGCTGACGCGACTTGAGCTGGCGAGCATCTTGCTCGCGGCGTACGAGGGCAGGCTTGAGAGCCTCCATCGCGCCCGGAACAGAGTGAACGCCCGGGTCGTTCGGCACGGCGGCTGCGAACCAGTGGCGCTCGTCGTGCCCGCACAAGAACTTGTGCTTGGCCGACCCGTCGCGCACCAGCAGCAAGAGGTGCCGCATCTCGGGGCGAACGTCCACGACCAGGGGCTCTGCCTCGCTCTCAGAGCCGAGAGCGAGCTCGAAGACCCCATCGCGCACGTCCACCGTGAAACTCCGCTGGGAAGTTTCCAGCACGCGCAGCCGGGCGCCCATGCGCTCGAAACCGCGCTCGAGAACTGCGTGTGACATAGATTTCTCCTGATACGAAGATTGTCCCCGAAAAACAAGAACGCCCACCTCGTCGTGTGAGGCGGGCGCAAGCGCTGTCAGTATGCCGAAAAGCCTACCGGAGCGGACGACCCTCC
The DNA here is from genome assembly GCA_964637145.1 of uncultured Burkholderiales bacterium. GTDB lineage: Bacteria > Vulcanimicrobiota > Xenobia > Xenobiales > QWHO01 > QWHO01. The sequence continues at coordinate 15,506 of CAZWUN010000049.1, forward strand.
TCGCGGGCATGACCGAGCGGAACCTGGCCAGTCGGCCGGTTCGCCGGGTAACCGCTGCGAGTGATCCTGAGCATGGGACTGCCGCTCCTTGTTTTTCGGGGACTGAGCGCTATTCTACCGGAAATCCGGCCGACTGACAAGCATTCGCTCATCGCAGGGGCCTACTCCGATTCCTCCGGCGCCAGCAGCGTCTGCTCGAGCCAGGCTTCCTCTCCCCAACTGCGCAGGAGCTCGATGGCGGCCACCCGCTCTGACTTGGAGGGGGATGCAACCAGAGCCTTCACGCGCTCCAACGGGCGGTGATCTGATGTCGCCAGCTGGCGCACCGCCTGGGCCCGAACCTGCCAGCGCCGATCGCTGATCAGCTCCAGCAACACCTCCGGCGGACATCGGCGGGTGGCCGCCAGCGCCTCCACGACGGTGCCCTCCAGGAAGCGTTTCAGTTCGGCGTCGGCCAGCCCCACGGAGACGGCCAGGGCACGTATGGAGGGCTGGTCGTGCTCGAGCAGCTCCGCCGGCAAGGCCAGGCCCAACTCGTGCGCGCTCTCCACCACGCTCGGCGAGAGGCAGCCGGCGGCGATCAGGCGCTCCAGCTCGGTGCGGGCGCGCGGCCGGTCCAACCGCTTCGTCAGCGAGAGAAGCCAGTCTTGCTCGGCGGTTGCTAGGCGATCCCAGCCCGACCACAAGAGCAAGACCTCTGACCCCAGCCCCTCGACTCGCTGGCGGGCCCGGGCCCGGTAGGGGCCGGTCAGCTCTCCGAGCCAGGCCGAGAGGCTCTCCGCGTCGATCGGGGGCACCGGGATGTTGTCCGGCAACACGAGGGCGATGCGCAGCCGTTCCTCCACCGAGAGCTCGGGCTCGGGCAGGCAGATCTGCGCGGCCGCCATCGCTTGAGCCGACCCGTCCTGCCAGAGAAAGGGCCGGAAGAAGTCGACGCCCCGCTCGAGCAGAAGCCTCTGGCCGAGGCGGAGCACGATGGCCGCATCCCGGCTCTTGCCGAAGGCATCGACCATGAACTGCGTTGTGCGTGGATCCTGGTAGCTCATCAAGCAGAGCGTCGTCATCTGGCGCAGCACCCCGCGGGTACCGCCCACCAGGCGCAGCAACAGGTCCACGAAGTCCTCGCTTTCGTGCGGACCGAGCTTGAGGGGCCGGGTGGGGTCGGCCAGGACGTCGCGCAGAACCGCCAGACGGGCCCCCAGCGAGCCGGTCGACAGCACCCCGAAGAGATCGGCGGCCGAGCGGATGCGGATCGGCTCCTCGACTGGCTGGCTCAGCCCCAGACCACCTCGGGCAGCTCGGCCGCGGCCGAGGTTCGGGTGTTGGACAGAGCCGTGAAGAACGGTCCGGCGAGTCGCGCTTCCGGCGGTTGCAGGGACATCAAGTTAATCGGGATGGTCGCGCTGATGCTGAAGATACTCCAGGCTGAGAAGCTCGCCTTGAAGTCGAGCGTGAAGAGCAGCCCGACCGTGTGGGAATGGGTCACCGTCACCTGGCGCACCGGAGGAGCGGTGGGCGAGATGCGGGGACCCCGGTTGAATTGGAATGCCCCGGTCTGGTGGTTGGTGACCTCGTAGTTCCCGTCCTCGGTGGTCAGGCGGACGATCGTGAGCGTGATCGGGAAATTGATGTTCAGGACCGGTCCCACGTGGAGCTTGGCGCCGGCCTTCTTCAGGCCCGCCAGGAAGCTGGCCACGCCCGGAACCAGGGACAGGAGGTTGCCGCTGATACTGACACGAGGCCGCAAAGTCAGGGAGCCCTGCGAGCCCAGCTGACTGCTGGCCGAGTCGAACAGCCCCCACACTGCGCCGCTGCCGATGGTCCCGCGAATGCCTGTGATCAGATCCAGGGGCACGTTGACGCCGGAAGCCCGCAAAATTCTGACGCTGAGCTCGATCAGGTCCAGCGTGAACGAGACGCTGGCATTGAAGAGCGCCTGCCAAGAGGTGCGGAAGCCGCTCCTCCAGCTGAAGGATATCCGGCCCTGCTCCAGGCTCAGGCTCAGACTGAACGAACATCCGAGCCCGAAGGCCAGACCCCCCCGGGCGCTGTCGCTGGACACGTTCAGCAAGGCGGTGCCGTTGTCGCGGGTCTCACCGCTGACCCGGTAGCCCAGATTGAATCCGAAGAAAGCCCCGGTGATCATCGACCCGGTGGCGGACCCTCGCAATCGCCAGAAGACGAGCGGGATTCTTCTATCGAACAGGGTGAAGCTGGTGGAAGGGGTCTGACCGATCCCGATAGTGCGCGGGAAGGTGGGATTGGCCAGGCTGGTGCCCGATGGAAAGATGGGAAAACCCGTGGTGAGGTTGAGGGGCGTGGAGGTGGCCAGACTCGTGTCGTTGATTCTTCCCACAATCGCCTCCTAGACTGGCAGTCCAAGCAAGATGACGGACTCTCCGTTGGCGAACTCGGCCATGAAAACCAGCTCTCCGTTGTTGTTCACGCACTCGGGGAGGGCCCCGAAGATGATGGTCTCCACGACCTGCCCCTCGAGGGTGTCCCCTTTGGCAAGGACGGTGTGGAACCCGGAGCCGTCGAAGAGGACCAGCTCCATTCCGTCCGCCGTGAAGACCTCGAAGTAGACCAGGCCATCGGGTCCGAAGACCGGCGGCAGGAAGCTGAGGATCTGAGAGCCGCGGGGTGACAGCGATCCCCCTCCCTCGAGGTTCCCCTGCAGCAGACGCTTCTGGTCGATCCACAGCTCGGTGACGTTCTCGTCGATCTGCAGCACGGCGCCCACCGAATTGCCTTTGAGGCGCGGGCACATGACGGCCGAGGCCCGTATGTAACCCTGGTCGTCACCGCCGAGTTGGGGGTCGAGCGCAAGGACCTGCGGACTCTCCCCCACCACGCCGGTCAAGACGTAGGTCATCGGGGAGCCGCTGGAGTCGATGCTGCCGTCGTCCAGAGTCGGGCTGGCCGACCCCTGGATCAGGTAGCGCCCTCCCGAGCTCAGCTCGGCCACCCCGATGGACTTGATGCAGGCTGTGGTGCCAGGGATCAGCTGGCCGTGGGCGACGATCAGTTGTGCCTGATCGGGCTGGTCGGCCGGCATCAGGAAGAGGCCCTCGCCCTCGGCCTCACCATCTTCGTCGAAGTAGTCCGACACGCAGAGAATGCGGCCGTCGTCGGAGAGCGCTTCCACCGGATAGATCTCTCCACAGAGCTTGACGCCTGCATTGAGCTCTTGAAAGTCCTTGCACAGGGGTGAAAACTCGCCCCCACCGGGGCAATATTGCAACGAGTGCACGCCTTCGGGGTCTTCTACCATGAAGAGGTAGTCGTCGAGATTGTCCAGCTCGCCATCGGAGAAGTCGGCCACCACCGTGCCGTCGGGCAACACGTCTCCCTCGCGGATCACTTTCCTGACCGGCTCCATGACGCCCTGGTCGGAGACGTCGACGCGGTAGACTCCACGCACTTCCTGTTCGTCCAGGCAGTGAAAACAGACATGGCGTCGGTCGTTAATGACGACTCCGCCCATGAAAGGCGCCCCGTTGCTCGCCGCGCGAGCCTGAGCCGGGAGGTCTTGCCCCGACCGGATGACGGGGACGAACTCGTAGGCGAGCGGCGCCGGGTTGCCGGGGCCTGCGCCTCCTGGCGGGACGCCCCCCCCGCCGCACCCGCTGAGGGAGGCTCCCACCGCCATGCCCAACAACTTGAGAAACTGCCTGCGACTGTGGTGCATCGCCTACCGTTCGGAGGAAAGCGAGAAAGACCTGTCGGTTGCGCAAGTATGAACAAATGCTCCAGATATTCGAGCCAGACTCACTTGACCGGACCGGCCCCGGCGCGTGAAGAAAGAGCATGCACATCGGTCCGGACAAGGTCTTCCTCTCCTCCTACCGACCAACTCCCGACCGGGATCCGCTGCTAGACAAGACCCTCGACAGCGCCCACCTCTCCGCTTCGCTGCGCGAAGCTGTGGTCGACACCGTGCAAAGTGGCGCCGAGCACGCCACCAGCCTCGAGCTCAGGAAAGCCGTGGAAGCGCGCTCGGGGCAATCCTTGCAGGAGGTCACCGAGCGCCATCCCAACTTCCTCCCAGCGCTCCTGGCCGCCGAACGAGAGCACCCGCCCTTGCGGGGGCCGGCCATCGCCAGGGCCGACCTGGCCCGCGCCGGCAAGCTGAGCTTCGAGAAGAAGGACGGCCAGGTCTACGGCGTCATCGCCACCAGCCTGAGCGAGCTTCTGGCCGGCAATCCCCGCGCCGCCCAGATAGCCGAGGACTACGCCGCCCAGGACGTCCCCCTCAAGCTGACCGTGCCCATGGGTCAGGCCAACTGCGATGCGCTGCCCGAATCGGCTCAGAGGGTCCTGGTCGCGTGGCGCCTGGCCAGCCTGGATCAGACCACCGTGTTCTTGCATGGATTCCAGTCCAACAAGGAGATCTGGGATGGAACCACTCCAGCCTGGCTGGGCCCCAACTCGCTGGGGGTGGCCCTGGATGGGTTCGGCTCGGACGGAAGCGCTCGCAGCGATGGCAGCTCTCCTTACACCCCTCGCCAGTATGCCTTCCAGGTCTTCGAATGCCTGGATGCGCTGGGCTTCCTGAGCCAGGGCTCGCTCAAGGTGGTGGGTCACTCGATGGGCGGAGCCGCCGCCGGAGAGCTGGCCGTGGCCCTGGACAAGGCCGGTCACGCCGGGCCGGCCTCCTTCCACCTGCTGGCCCCGGCCTGCTCGCCCGACTCGACGCCCTTCTTCCAGCCCCAACGCGACCTGGTCAACGGGGTGCTGGTCGGCTGCCTGTGGGTCCCCCTGGGCGCCTGGGACCTGACTGCCCCCCTCATCCAGTGGACCGACGAGAGCCTGCCCGCCCTCAGCCGCCTGGTGGTCGACCATTCGCTGGGACTCAAGGACGCCCCCAAGGAGATTCGCGAGCACAACGCTGGCTACTATCGCCGCTCCGACCGCCCGGGCAACTTCGCCCGGCGCGATCGGGCCTGCGAGGCCATGCACGGGATGCTCAAGCAGAAGGGGATCGACCCGGGCGAACTGCACCAGGCCTCCCAGCGCTACGCGATTCAGGTGGTCAACTTCGGAGCCGACCGCCTGGTGGACCCGCAGGCCGTGAGCAAGCTGGCGGGGGGGAACGTGACCTACCTCCACCTGCCCGGAGCCAACCACAACGCCAACTTCGACCCGAGCACCTTGCAGTGCATCCTGGCCTGAGGCGGCCACAGCCGCCCCCGTCATCATTTCGTCCTCGGAAACCCGTTGTTGGGTCGATGCACGAAAGGAACTCTAACCGATCATGGGAAACCTCGATCAAAAATGGGGGGGTATTGCATGAGAACGGTCTGTCGCTGCTTGCTCTTGCTTGCGGTCCTTGCCTTGATCACACACTGTGGTGGGGATCGTGTCGATAAGGGGGCCAGTGTCGCCCCGACGACCGATCCGATTGCTCCCCCGGCGGGAACGCCCTTGTTCGGCCGCATTCTGGTACAACCGGTCATCTTTATCGAGGAGGGCGGCAGAAGTTTCGTGCTCGCCAACCGCGCGGTGATCGAGAGCAACGGACTGGAGGTCGCCGCGAACGGTGCGGCCGTGCTCTACCCCCGTTCTCCCGGAGGACTCTGGTTCGTCGAGCTCGGCGACCAACGAGTTCAAGCCGATGCCGACGGCTTTTTTGCCTTGTCGGCTCCCGACGAGAGCGTGACCACGGGTCGAATGCTCCACTCCTCCGATCCGAGTCTCGTAGTGTCGTTCCGCGTTACGCAACTGTCCACGCAATCACCCCCGGTGGGCGCTTTGATCGTTCCGCTGGGGCAGGATGACCCATGCCAGATGACACTTGAGGACATCTGCGGCACGGGCTTTCCTCCCGCCCGAGAAATCATGCGAACTTCCCAGAGAGCCACCCCAACCAAGGTCGTTGAGGGACCATTCAATGGCCTGGGCGACCTGCCGGCCACCTATCCGGCCGGCAAGCAGATCGGATGTGAGGACAAAAACGGGTACATCAGTCAAAGAATACTCCTGCAAATTCGAGACGGAGGCCTGCGGCGCAAGCTAGCTTACCTGGGAAGCACGTGCGCTCCGTACGTGCTCGAGGGGGGCTGGCCCTACGAGAACTGGATCTCGGATGTCGGGTGGG
>CAZWUN010000050.1:0-21348 GCA_964637145.1 uncultured Burkholderiales bacterium
TCGTCACCATCCAGCGCCACATCATGGAAGAGCAGGGAAGCCACCCTGACGCCACCGGCGATTTTACTCGCTTGCTCTGGGACCTGATCCTGGCCATCAAGATCATCTCGCGCGAGGTCAACAAAGCAGGGCTGGTCGAGATCCTGGGCGCCACAGGCGACGAGAACGTGCACGGAGAGCATGTCCAGAAGCTGGACGCCTTCGCGCAAGACCGTATCTTCAAGGCCATGGACCACGGCGGACATCTATGCTGTATGGCCTCGGAGGAGTCCGAGGATATCATCCCCATTCCGCCTCAGTTCGAGAAGGGCAAGTACATCCTGGTCTTCGACCCCCTCGACGGCTCCAGCAACATCGACAAGAACGTCTCCATCGGCACCATCTTCTCCATCTTGCGCCGCAAGACGAGCGGGGGCGACGGCACCCTGGAGGACGTGCTCCAGAAGGGCACGGAGCAGGTGGCGGCGGGCTACGTGGTCTACGGCTCCTCCACCATCTTCGTCTACTCGGCCGGCCAGGGGGTGCACGGCTTCACTCTCGACCCCAGCGTGGGCGAGTTCTTGCTCTCGCACGAGAACATCCAGACTCCCGAGAAGGGCAAGGTCTACAGCATCAACGAGGGCAACTCCAACCACTGGGATGAGGGCACGAGGAACTTCATCGCCTGGCTCAAGGAGGATGACCCCTCCACCAAGCGCCCCTACTCGCTGCGCTACATCGGGTCGCTGGTGGCCGACTTCCACCGCAACCTGCTCGATGGCGGCATCTTCCTCTACCCGGCCGACCGGCGCAACCCCGACAAACCCAAGCCCAAGCTCCGCCTGCTCTACGAGGCCAACCCTCTGGCTTACCTGGTGGAGCACGCCGGAGGGCTGGCCACCACGGGAGCCGACCGCATCCTGGATATCCAGCCGACCGCCCTGCACCAGAAGGTTCCCCTGGTCATCGGCAGCCGGTTCGAAGTCTTGAAGTATCTCGAGTTCTACAAGGCCAACCTGAGCGCCCCCGCCCGCGCTTGACCAGGGCCCCTCGGCGCTCTCGGCCGGCCTTCAACGCGCTCTTTGTGCACGTGCCCTCGGGCTTTCTGGGGCTGGCCCTCTCGACCAACCGGGCCGCTGACAGGGTCGAGCAGATGCTCGAGACGTGGTATCTGACAAAATAGAAAAAAATTCTTCCCCGTCAGAGCGCCATCTCGGCCTGAAAGCGAACATTTGCGCGGTTTTTGGCTGCAGGGGATGAGCCCGCGCCAGGGAATGGACTTCCCCCATGTCCACCCGCAAGATCTACCTTCTCGACACCAGCGTGCTGCTGCACCGGCCCGACTCCCTGTTTAGCTTCGGCGACAACCAGGTGGTCATCCCCATCGTGGTCCTGGACGAGCTCGACCAGTTCAAGAAGGGCTCGATGGAGCTCAACCGCAACGCCCGCGTGGTGATCAAGTTCCTCGACGACGTCAGCCACCAGGGTCCGGTCAGCAAGGGCGTCAAGCTCGATAATGGGGGCACGCTGACGGTCGATATCACGCATACCGTAGGCGAGCTGGGGGCGCTGGGCCTGCCCACCACCAACGACAACCTGATCCTGGCCTCGGCCGTGGGTATCAAGAACAAGAACCCCAAGAAGAAGGTCATCCTGGTCAGCAAGGACATCAACATGCGGGTCAAAGCCGAGGCCCTGGGGCTGGCCTCGGAAGACTATCGCGCCGACCAGATCATCGACATCGCAGAGCTCTACAGCGGCCAGGGCGAGCTGACGGTGGCCCCCGAGGTCATCGACCAGGTCTACGAGGAGCGCGAGGTCTCCCTGGACGGGCTGAAGCTGAACGGTCAGCAGCTGGCTCCCAACCAGTTCCTCATGCTCAAGTCCACCAGCTCGGCCTCGGTCACCGCTCTGACTCGCTACGACTCGGATCGGCGAGCCCTGGTGCTGCTGCGCGAGCTTCGCTACGACGTGTGGGGCATCCGGCCGCTCAACCGCGAGCAACGCTACGCCTTCGAGATCTTGCTCGACGATGAGATCCAGCTCATCACCCTGAGCGGCAAGGCCGGCACCGGCAAGACCATCCTGGCCATCGCCGCCGGCCTGCAGAAGGTGGTCAACGAGAAGACCTACCGCAAGCTGTCCATCTACCGCCCGGTCATCCCCATGGGCCGCGACATCGGCTTTCTGCCCGGCACCGAGCAGGAGAAGCTCTCACCCTGGATGCAGCCCATCATGGACAATCTCGAGTTCTTGCTCAACGAGCACAGCGGCGGCGGCACCGGCCGCAAGGGCGGAGGGGCGGGGCGACTCGACTACCTGCTCGACTCCAACGTGCTCGACATCCGCGCCCTCACCTACATTCGCGGGCGCAGCCTGCCGCAGCAGTTCATCGTGGTGGACGAAGCCCAGAACCTGACTCCCCACGAGGTCAAGACCATCATCACCCGGGCGGGCGAGGGAACCAAACTGATTTTCACGGGCGACCCCTACCAGATCGACCATCCTTACCTCGACTCGACCTCCAACGGTCTGACCCACGTGGTGGAGAAGTTCAAGGAGCAGTCCATCGCCGCCCACATCACCCTCTCGAAGGGCGAGCGCTCACCTCTGGCCGAGCTGGCCTCCACCTTGATGGAGAACTGAGGCCCTCGTGGACGGTCTGCGCAACTTCGCCCTGGAGGCCGAACGGCAGTACCGGCGATTGGCCGAGTATGCCGAGTCATTGGGCGTGCGCAAAGTGGCCGGGCAGTTGCGCGACAGGGCCGCCAAGATGCGCGAGCTGCTCGAGCAAAACCCTGGCTCGGCCGCCGAGGGCGAGGGTCGGGCCTCGGTTCTGAGCGAGGCCGCCGATGAGCTCTACATTCTGGGCGAGGAGATCCACCATCGCCTCAGCCAGTGGCCTCCGGGCTCGTTGGGCGAGTTCCAGGACCTGGTTTTCTTCGTGCAGGCGCGCAGCGAGCGCCTCAGCATGCTGCTCCGCATCGAGCAGCGCGCCGCGCTGGGAGGCGCGGGCGACACGAGCGGCGAGGTGGGTCAGGTGACCCAGCGCCGACGCTGGGGTCAGGAAACCCCGGCAGTCCTGGAGCCTCCCATCTTCCCCTCCCCCTGAGAGCGCTTCTCTGCCTGCTGCTCCTGCTGGCCTGCGCCCCGGCGCCGGTCTCGCCGCATCCGGGCAAAGCCCAGGGCCCTCCCCTGCTACGCCTGGCCACCTGGAACGTGCACAACCTGCTGCACGGCCCCCACGAAGAGCGCAAGGTGATGGAGGTGGCCCGGGGAGTCTCGGCCTTGCAGGCCGACCTGGTGGCCCTGGAGGAGGTGGAGGATCAGGTCCTGCTCGAGCAGGTGGCCCTCAAAGCGGGCTACGAAACAGCCATCCTGGTTGAAGGCCACGACCCGCGCGGCATCGACGTGGCCCTTCTCTCCCGAGTGCCCCTGCGGGGCTATCGTGTCCACGATGAGCCGCCCTTCGCCCGGCCCTGTCTCGAGGTCCAGGTCGAAAGCCCGCTGCCTGTGATCCTGCTGTGCAACCACTTCACCTCACGCCTGCGCCAGGGACACCGTTTCGATGAGAGGCGACGCGAGCAGGCCGAGGCCGTCCTGGAGCTGGTCGGCGAGCTGGGCGCTCAGCCCGTGGCCGTGCTGGGCGACTTGAACGACGAACCCGACTCCTGGGCCCTGCGCCCCTTGTTCCAATCCCTGCACGACCCCCTGGGCGGGCAGAGTGAGCGCCACACGTTCCGGCACAGGGGACGAACCCAGGCGCTGGACCACATCTTGCTCAACCAGCCGCTGGCCGACCGCCTGCTGAACGCCCGGGTGGCTCGCGGGCCCGAGTTCTCTACCAGCGACCACAGCCCGGTGGTGGTCGATCTGGGAGGGCATCTCGGCCAGCTGCCGGAATCAAGCATGGATGTCCGATGAGACCCCCAGGCCCAAGACCTGGCTCACGCCGCAGCTCAAGGCTGCGCTGCTCTCCAAGATTTTTCCCGGGGCCGGGCAGTTCTACAACCGCCAGTATGTCAAGGGAGGCCTCTTTCTGGGGAGCGCTCTGGTCACCCTGATCGCGGGCGTGATCTACCTGGCCCGGGGGTTCTACATCGTCTACAGCGGCATCGTGGCGCTCGCCAGTCCAGACGGCTATGGCGAGCAGCCCGATCCCATCTCCGCCATCGGTCCCGGGCTCTTGCTGATCGGCCTTTGTCTGGGCATCTGGCTGCTGGCCATCGTGGACGCCTGGAAGACCTCCAAGCGGCTCAACCCGGCCGGGGCTACACCTCCACCAGAACGCAGCGAGCCTCCTCGCGAGATAGTTCTACCTCCCCCGCCTCCGTCGTAAAGCTGAGCCGCTCGCTGCCGCCCTGACCGCGCAGCTTGCGCCCGTGCTCCAGGCCCAGCCCCCGCAGGCGCTTGAGGCGCTCTCCTCCGGCCCGCAGGCGAAACACCTGTCCCGCCTTACCGGCCGGCAACTGGTCGGCCGAAAGGCGCACCCCGCAATCGCGCAGGGCATCCTGCACGTAGACGCCGGCGCACAAGGACTCCTCCAGCTCCAACTCGCGCATGCCCACGCGCAGCTTGCGAGCCCGGGGAGTGCGACCGAGCACCTCCAGCGTCACCCCGGGCCACAGGCCCACCTCGGCAAAGCGACGCAGCACCCCGGCGTCCTCGTCGGCCACCCGCAGCACGACCTGGCGCTGGCTCGAGTCGAGCTGGCTGAGGGCCTGGCCGGGCAGCTCGGCGATGGTGCCGTCCAGGGCGGGGATGGGCGAGCCGTGGGGATCCATCTTGGGATAGCCCAGGGCCGCATCGATGCGCTCTTCCAGCTTCTCGGAGATGAAATGCTCCAGGCGCTCGGCCTCGGCGTGCACCTCGTCCCACGAAAAGCCCAGCGCCTGGTTGAGGTAGAGCTCGAGCAGGCGATGGTGGCGCACCATCTCGACGGCTACCTTGCGGCCGCTCTCGGTCAACTCCACCCCCTTGTAGCGGGTGTAGTGCACCAACCGCTGCTCGGCCAGGCGCTTGAGCATGTTGGTCACCGAGGCCGGGGTGACGCCCTGCCAATCGGCCAGGAGCTGGGTGGTGACGCTGCCATGCTCCTGCTCGAGGGCATAGATGGTCTTGAGGTAGTCTTCCATGGCCGGACTCAGGGGGCGGATGCTCTCCGAGCGCGAGGGCTTGCGGGCCGGACTCAACGGCTCTCCAGGCGCCAGCGGGCGCACCAGAATCCGGCCACGCTACCGATCAGCAAGAGACCCCCCAGCAACCAGGGGTCGGGTGGAGGCAGGAAAGCCAGGTCGTAGGGGTAGACCGGGGTCATGCCCTTGGGGTAGGCCTGGTAGAGGCTCAGGTCAGGCCGCGACAGCAGCACCAGGGTGGGGGCCAGAAAGGCCAGCAGCAGGCCCACCAGGGCGCCGCAGGCGGCCCAGCCCGGGTGAGCCAGCCGGAATCGGGACACCGAGCGCATGGCCAGCAGGAAGCTGAGCGGCACCGCCAGTATGGCCGAGGAGGGGAACAGGATCATAAGCCACAGGGCCGTTCCTACCGCCATCCAGCCCAGGCCCAGCAGGCCACGCGAGCCCTCGGCAGGCACGGGAGGCTCCGCCGAGGAGGGATCGACCCACAGGTAGATCTGATCCACCGCCCAGCCGCTGATCAGCCAGCCCACGATAGCGGCCAGCATCCAGGTAGCCCCGTTCAGCCAGCCGTCCCCCAACCAGAGCGGTTGCAGGCGAGAGCAGAGCACCAGGGCGCAGCCGGCCGAGAAGAGCCCCCATCCGGCCGGCAACCGGCCGGCGCCCAGGGCCGCGAAGAGCCCGGCCACCAGCCCGCTCACCAGGGCCCGAAGCACCGAGTCGACCCCCAGCGTGACCAGCATCCAGGCGGCCAGACAGCCAAGCAGCACCGAGGTGCTGGCCCTGAGCTCGAGGGGCGATTCCAGCCACTTCATGGGTCGTCAGTAAACCTTAGAAGTGCGCTTCTCGCCGGTGTAGTCGATGTAGACCGACTTGATCTCGGTGTAGAACTCGATCGCTTCGCGCCCCTGCTCGCGTCCGCCCAACCCGGTGTTCTTGAGTCCGCCGAAGGGCATGTGGGCCTCGCCGCCCATGGTGGGCGAGTTGATGTGGGTGATGCCGGTCTCGATGCGGTCGAGGTAACGGAAAACCCGGTTGATATCGCGGGTGTAGAGCGAGGAGCTGAGCCCGAACTCGACGCTGTTGGCCACCTCGATGGCCTGGTCGAAGTCCTTCACGCGGATGACCGAGAGCACCGGCCCGAAGATCTCCTCCAGCGCCAGACGGTGGGTGGGCGTGACCTGATCGAAGATGGTGGGCTCCACGAAGAATCCGCTGCTATGCTCGGCGTCTTGCAGGCGGTGACCGCCGAGCAGCAGCTTGCAGCCTTCCTTCTTGCCGATCTCGATGTATTCCAGCACCGTCTCCAGCTGGGACTGGTCCACGCTGGGCCCCAGGTCGGTATGAGCGTTCAGGCCGTTGCCCACCACCAGCTTCCTGGTGCGGGCCACCAGCTTGTCCACGAAGGAATCGGCCACCTCTTCCACCACGATCGCCCGCGAGGTGGCCGTGCAGCGCTGACCGGTGGACCCGAAAGCGCCCTGCACGGTGGCCTCCACGGCCAGGTCGAGGTCGGCGTCCTCCATCACGATGATGGGGTTCTTGCCGCCCATCTCACACTGGATCTTGATGCCCCGCTCGGCCCCACGCCGGTTGATGTCCATGCCCACGCCCGTGCTGCCCGTGAAGGAGATGGCGCGAATCTTGGGATTGGTCACAATCTCGTCGCCCACGGCGCTGCCCGGGCCGAGCACCATGTTGACCACGCCCGGAGGCAGACCCGCCTCGTGCAGCACCTCCATCATCAGGCAGGCGGTCCAGGGGGTGTTGGTGGCCGGCTTGAACACGATGGTGTTGCCACACACCAGACAGGGCGCCATCTTCCACAGCGGGATGGCCACCGGGAAGTTCCAGGGGGTGATGATGCCCACCACCCCCAGCGGCTGGCGCATCGTGTAGCAGAAATTGTTCGGCAGCTCGGAGTCGACCGTGTGGCCCCCCAGGCGACGCCCCTCGCCGGCGGCGAATTCGACCGCGTTGATGGCCTTCTGCACCTCGCCGCGGGCCTCGGTGATGACCTTGCCTTCCTCCATGGTCAGGGCCCGAGCCAGCTCCTCGCGCCGGGCCTCCAGCAATCGCACCACCCGGAAAAGATAGTCGCCCCGCCTGGGGGACGGCACCGCCCGCCACTGCTCGAAAGCTTCGTGAGCCAGCTCGATGGCCCTCCGGGTGTCCTCGCGGCTGGCCAGGAGCACCTCGCCCAGCGTCTCACCGGTGGCGGGATTGAGGTTGGGGACCGACCGACTGCCCTCGCCCGGGTCGTGCCATTCGCCGCCGATGTAGCTCTTGAACTGATGGGTAGGGGGAGAAGCCAGTGACATGCCGTTACCTCGCCTTCCGCTGGTGGATTCGCCTGAATCGGTGGGCCTTTTCGTCAGCTCTGGGAAGCGACCCTCCAAACGCAGGAATCGACCACGGCCAGGTTGAATATCGTTCAACAGAACCAGAGCGAGGTGCAGAGAACTTTGGCCGTAGTCTACAAGTTCACCCGTAAGGGTATCATCGACGAGCTCACCTTTCCCAGCATCGAGCGCGCGCTCGACCGAGCCGTCACCGACCACAAGTCCGGCGAAGCCGAGCCGGCCCAGATCCTCAAGAACGGCGTGGTGTTGCTCGACCAGCAGACCATCCTGGAGACGACTCTGGATTGAATTTCGTGGCATTGACCCTGCTGACCGACTGACAGAGATCATCGTCCCACCCCCGGCACCGAAGTAGAGTGGGCTCGTGAGAACACTCCTCTTGATCGCACTCGTGTTGCTCCCGGCTCTGGCCCAGAGCAGCCGGGACGAACGCGAGATCCGGGCCCTGCTCTCCTCAGGCCCCTGCTGGAGCTTTCTCACCCACAAGAAAGCCCTGACCGAGGACGACCTGGGAGGCTACTCCTGGTGGGAGCTGACCCTGATGCGCAATGAAATCTTCGCCGTCCACGGTCGGGCCTTTCGAGATCCCGAGTTGCGAGCCTACTTCTCTGGTAAGGCCTGGTACTCGGTCAACCCGAGCTACCACGATGGCCTGCTGAGCGCCCTCGAGCGCCGCAACGCCGAGTTCATCGCTCGCTATCAGGCCCGCAAAGGCCTGAACCTGTAATCGAGGAGGATCAAGCATGAATGCACCGGTACTGACCAACGTCCTGAACCTGCTCTCCGAGGCCGGCCTGAAGATTCTGGCCGCCCTGGCGCTCTGGCTGGTAGGGCGGTGGCTCATCGGGCTGGTCACCAGGGCCACCCGCGGGGCGCTGCACGCCCAGAAGGTGGAAACGACCTTGATCTTCTACCTGCAGGCCAGTCTCTCGGTGGCTCTGAACATCGTGCTGGTGGTTTCGATCCTGGGTTACTTCGGTGTCGAGACGACCTCGTTTGCAGCTCTGTTGGCCGCCGCCGGTATCGCCATCGGCGCAGCCTGGGGAGGGCTGCTGGCCAACTTCGCAGCGGGTGCCTTTCTGGTCATCCTCCATCCCTTCAAGGTGGGTGATTTCGTCACTATCGGCGGGGTGACCGGGACGGTGCTGGAGGTGGGCCTCTTCACCACTGTCCTGAACACCCCTGACAACATTCGCACAATCATGGGCAACAACGTCGTGTTTTCCGGTACCATCCAGAATTACACCGCCAACCCCTATCGACGCGTCGAGTTGGTGGCCCAGCTCAATCACAGCGTGGACCACAATCAAGCCATCGAGTTGTTGCGCGAGAAGCTGCCCGGCATCGCCAACGTTCTCAGCGACCCGGCTCCCGTGGTCGAGATCCTGGAGTTCAACCTGAACGGGCCGGTCTTGTGCGTTCGTCCATTCTGCCACAACAACCACTACTGGCAGGTCTACTTCGATACTAACAAAGTGATCAAGGAATCCTTCGGTGCAGCTGGATTCCCGGCTCCCGAGCAGCACTTTCGGGTGCGTACAGCGCAGGCTTGAGGCCTGTTGGAGGACTGACCCGTGGAAAAGACACAGACCATCGCTCGCTGGTCGGATGGCGAGCAGCTCTTGCGCGACCCGGCCCGCAACAAGGACGCCGCCTTCACCACCGAGGAGCGGCGCCGGTTGAGGCTGGAAGGCTTGCTTCCCCCGGCCGTGCTCAGCCTCGAACAGCAAGTCGCCATGGAGCTCGAGCACATCTTCTCCAAGAGCGAGCCGCTCGAGCAGTACATCGGACTGATCGCCCTGCTCGATCGCAACGAAACCCTCTTTTACAGACTCTTGATCGAGAACCTGGAGCGACTGACGCCCATTCTCTACACCCCCACCGTGGGGCTGGCATGCCAGAAATACAGCCACATCTTCCGCCGACCCCGGGGCCTGTTTCTCTGCCCTGATGATCGCGGCCAGATCGCCCGGCGGCTGGAGAACTTCCGCCAGCGCGACGTGCGTCTGATCGTGGTGACCGACAACGAGCGCATCCTCGGCCTCGGAGACCAGGGGGCAGGCGGGATGGCCATCCCCATCGGCAAGCTGATCCTCTACTCGGCCGGCGCCGGCATCCATCCACGCCTCTGCCTGCCCATCAGCCTGGACGTGGGGACGGACAACCAGGCCCTGCTCGACGATCCTTACTACGTAGGGTATCGCGGCCCGCGGCTGCGTGGCCCGGAGTATGACGCGTTCGTGGAGGAATTCGTGCAGGCCGTGCGCCACGTATTCCCCGGGGCTCTCTTGCAGTGGGAGGACTTCAAGAAGGTCAACGCCTTCAACCTGCTGCACCGCTATGCCCAGCGGCTGCCAAGCTTCAACGACGACATTCAGGGCACCTCGGCGGTGACGCTGGCCGGGATCCTCACGGGCGTCTTGATGCAGGGAAAATCCCTGAGCGAGCAGAGATTCCTGCTCGTTGGCGCGGGGGCGGCCGGGGCCGGCATCGGCGGCCTGCTGCGTGCAGCCCTGCTGGCCGAAGGGATGGACGAAGCGGAAACGCGGCGGCGGCTGCTCTTTCTCGACTCCAGGGGGCTGGTCTGCCAGACCCGCCAGGACCTCGAGGCGCATAAGCGCGAGCTGGCCCTGCCGGCTTCGGATTACCAGAAAGTGGGGCTGTTCACTCCCCTGCCGGTCAGCCTGGAGGGGATCATCCAGGCCGTGCGCCCCACCGTGCTGATCGGCACCACCGCCCATCCGGGAGACTTTACTCCAGCGGCCCTCCGGGCCATGGCGGCCGCCAGCGAGCGACCCCTGATCTTCCCCCTGAGCAATCCCACCAGCAAAGCCGAATGCACGCCCCTGGAGGCCCTTACGCACACGCGGGGACGCGCCCTGGTAGCCACCGGCTCGCCCTTCGCCCCGGTCGCTTACGAAGGCACCGAGCACGTGATCGGACAGTGCAACAACGCCTACGTCTTCCCGGGCATCGGACTGGGGGTGCTGATCAGTGAAGCGAGCCGGGTCACCGACTCGATGTTCCTGGCCGCAGCCCGGTCTCTGGCCGAGTACACCGCTTCCCAGGGGGCCAGCCTGTTCCCCCGCCTGCGCGACCTGCGCGAGATCAGTCAGCGGATCGCATTCAAGGTGGCCCAGACCGCCCGTGACGAGGGCTACGGGCGCAGCCTGAGCGACCCTGAACTGGAGGAGGCCATCAAAACCTTCATCTGGTATCCGGATTACTGATGTGCGCGCTTCTTAGAAGTCGATACGCTGCCCGGGCTCGGGCAGGATGAAGGTCACGCCCAGGTCGTTCTGAGCCTTGAGCTCGGCGGCGATGCGGGCCCGCGGGCCGGGGCCCTCCTCCAGGCTGGGTTTGATGTGGGTCACGATCACCTTCAGCCCGCGCAGCGCCTTGCCCGGTTTCTTCGCGTCCACCAGCTCGGCCAGCTGGTGCAGCTCCTTGAGCATCCAGGAGGGCGTCAGGTGGCCGAACAGCTCCTCGTCCTTGCGCCCGTCGGGATAGCTCACCTCCAGGTAGATGGCCCGGAGCTTCTGCTCGCGCACCAGCGGGGCCACGTACTCCCAGACGGCCCGGAGGCGCTGGCCCTGCTCCACCCCGTCGGGTCCGGTATCGCCGAAGTAGAGCGCATAATCGCCCTGACAGCCGATCAAGAAGGCGGTGGACGGGTAGCAGTTGCCGTGACAGAGCTGAAAGGGCGTCACGGTGAAGTTGGCAACCCTGTACTCTTGCCCTGACCGCACGCGCTGGTAGGTGTACTTGGCGAGCGGGATGATCCCCTCGCTGCCGAAGTTGGGCCACAGCTTCCAGTTAAAGACGTGGTCGCGCATGTAGTCGATGGTGGGGTCCAGTCCCAGGATGGGGCGCGAGCCGTCGTCGGTGGAGTTGATGACCAGCCCGGCGATGTGGTCGAGGTGAGCATGCGAGATGAGATAGGCGCGGATGCACTTTTGCAGCACGTGGCCTTCCACCGAGAGCCTGGAATCCTCGGGAACCTTCACGTCCTTGAAGCTTCCCCTGGCCCGAGCGGTCCGCAAGCCGGAGAGCAACGTCCCGGCGTCCAGGCAGAGGTAGTCGGTGGTGCCCTTCTCAGCCAGAAGAAAGCTGGTGAGGTTGCCCTCGGCCAGGCCCCCTTCGGTGCCCAGAGCCACGGTGGTGAAACGCGGGGTCGGACCCCCGCAGCGGGGCGCGCCCAGCAACAGGGCCACTCCCACGATGAGATAGACAAGCCTTTTCATGCGATCAGGGCTCCCCCGTGTAGTCTCTCCAGATGGAGGCAACGTAATTCTGGGTCTCGGCGTAGGGCGGCACCCCCCCGTGCTGCTGCACGGCGCCCGGCCCGGCATTGTAAGCGGCCAGGGCCAACCGTACATCGCCGAAGCGCTCGAGCTGCGCAGCCAGGTAGGCCGTGCCGCCAGCCACGTTCTGGGCCGGATCGAAGGGATCGCTCACCCCCAGCGAAGCGGCCGTCTCCGGCATCAGCTGCATCAGCCCCTGGGCCCCGGCCGGCGAGTGAGCGTAGGGGTCGAAGTTGGACTCGTGGCGGATGACCAGCTCCACCAGGCGGGGATCCAGGCCGTGGCGGGCGGCCTCGCTCTCGATCACGGCGCTCAGGTCGTGCTCGGGCTCGTCCCCGCGCGAGTAGTAATAGCGCGGCGCGCCTCCATCGGGGGGATGAAAGATGAACACCATGGCCGCCCCCTCGCTCTCGGCGGCGGGATCGGTCGGCTCAACCTGGCGTTGTCCTTCGGGCAGGCTGCGGTAGGGGACCAGCCCGTGAGAAAGAAGCCGGCTCAGGCCGGAGCTATCGGGCTCGGGCGCGGGCCGGGCGGTCGGGGGACGCTCCAGCCAGCCCAACGAGAGAACGCTGAGCAGGGCGAGAAACGAGAGGGTCCAGAGGTGGCGCACGGGGCACATAAGTCCTCCGATCGAGGGAGAAACTCCTGCCTGTGGACCTGATCGGAGTCGATGGTGGGGCCAGCGGAGCACGCGTTTACCGCGTCGCACCTGAAAATTTCTCGGTACTCGAGGCGCGCGAGGAGCTGTACGCCGGGCGCGACTGGGTGGAGGTCTGTGCCCAGCTCCTGAAGGCCTTCCTCTCAGGGCCAACGGTGGTGGGATTTGCCATGCCGGGTGTCAAGACGAGCGACCGGCGCGGTATCGAGCGCTTGAACCACGCCCCGCCCTGTCCCGACTTCCTGGACCGCCTGGCGGCCAGGCTCCCCCCGGAGACACGCCTGGGCCTGCTCGGCTCGGATGGCGAGTTGGCCGCGCTGGGCGAGAGCGTTCCGCCGGGCAAGCTGGTGGGCGTGCGGTCGGGATACTACCTGGGCGGCGGCACCGGGGTCTCCGAAGGGCTGATCGAGAACGGCGTGGCCTCCCCCATCACTCCGCGAGCCTGGGAGCTGGGCTGGGAAGGCCGGCTGGCCCCCTCGGCCTGGAACGCCGCCTTCCTGGCCGAGACGGGACGAGACAGCGTGCCCAGCCTGGAGGAGGAAGCCCTGCGGGGCGATCCCGTGGCCACCGCCGTTCTGCTGCGCGCGGCCGAGTCCATGAGCGAGTTCCTGGCCCTGCGCAACCTTCAGGTAGACCGCATCGTGCTCGGACAGCGCTACGGTCGGCTGCTGGCCGAGCCCTTCACCCGGCTCTTTCCGGTGCGCTCGAAGGTCGAGCTGGTGGGCTCGCGCCATCGGGCCGCCCCGGCCGTGGGCGCGGCCATGCGGGCCTACTCCGATTTTCAGACCCTGTTCAGCCCCCTGGGCTAGCTTCGTAGCAAAAGCCCGTCTGGAGGGTCTCCCATGCTGGTTCAGCCTGCCATCTCCCCGGCACCTTACTCGGTGGCCAGCGCCGCCGCCAGGTCCACCTCGAGCGCCGCCACCGAGCCGCTCGACAACTACGAGCTGCCCACCCGCACCGATCTGTTGATGCGCAAGTACTCGGGGGTCTCCACCGTGGTCGGCGGGGGCCTCGGTCTGGGACTCGGCGTGCTGCTCGATCAGCTCGGTCCGGCAGCCACGGGCGTGCTGGGAGCCGCGGTCGGAGTGCCGGTTGGTGCCATCGGCGGCGTCATGGTGGGGGGCCTCACCGACCTCATTTTCAAACTGGCCCGCGGCAGCAAGCACAAGATGGGCGCCATCACCCAGGGCGGCCTCATCCTGGGAGCCGTGGCCGGTGGGGTGGGCGGATACATGACCGGCGCCAGCCTGAGCTTCCACCCGGCCCTGGCCCTGGTGCCCGCGGGGGTCCAGGTTGGCTATCTGGCCCACAAGATGATGCAGTTTCAGTCTCGCGATCGCCAGTCACCCGTGCGCGACCTTTATAAGACCGTCAAGGCCGACCCGGTCCGATACCCGGTGGCCAACGCCCGCCCGGTGCTGCAAGCCCTGCGCGATCTGGAGAAGCAGGGTTGGAAGATCGAGAAGACCGAATCGGCTCTCAGCTACATCGAGAATCCCGCTCAGGTCGGGACCGTTTCCGTGCAGGGCAAGTCGAGCAGCCTGGCCAGCGATGTCCCCCTGGACAAGGTGGGGCGTCTACGCAACTGGGTGCTGCGCGAGAACCTCGATCAGCTCGAAGACCCCGCCCTGGCCGAGAAGCTCAGCGGCGAGAAGTTTGTCTCCGACGCCGGCCTGGCCAGCGTCCGGGGTTACTCGGCTCCTTCCGACAAGGATGCCTTCTGGCAGCTCGAGAGCCTGAAAGCCTACGACGAGCTGCGCGCCGGCCAGGGGATCAACTACTGGCACGACGGCATCGCTTTCCGGATGGATCCGGCCAGAGGCATCAGCGTGGACGAATTCCTCAAGGAATCAAAAGAGCTGACCCGCATTTACGAAGAGTCGCTGGGCCCTGCTTACAAGGCCGATACGCTGTACAAAGGCCAGGCCGAGGGGCTCTTCAACGGCATGCTGGCGCTGGCCGACGCGGGCGCCTTCCCCAGCGTCCAGGAAGCCGGCCAGGCCATGGGCCGCTGGGCCGAGGCCAGCAAGAAGAACGGCGGATCGAGCTGGGAGAACTCGGAAGCCCTGGTGAGCATCCTCTCGCGCACCCAGGACGCCCCCACCCTCGACCGCCTGACGACGAAGTTCACCCTGGCCGAGTCGCGCAAGGCGGTCGAGCACCTCACCGCCCGGGCCGTCGACCCCCAGGCGAAGGAGCGCTTCCTCCGCCTGGCCACCGGGGTGGGCGACGTGGAGCGGGCGGCTCGCCTCAACGCCATCATGGGCGGGCTCTCGGCCCCGGCCTACGACTCCTTCCTGGGCGTGGTGGATCACCTCTCCTCCAGCGCCCGGGCCCAGGACCTGCTGGTCGACTTTGCGATGCTGGCCGCCTTCTCCAACGGTCCCGAGGAGCTGAGCCGCCAGGCGGCCACCTTCAGCCGCCTGGCCACGGCCCTCGCCGGGCGAGGCCAGGTGGAGCAGGCCGGGCCGATCTTCGCCGGCCTGCGCAGCCAGGCCAGCTCTCCCGCCGAGCTCGAGCAGAAAGTGGACGCCTTCCTGAAGAATCCCGCTGCTCCCGCGGCGCCTGCCACTCCGGGCGATCCGGTCACGGTCACCCGCGAGGACCTGGACAAGATCCTGGATAACTGGTCGGCCGTCAACGAGGCCAGCCAGGCCCTGGAGGGCATGAAGGCCGACGAGCAGAGAACCTTCGTCCGCCTGCTGGGGGCCACCCGCGACGTGCCCACCGCCCGCCGCGGTCAGGCCGTGCTGGAGGGCGTTCCGGCCGACCTGGTGGAGAAGAACCTGGCCGTGGTCGACAAGCTGGTCAGCCAGCGCGGAGGGCAGGGCAGTCCGGACGTGCTGCTCGACAATTTGACTCTGCTGACCAGCCGCCGTCCCCAGCAGAGCCTGGAAGAGGTTGCCGCCGAGTATGGCGCCCTGTTGCACGGCGTGAGCCAGCTGGGCAAGCCCGAGGAGGCCGCCCCCACCTTCGCCTGGATCCGCCAGGCCCAGGCCAGCGGCAACCCGGCCTCCACCCGCGAGCTGACCGACAAGTTCCTGCAGTCGTTCTTGATCACCCAGGACGGCGAGAAGTCGCGCCACCTGATGCTCTCGGTCGAGAGCACCCAGACGGGCGTTCAAGAGACGCAGCAGACCGTCGTGGTGGGAGGCATTCGCATCAACAAGCGGCGCGGGTAGTCCCAGCCAGCACCGAGTAAAGCTCATCCACAGTCTGGCAGCGCTTGACCCGGTCAAAGTGCGCAAAATCACCGTGCAGCGCGGCCAGCTTGAGCCACTGCTTGAGGCGCTTGAGGCTGAGGCGCAGCGAGTGACCGAGCAAGGCCCGCATGTGAGCGACCAGCTGTTGCATGAGACTGCACCAGTCCCAATCGCTCTCACAGGCGGGCAAGCCCAGCTCACGAGCGATCTGGTGGGAGAGGGAGGGATTGGCCAGAGCCCCCCGCCCCAGCATGAAGTGCAGGCAACCGGTCTCGTCGCGACAGCGCCGGAAGTCGGCCAGCGTCCAGATGTCGCCGTTTGCGACCACAGGAAGACCGAGCGCCGAGCGTACCTGGCCGATCGGCTTCCAGAATACCGGGGGGGCGTATCCCTGCAGGCGGGTGCGAGCATGGATGGTCAGCCAACTGGCCCCGCCTTCGGCCGCCAGGGCGGCCCGCTCGTGGATCTCCCCGGGTGACTCCCAGCCCAGTCGGAGCTTGGCCGAGACCGGAATATCGCCCGGAACGGCGTGGCGGACGGCCTGCACCACGGCCCGGATGCGAGCGGGCTCTTTGAGCAGGGTGGCTCCCCCATCGTGACGGTTCACGGTGGGCGCCGGGCAACCAAAGTTGAGGTCGATGGCCCGGGCTCCCGCCTGGCAGGCTGCCAGAGCCGAGCGCGCCATGCGCTCCGGATCACCGCCCAGAATCTGGACCTGAACCGGGAGGCCGGTGGAGGTGCGGGCCTGGTTGGCGAGTTCGGGCACCTCGCGCCTGAAGACACGGGCTGGAAGAGGCTCGCCGCTTACGCGCAGAAACTCGGAGACGGAGTGGGTGAAGGCCCCAACGGTGCCCTGCAAAGCCCGCATGGGGGCATCGGTGATTCCTTCCATGGGCGCCAGCACCACGGCAGGCCGGTGGGCCTGGATCAAGCTCGCGTCAGGCGGCCGGGGGATTGTGACGGTCCTCGAAGGACTTCACCATCTCGACCAGCTCTTGAATGCTTTCCTGGTTTCCGCGGCGTGATTCTCCAGAGCTTCACCCGAGCCGCCAGGGCCTGCCCAGAGGATGCCTGAACCTGGCCAAAGGAGGTTTGAACCTGACGCAGGGATGCCTCCACCTGCATGATAGACAGACCGGCCTGATCGAACGACTGGTCCACCCGCTCTCGCTGCGACAATATCACGCTCTCCAGGTGCCGATAGTTTCGGTCCACCCTTTGCCCGAGACGCTCGAGTCGTCGCCGCAATTCTTCAGGACTCATCCATGCATCAAATTCGGCGCCAACTGACCAAGCCTCCTCTCCGAACGCGAGAGGCTCTACAGTTGCGTGCACGGATAACTTCAGGACATCAGTGCGCGCAACTGTAGAAACCACCTGGTCGTCATGCGCACAATGCCAGATGGGAACCCGCTTCGCTGTAACTACGACGTCCTTCGAATCCGCCCTCGCACTCAGGTCAAGAGTCTGATGAACGTCATCGGGGCACCACATCTCCCAACTAATTTGTCCAAATGGAAGTAAATTCTTAACGACATGCCCTGGGCGGGCTGGCATGATGTGCCAGTGAAGATCGAGCAGACCACCGTCATCCAGCCTATCGGGCCACCCCGTCCCCCCGGGGCGGCCGTATCGGCACAGCAGCTCGAGCCTCTGGACGCCTTCATGCAGAGCCGCTCCCTGCCCGAGCCCCAGAGCGGCGGGGTCCTTGACCGGGTGGGCCGATTTGGGAAAAAACTCGCCGCCATCGGCCGGACCACCATCAAGGTAGCTCCCACCCTGGCGACCCTGGTGGCCGCCTGGCAGGCCTCCCGGGTGGAGAGCTGGTTGCCGGGCGGGCGCGACCTCAGCGCCGTCGACTGGCTGCGCTATCGAACGCCCGAGGTGTGGGCCGGCAGCACGGGCACACTGCTCGACCTGGGCGGTCCGGCGGTGGAAGACGCGGTCGGGCTGTCGCTGCAAGAGATGATGCATGTGGACGAGCATCTCTACAAGATGCTCTCCCCCGGTCGCGACGGCCACGGGTTCAAGCAGGCACCCGACTTCATCAAGCGGCTGGCGGAGGACACCTTCAGCGGCCCCAATGGCCCGCGCTCTGCCTATGTCTACCTGGGCGACGAGCGCGTGGGTGAAGCGCGCGAGATGATGGACCTGTGGCGTCTTTCCGTGCCCGCTCCGCCCAACCCCTACCAACCCGGGGACGACCGCCACTTCGTCTGGGAAACCCTGGTGGACAAGTCCCAATCCGGCGCGCTTCCCGTCTTCGTCGACCTGGACAACGACGTGCGCGCCATGAGCAATTCCGAGTACCTGGCCCGCGAAACGGTGAACTCGCTGGTGGAGCGCTCCAACAACCTGGGCGGCTACACCGAGGCCAACCTTTACTATGGCTGGCTGGCCACGAGACTGAGCAGCTACTATAACACCCTCGATCCCTGGCTCAAGCGCGAGAATCCGAAATTGCACCAGACCGTGGAGCAGATCAAGGAAAACTTGACTCCCGGCTGGCTGGGCGGCGAGGGGGGCATCGGCCCTTATCCTTCCTTCTCCAAAGTCGACCATGCACTGGATCTGATGAAAGGCCTGCTCAAAGGCCCCAAGACCGAATTTGCCGACGCCGCCATCGCCATGGACCGCGATCTCCTCACCGGGGTCCAGAGCCACTGGATCAAGCTGCTGCGGGAGACCGGCGCCAAGGGTCGCAGCCATATTCTGACCACCGCTGCCCGCACCTGGATCCAGCTCAACCTCAAGACGCCGGCGGCCGAGCTAACCCCTCCCCGAGCCCCCATCCTCAGGGCCCTGGAAGGGCCGCCCCCGCGCACCACCATCCGGCCTTACGACCGGGCCATCGCCTTTGGCGAGGTGGTGGATCACACCCTGCGCGGGCTGGGCATCTCCGAGCGCAGAGCCATGCTCACCGAGGTGAAGGTAGCCATCCAGACCAGCCGCCCTCAGCTCGAGGAGCGCGAGCAAAGGCTCCTGGCCGCGCTGGGCGCCGACTACAGCGGGGTGGATCTGGACAACATCACGGCCAACTCCGCTGGCCTGGCCGAGCTGAAGGCGCTCTGGGCAGGCTCGCGGCCCCTCCCACCGGATGTGCTGGCCGACGTAGGCCGCCATCTGAGCCTGCTGGAGTGGATCACCACCGCCGACAAACGCTACGGCGACGTGGACCCGGGCGTGGTCACGGCCTCGGCCGACTTCAAGGACGACCCGCTGGGCATCAGCGAGTACTTCTGGCAGGACCGCCCCCAGAGCGTGACCGGCCTCAAGCCGGGCCCGAGCCAGGTGGAGTGGCTGGGCAAGGGGGCCGATACCAACGGCAAGCTCGTCTCCATCGTGCTCGAGGGCGGAGGCGGCAAAGGCTTTGCTTACGTCGAGTGCCTGCGCCAGCTGCGCGAGTCGCTGTCCAACTCCAACGGGCGTTTCGGCATCGACGAGTTCGTGGGTACCTCGGCCGGGGCCCTGACGGCCGGCATTCTGGCAGCCGGCTACACCACCGAGGAAGTGGGCCAGATTCTCACCAAGCTCGACTTCAAGAAGTTCAACTCGGACGCTGTCTGGATGATGGGCGGGGTGGACCCAAAGGTGCGCGGGATCAATCGCACGGGCCTCTTCTCCCAGCAAAAGATGTACATGGTCTTCTACGACCTGCTTTCCAAGAAGCTGGGCGTCGAGGGCCGCCCGGTGCTGTTCCGCGATCTCCCCTACAAGCTCAAGGTGACGACCAATGCCCTGAACACCGATATCCCCCCCACAGACCCTCTTTACAACCTGATCGATGGCGACGGGCGCATGGTGCTTTCCAGCGACACCACCCCCAACTTCGACGTGGTGGGGGCCATCATCGCCTCGGCGGCCGTGCCGGCCTTCTTCGCCGCTCCCCAGATGGAGGTCTTCCGCGCCATCGAGACCGAGCCAGGCCAGTACGACGTGAAGCGCTCGCGTATCCAATTCGTGGATGGCGGACTGACCGACAACCTGCCCGTATCCTCGGCCACCCAGACCGAGGAGACTGCCCTGGCGGTGCTGCCAGCCAAGTTCGAGGCCGTTGACCCGGCCACCGGGCAAAAGGTGAGCCTGTCCACCCTGAACTTCGACCCCAGCAACCTGCCCCTGATCGACGCCGAGAACGCCCGGAACTACCAGCGTTTCTCCGCCCAGTTGGGGGAGTTCCTCAATCGCACCCAGGCTGACCGGCTGGTGCTGGCCATGAATCTGGCCTCGGATCAGGACAACCCGGCCGTGCTCGGAAAGACCCGCGACCGCACCCAGAGCCTGATCGAGATGGCCAACCAGGTGGGCATGCCTCAACACGATGGTCGCACGCTCTTCGGCCAGCCAGCCGGGTTCTGGGCCCGCAACCTGCAGGGCGGGGCTTTCAAGGCCTTCCTGGACGGCAAGACCGGAACCGACGGCCAGAGGCTGGAGTGGTCGCTTTCCGGCAGTCGCATCCGGGTAGGCAAGACCGAGGAAGAGGACATCATCGACATCGCCCGGGGAGCGGGCGCCGCCGGACTGGCCACCGAGCGCCCCAGCCACGGCTTCGAGTTGAGTTAAGCCTGGTCGCAGATCAGGTGGAGCCTCCCCCGGCTGGTGCCCACCAGGAACGAACCCTGCCCCAGGGCCGCCACCACCGTGGGTGAGTCGCCCCCCTCGAGCAGGAAGAGGCTGCCCAAGAGGCACTGCTCGGCGAGGTCGTAGAGCCGGGCCCAACCGTCGGACAGGGCCAGAGCGCGATCACCGGAAGGCGAAATGGCCACGCCCGCCAATCCCGCCGAGGGACAGGGCGTCACATCCACCAGCTCACCCGTCTCCAGGCGCCAGCGCACGATCACCTCGTGATTCCAGGCCACCAGCCAGGGATCACGGACCAGGTGGCGGTCGAGCATCGAGGTCCAGAAGTAGCTCCGCTCGGTGGCGCCATCTCGCAGCCGGGCGAGCCGCAATCCCCCTTCCTGCACGGGCAGGAGAAGCCTGTCGGGGCCGACCAGAACGACCTTGGGGGCCACCAGGTCCGACCACTCGGTCAACGGAGGATCGCTCTCGAGCTTCCATTCCGGATAGACCAGGAGCTTGCCAAAGACCAACCGGTCCTCCACCAGGAAGGCAAGGTTTCGCAAGGGCGAACGAGCCAGCACCGAGCCCGATTCCAGCTCCACCACCACCAGCTCAGTGCTGGTACACCATCCGGCCAGCCTTCCGCCGGGGGAAAGGCCCAGCTTGGAGAGATTTCCGCCGGAGCGATGACGAGCCAGCTCCCCACCCTCCAGGTCGCGCACCACCATCTCGTTGCCTCCGCAGGCCAGTACCCGGCCTGAGCCCACGGCCAGCTCCTCGAGAGGGATCGAGCGCCACAAACGGTGCTGATCGCGCCACAGCTCGAGGCCCTGCCAGGAGCAAAGACGCAGAGCGCCACCGGAGGAGACTCCGGGCCCGAACCACGTCTGGCAGCTGAAAACGGCCTGAGGTTCGAGCCCGGGGCCAGCAAAGGGCAGGCCCGGGCTGACCTCCACCTCCCCCGAGCGCATCCGATGGAGGCCCTCGGGCCAGCTCGACAAGAGCCACTGACCGTCCGGGCTGAAGGCCAGTGCCAGAGGCTGCGAGCCAGCCACGGCGCTCCAGAGGGGCTCGCCCTCGCGGCTCCAGACCTCGACCCGCCCGGGGCGAGCCACCGCCAGCTGGTTGCCGTCGGGAGAGAAGGCC
>CAZWUN010000051.1:0-20968 GCA_964637145.1 uncultured Burkholderiales bacterium
GTCGTATCGGGCCAACGTGCTGGGCAGCCTGAACGCCCTGAACTTCTCGCTGGGTCTGCAATGCGCCCAGGACAGCCCGTTCGTGGCTCATCTCTCCATCGAGACCGCTTACATTCACGGACGCCAGGTGCGCCAGGAGGCGCGCGAGGAAGACGTGGTCTTCCCGCGCAACTTCTACAACAACTTCTACGAGCTCACCAAGGCCTTCGGCTCCATCGAGACCGAGCGTTTCATGCTCGAGGAGGGGCTGCGGGTGGTGCAACTTTGTCCCGCCATCGTGATCGGAGACAGCCGCACCGGCAACAACCGGGGCGACCAGAAGGTGGTCAACGCTCCCGTCAACGCCTTCGGGCGTGCCAAGGAAGCCCTGCGCGAGAGCCAGGGCGACTTCCTCAAGTTCGGCAAGACCTGGGTGCTCTACAAGATGGCCAGCATCTTCCCGGGCGACCCTTCCGCTCAGCTCAACCTGATCCCGGTGGACTGGGTGGCGCGCGGCATCGTGGCCGCCCTCAAACGCCCCGAGGCGGTGGGCGAGCGCATCCACCTGGCCACCGACAACCGCATCACCGCCCAGGACATGCAAGACATCCTGCGCGACGAGCTGCGCGTGGACGTCAAGCTGACCGAGCCCACCATGCACCGGGCCGTGCAACTGCCGATGTTCGCCAAGTTCCTGGAGACCATCCGCCAGCGCAACCTGGCACGCGCCCTGAGAAAGCTGGGCACCATCTTCGGGGGCTACTCCGAGTGGGGCCAGCCCATCCACGCCGTGGGCCACGACGTCAAAGTGCTGGGCTTGCCCGAGCAGCGCCCCAACACCGAGGCCGCCTTCCGCATGCTGTGCCGGCACAACAAGTACGTCCAGCAGTTCGGCAAGCTGCGCGACCCCCTCGAGCTGGCCCGCCGCGAGAAGCTGTGGAGCGAGTTCATCCAGGCCCTGGAAGAGCGCACCGGCCAGCCGGCCAGCTCCCTCTCCTCCAGCGAGTTCCGCAAAACGCTCAAAGCCGAGCTCGATCTCGAGCTGTTCCAGCCCCTGACCAGGGAGAGCCCGGCCGGACGTTGAATTTTTCCCGAGCATGCTAACGCGCCGGGTGAGCCCCCAGTGCACCATGATGAACTTTGTCATCCGCCGGCTGGTGAAAGCCCGCTCCCGCGGCCATATTGACGTTCCTTACGTGCGCCGCTGGATCAACTTCCTCATGGGGGTGCACAACCTCAGCCTGTTCAACGTCAGTTTCGCTCCCGTACACGAGCAGGGCGTGCGGGGCGAGTGGGCTCTCCCTCCCAAGGGCTCCTCCTGCCGTGCCATCCTCTACTTCCACGGCGGGGGCTACTTCTTCTGCTCGCCCGAGACCCACCGCCCCATCACCGCTGGCCTGGCCCACTTCAGCGGGGCCCAGACCCTGGCCGTGCGCTACCGCCTGGCGCCGGAGCATCCCTACCCGGCCGCCCTGGAAGACGGATTGAACGCCTACCGCTGGCTGCGCGACAGGGGCTTCCGAGCCGACCAGATCGCCCTGGCGGGCGATTCGGCCGGCGGTGGCCTGGCCCTGTCCCTCTTGATCGCCCTGCGCGACCAGGGCGAGGAACTGCCGGCCGCGGCCACCGTCTTCTCCCCCTGGACCGACCTGGCTTGCACCGGTCATTCGCTCGACCACAACGACCGCCACTGTATCATGTTCAGCGGCGAGGGGATCCGCCGGGCCGTCAGCCTCTACGTCGGCCAGGAAGACCCCCGCCATCCCACCCTCTCGCCCCTCTACGCCGATCTCAGCGGGCTTCCCCCGCTCTTGCTGCACGTGAGCGACAATGAGGTGCTGCTCGACGACTCCACCCGCTTTGCCCGCAAGGCCCAGCAGCACGGGGTGACCACCCGGCTCAAGGTGTGGCAGGGCCAGCCCCACGTCTGGCAGCTGTTTGCCCCCGTGATGCCCGAGGGGCGCCAGTCGCTGTCCGAGGCCGGCGAATTCATCCGGCGCTTCGTGTAGTGCCCGGCAAGCCCCGCGCCATTCCTCTGACCAACGCCGACGCCGCCTGGCTGCACATGGAGGAGCCCAACAACCCCATGATGGTGACCGGCATGTTCTTGTTCGACCGGCCGGTCGACCACGAGTGGCTGCGCTTCACGCTGGAGAGGCGCCTGCTGCGCTACGAGCGCTTTCGCATGAAGGTCGAGTTCCCCGTGCTCGGTCGTCCGCGCTGGACGCTGGACAAGGAGTTCGACATCGACCGCCACCTGGTTTCCTGGCGCTTGCCCCCTCATTCCAAAGAGAGCGACCTGCTCGAGTTCGTCAGCGACCTGATGAGCAACCCGCTGGATCAGAGCATTCCCCTCTGGCAACTTCACCTGGTGCAGGACTTCCAGGGCGGCTCGGCCCTGATCGCCCGGCTGCACCACTGCATCGCCGATGGCATCGCCCTGATGCGGGTGCTGCTCGATCTGACCGACCCGGAGCCCTCCCCTCCGGCCGAGCGCGACGAGCAGCCCGAGGTGCGCGAATCTCCGCGCCGACGCAAGGGCCCCAAGATGCACGCCAGCCGCGAGATCTCGGTGCGCCCCATGGAGATGATCGACGTGGCCCGCAAGCACCTGGCCGCGGCCGGCAACCTGGGCAAGATGCTGCTGCTCGAAGGCGAGCCCATGACGCCCCTGCGTGGCCCGCTCGGACCCCGCAAGCGGGCGGCCGTCTCGCGTGCCATTCCCCTGGAGGAGGTCAAGGCGGCCCGGCGGCGCATCGGCGGCACCGTCAACGACATCCTGGTGGCCGCCCTGACGGGGGGGCTGAAGCGTTACCTGGCCAGGCGAGGCTTCCAGCCCCCGCCCGACGTCTCGGTGCGGGCCGTGGTTCCGGTCGACCTGCGCCAGCCCCACCACGCCGACCTGGGCAACCGCTTCGGCATGGTCTTCCTGGCGCTGCCAGTAGGCCTGGAGACCCCGGCCGAGCAGTTCGCCGAGGTCAAGCGCCGCATGGACGCCCTCAAGAGCGGCCCCCAGGCGGTGGTGGTGTTCGGTCTGCTGAGCGCCGTGGGCACCATCCCCGCTGAATTGCAGACCCGGGTGGTGGAGTTCTTCGGCTCCAAGTCGACCCTGGTGGTGACCAACGTGCCCGGCCCCGACAAGCAGCTCTACCTGGCCGGCCAGGCCATCACCGGGCTGATGTTCTGGGTCCCCCAGTCGGGCCGGCTGGGGCTGGGCGTGAGCATCTTAAGCTACGGGGGCCAGGTGCGCGTGGGCGTAGCCTGCGACGACCGCCTGGTGACCGACCCGGAGACGCTGGTGGAGGATTTCCACGCCGCCTTCGACGCGCTCGTTGATCGGGATCACTGAACGCTCTGGCCAGACCGGGCTAAGCTGAGGTATCATCAGCTGAGGAGGTCTTCCCATGAGCATGGCATTCTTGAACCGCAGGCTGGACGAGCTGGCGGAATTGCAGTCGCACGAGTTTCGCCTGATCATGGGGGCGCTGGCCCAGCATAAACGCCAGTTTGGGACGATGCAGCAGTCCATGGGAGAGATCCGGCACTCCATGGGAGAGATGCACCAGGGCATGGGAGAGATGCAGCAGTCCATGGGCGAGATGCAGCAGACTATCGGCCAACTGCAGCAGACCGTCGGCGAACTGCAGCAGACCGTCGGCCAACTGCAGCAGACCGTTGGCCAACTGCAGCAAACCGTTGGACAGGTGCAGCAGACCGTCGGCCAACTGCGGCAGACCGCTGGACAGGTGCAGCACTCCATCGGCGAGATCAACGAGACCCTCGAGCAGCTCAGCTCGTCCTCCGATCTCCAGGCCCAGGCCCTGGAGCGCTACAACGCCGTCGCGGAAGAGCGCTTTGCCTTCTTACGCCAGGTCCTGTCCGAGCACGAGCACGACGACCCGGCCGCCTGAGGGCGTGGCTGGTTTTCAGTTTTTTTTCAGCCCGCCGGTCTACCAAGAACGGGTATGAACGTCTACTGCCGACCCGCCCCCAGCTATGGGCCTTATTATCCGCCGCCTCCGGGCTACTATCCGCCCTGTCCTCCCCCCTGGCAGGAGCCCCCGAAGGAGCATTCCTTCCTCTCCCGCGCCGGCGGCGCACTGTGGGGAGGCGCGGTGGGCTGGGAGGCCGGCTGCACAGCCGGCGGGATGGTGTTCGGCGGACCCGGCGCCCTGGTCTTTGGGGCCACCGGAGCCGTCTACGGCGCCGTGCGCGGGGCCCAGGAGGGCTTCGCCACCACCTTCTGCACCACCGTCGGAGCGGGTGTCGGGGCCCACGTGGGCATGCAGGTCGCCGGCCTCTTCGGCGGCGTGGCCGGGCTCATCGTGGGCGGCTACGTGGGCTACAAGCTGGCCAACTAACTCTGAGGCTAGCCTAAGAGCGCGTGCGCAAACGCACCCCGCCCACCGTGACCCCACTCTGACCGATCTGGACGCCGCCCGCGACCTGACCCTCGTCGGCCGGGCCCCGCGTCAGCGCTTTCAAGGCGTCGCTCAGGCTGCTGCAAGACAGGTAGCTCTTGAGGAGGCTGTCGGTGGCCTGACCGAGCTCGCGGCCGGTCCAGGCGCCTTCGCGCACGCTGTCCACCAGGGCCTGATAAGCCTGGCGGCTGGCCTCCACCCCCTCGCTCGGATCCAGCGCCTGGCGCAGCCGGGACAGGGCGTCCAGCCGCTCCTCGAAGCTCGAGCCGGGCAGACTCTCCGCAGTCAGCAGATGGTAATCGGGAGCCAGCGGGCCCTCCCCCAGCGCGGAACGAAGACGTGCGGCCAGCAGTTTGCGCTGCTCGAACGGCTCGGGAGGCTGGCGCAAGCTCTCCAGGGCCGGCTGGGGATCGCCCTGGAGGTCGAGCTCCACCTCCAGCCGCTCCACCAGGTCGCTGCCGCTCAGCTTGCCCAGCGAGCCGGCCTTCAGGTCGCTGAGGAGGGCACGGGCATCCTTGTTGCTGAGCTTGCGATTGAGTTCGGCCAGCGTCTGGGCGTCCTCCAGCAGCTTTCGGTCGCTCAGCCCGAGCAGGAAGCGATAGTCGCTCAGCGATGGCTCCACCCTGCTCGCGACACTCCCGTCGTTGAAATTG
The DNA here is from genome assembly GCA_964637145.1 of uncultured Burkholderiales bacterium. Taxonomy (GTDB): domain Bacteria; phylum Vulcanimicrobiota; class Xenobia; order Xenobiales; family QWHO01; genus QWHO01. Next base: position 5,054 of record CAZWUN010000051.1, read on the forward strand.
ATGGTGTTGTCCTGACGGCTGAAGAAGGCGTTCAGGTTGACCCCCTCATGCTCCGGCCGCCACAGCATTTGCTCGGCCTTCTCGCGCAGCTCGAGGGGCTCGGGTAGCTCGGGGCAGCCGCCTGGCTGCAGGCAACGCAGAGCTGTCTCGGTATCGCCCGCCAGGCGCTCTTCGCGCAGGAACCGGTCGGTCACCGTGGCGGGATCACCCGGGTGGGCGAGCAGCCCGGGGAAGAGCTCCAGGGCCGTCTTGTCGTCGAAGCGCTTGATCAGGGCGCCCAGAGCTTCGCCCGTCCCGGCGAGGTCCTGCCCGGGAGCGCGCAGCTCGAGCAGGCGAGCGAAGACCTGATTCGGGCTCTGGGGCGTGGGAACCCACGTTCGCCGGTCCTCCATGACCCGGCCCCAGGGGCCGGCCATGCTCGTCCCCGACATCAGCGCCATCCGGTCCTGGCCCGCGACCGCCCGGGCCACCGCCTGGTAAGCCTTCAACGCCTCGGGATAGGGCGCGCCGCAGCCCATCAACAGGCGATCCGCTTCCAGCGAGTCTTGAAAGCGCCCCCCCAGTCGGCCCAGCTCCAGCAGTCGGTCGCGCCCTTCAGAGCCGTGCTCGTGGAAGTGGGCCACGGCAGGGGCCAGCCACTCGGGTTTCAAACCCGGCTCGGCCCGCAGCTCCAAGAATGGCTCCACCAGGGCCTCCAGAGGTCGGTTGGAGGAGCTGGCCGCGGCCAGTCGCTTCATGTCGGCCAGGGCCTCGGTCTCGTCCGGCTCCCCCATGCCGAGGAACTTCAGGCTCATCATTGCGTGCTCGGCCGGGTGCTCTTTGTGAAAGAGCCTGAGGCGCTCGTAGAGAGCCAGCTTGGCCTCCACGCTCTGGCCGCTGGGGATGGCCAGGATGTCCAGCGTGATTTTGCGCTCGGCGACCGGAAGCGAGAGCAGGTGCTCGCGACGGTAGTCCATGGCCTGCTGAAAGTCGGGCCCCGGCCGCAGCAATCCGTCCGGTCCCAGAGGGGCCGGGGTCCAGGCCACCCCGTCCAGGGCAACCTTGAAGACCGCCTCTGGATTCGAGCGCAGACGAGTGTGGACGGCCATCGCATCTTCGGATTGGGGAACCGTCGCGATGCCGTCAAAGTGATAGCCGGGAGGCAAGAACTGCACCCCCGAACGGGCCAGCTCGCGCAACTGGCAGGCCAGAGGGTCGCGGTCCAGCTCCGGATGGGGATCTCCCAGGTAGAAGAAGCAGGCCGTCTCCAGCGACTTCAGCTGGCATGGCCGGGTGGCCTGGGGGCCCTGCATCCACAAGTTGGTCAGAGCTCCTCGGGCAGCCTCGCGGTGAGCTCCGTAGACTCCGGCCGGGCGAGGGGGCGAGTCGGCGGGCTTGAACCCATCATCGATCGACCAGAGATCCCTGGCCCATTCCGGGTCAGCGGTATCGAGTATCATCACCTTGGCGTGCAGCAGGCCCTTTTCGGCTTCGGGCCCCCGGTAGCCGGACCCGGCCAGCATCAGCTTGACGCCTCCGTCCTTCTCCAGCCGGGCGAAAGTCGCTGCCGCCTGCGGGTCGGTCATGGCCGAGAACTCCTCGCGGGCGGCATGCGAGAGGTCTTTGAGATCCTGGAAGCTGGAGACGGCAATGCGGTCGACCTTCATGGCCGGCAGCAGGGAAAACGGACCTTCGGGCTCGGAGCTTTTCTGGCTCACCTGCAGCCCGCCTTCCGGCCAGGAGCTCAGCGTCTCGGGGCCGACCTCCTTCGTGCCGTCACTGAGGACGTAGCCGCCTTTCTTGAGGTCGGTGGCCAGGGCGGACAGCTCGGCCCCGAGCGGAGCGGGACAAAGAGCCCAGGCCAGCGCCGTCTCGATCCCGCTACGCGGTGCCGGAGACAGGTTGCAGCTGCCCCGCAGGATGACCTGATCGGGGGATTCGCTCTCGGGAGTGCCGTCGCGGGGAGGAGCGGTCCAGGGAGTGGCCAGGGGGCCCAGGGAGGGGACCTGCATCAAAACCAGTATTCGCGTAGAGCCCGGTTGGCCCCTGGTGGACAGGCCCGAGCCCTCCGGCTACAATGCCGCAATGGACCAGCCGCCCTTTCGGCAGCGCGAGATCTACCTCCAGGGGGGAGGGGGCCGCAAGCCCCTCGTTCCGCTCGATTTCGAGGCCATGGAGCGGGCCTGCCAGAAGCGTCTCAGCCCCGAGGCCTTCGGCTACCTGGCCGGGGGGGCCGGGCGCGAGTCCACCATGCAGGCCAACCGCCAGGTGTTCGAGCGCTGGCGCATCCTGCCCAGCATGCTCAGGGACGTCTCCCGCCGCGATCTCTCGGTCGAGCTGCTGGGCCGCAAGCTGCCCGCCCCGGTGCTGCTCTCCCCGGTGGGGGCTCTCGAACTGGCCCACCCCCACGCCGACGGGGCCGTGGCCCGGGCCGCTCGCGGGTTGGGTCTGCCGATGATCTTCTCCAACCAGGCCTCGGTGCCCATGGAGGCTTGCGCCGCCCTGATGGGCGACAGCCCCCGCTGGTTTCAGCTCTACTGGAGCAAGTCCAACGAGCTGGTGGAGAGCCTGGTGCGCCGGGCCGAGGCCTGCGGTTGCGAGGCTATCGTGGTCTCGGTGGACACCCCGCTGCTCGGCTGGCGCACCCGCGATCTCGAGAACGGCTACCTCCCGTTCTTGCGGGGCCGGGGGTTGTCTCAGTACTTCACCGACCCGGTCTTCCAGCGTCTGCTCGACGAGCCCGGGGCGGGCGCTCCTGACCCCGACTCGCCCCGCCCGAAAGGCCTGGGCGTGCTGGAGCTGCTCTACCAGATCAACCGCAACTACCCCGGCGGCTTGCTCACCAACCTGCGCTCGGATCGCCCCCTGCGAGCCGTGCGCCAGTTCATCCGCATCTATTCGCGCACCACCCTCACCTGGAAAGATCTCGACTTCCTGCGCGGCATCACCAGGCTCCCGGTGCTGCTCAAAGGCATTCTGACCGTGGAGGACGCGCAGCGGGCCCTGGATCAGGGCCTGGACGGCATCATCGTGTCCAACCACGGCGGCCGCCAGGTGGATGGCTCCATCACCGCTCTGGACGCGCTGGATGCCATCTCGCGGGCTCTGGGCGACAGGCTCGTGCTGCTCTTTGACAGCGGCATCCGCCACGGCGCCGACGTCTTCAAAGCCCTCTGCCTGGGCGCCCGGGCCGTCTGCCTGGGTCGCCCCTTCGTCTATGGCCTGGCCCTGGCGGGGGAGGAGGGCGTGCGCGAGGTGCTGGCCAACCTGCTGGCCGATTTCGAGCTGACCATGGCCCTGTCGGGCTGCTGCAGCCCGGCCGAGCTGGGCCGTCAGCACCTGGTGGCCGCGCCCTGAATCCCCTGCTCTGCCAGCCCATCGGCTTCTTGCGCAGCCGTTATTCGAGCAAATACCAGGCTCCCAGCCAGCCCGAGGGAGGCGAGCAGGGCGTGGTGGAGCTGCGCCAGGACGACCCCCGCCTGGTGCAGGCGCTGCAAGACCTGGAGGGCTTCAGCCGGATCTGGCTGATCTGGTGGTTCCACAAGAACCGGAGCTGGCGCGCCCGGGTGCTGCCCCCGCGGGGCCGCGGCGGCCGCAGGGGCCTGTTCGCCACCCGCTCGCCGCACCGCCCCTGCCCGCTGGGGCTGAGCGCCGTCCCGCTGCTGGGAATCGAGGGCCACCGCCTCTACCTGGGAGAGCACGACCTGCTCGAGGGCACTCCCGTCCTCGACATCAAGCCCTACATCCCCCGCTTCGACGCCTTTCCGGACGAGTCGTCAGGCTGGTTCGGAGAGCTGGATCTGACCCCCCGCTACCAGGTGCTCGCCTGTCCCGAGCTCGACCCGGACCTGTTCGAGCGGGCCCGGGCCATTCTGGAGGTGGATCCGATGCCGCACCGCACCCGGCGCATCCTGGGCCTGGAGGACGGGCGCTACCGCCTGAGCTGTGGGGACTACCGGCTCTACTACCGGATCGAGGGGGATACGGTGCGCATCGAGGAGGCCAGGCTCCGCTGTCGGGCCCCGGAGTGACACGCGTGTCGGCCCCAGATTGACACGCGTGCAGGTTGTGTCGGGTCCCGGAGTGACGCCAGCGGTGAGCGGCCGGGGTGGTCTGGCTCGAGCAACCCGACCGACCCGCCTGTCATCACGAAACACCCCGTGTGATCAGGCCGAGTCTTCTCGAGCGATCCGGGACTCGACAGAAAGAGAGCGGTCGTCCGTACTCCGACCAGTTGCGGGGCGTTCCACCCGAGGCGCGCCGTCGCGGCGTGGAGGCTCTGCGCGAACTGGGCGAGCGATTTGACGGCTACGATGCCTCTCAGGAGCTCCAGGCACTCGGGGAGTCGGACCTGTGGCCATCTCGACGCCTGAACGCCTTTGATTCAAAGCTCCGGAAGCAGAGTCCTGAGCTTGCGCCATACCTGCTCGACAAGTTCGGGCGGTCCCTGCTCGATGAAGGCCGCCCGCCTGGAGTCGAGATCCAGGCTCCGAAGCTGGTCGGCCAGGACGGCCCCCCGGGTTCGGCAGCTGGCAGGCAGGCTCACCTCGAACGGGTAGCCCTTCACCCGCGAGGTGACGGGACAGATGAGAGCCAACCCTACCCGCCGATTGTAGGACTGGGGAGATAACACGAGAGCAGGCCGCCGACCGGTTTGCTCGTGGCCTGTCTGAGGGCGAAAGTCCAGCCAGATCAAATCCCCTCGCTCCGGCGCCCAGGGCATCTAGAGACTCTCTTTTCCCCGGGCCGGCCCCCAGTCGAACTCCGGGTAAAGGTTCTCATCCGTCACCTGGCCCAGGAGGGCTTCAAGGTCGTCCTGTTGGCGCATCGGGGTCAGGATCAGGCAGCCTTCGTGCACTTTGACCTCGAGGCTTGCTCCCTCTCGGAGGTGCAAATCCTCCACCAGGCTTCGATGGATGCGAATGGCCAGACTATTGCCCCACCTCTGAAGCTTGCTCTTCACGGCGGCACCTCCGTAGATACAATGACTATACATCGACAGACGAGGTTGCGCAATCGATCCCACCAGAACTTGATGTGGGTTCGCCTCGAACTGAAGGCCGCGCTGGAAGGAATCCTCGCCCAGTCGTGGAGGAATTGACTCTCTCAGACGTGGTTAGCGAGCTGGGTCAGGTCTTCCTGATCGCGTAGCAACCAGGGCTCCGAGGTGCTTTTCCTCGTCTTGAGGAGCCTCAGGTTGTGGCCCTTACCGTAAGCGAGGGCGTAAGTCTCGCGTTCGCCACTGAGCTTGTGAACAGCCGTGACGTTGGCGGAGCGTTGGCCCGGGGCTGGATACTGAACAGTCGAAAGATCAAACAGAACATCAGGCCTTACGACCTTGATGTAGTAGTCTTCCGTTTCTTGCCAGCCGTAGTTCTTCATTTCAGGGCCCCGCGCATGAACTCTTCACTGAGAAGACTTTCAACGACACTATACATCGCAGGGCCTATCTCCTGCAAGACTTTTCGCCCCTCACCGTCTTGACGACCGAATTCAACGACCCAGTGTGCCAAGAACTCTCGAGGATTTTTCTTGAGATATTCGTCGAAGAAATCCTCCCCGGAGTCGAATCTGGCCCGGACCGTTCTTCCCATCTCAGCGAGAGCTGGGAAGGCCGCTTCGTTTCCCTCCGAGAGGCGGCCAGCCCGCCCGCGTGACCCTAACAGGTGGTCCCAAGCGTGCAACAACTCTTCATCAAAGACTCCATCGTCTTGATGAAGGGCTTCGGTGGTAACTGTGATGACTCGCCTCGACCCGTCGTAGCGACCAGCGACTCCAGGCAAGATCAGTCCAGACGCTGTCTTTTCGGGTTCGATGCTGGCAACGACCCGGATCCGAACCGCGTCTTCCGTGAGAAGGCGGATGAGGGGGGTTGGATACCGAGAAATAACACTGTCAAGCCGTTCTTCAACCTGCTCGAGCTTCTTGTCGAATCCACGTCGGACATCAACCGAAGCCCTTTTCAGTGCGTCCAAATCGATATGGACAAGCTCTTGCTCGTGAAGCGCTTTAACAGCCGCCTCTGCTCCATCTTTTTTGGATGGCAAGTTCACCCGTCCGCGCTTCCCTTCGGCACGGTCAACCTTCCTGCCGGCCTCGTCCACCGTACCGAACCCGGGCAGTGGCTCAGGAGCTTTCTCTGCTGGCGCCTGGAGGCGCCTGGACGCCACTAATTCATGGCGTCCCTGTGTTCTTGGGTAGACTCCAGGTCGGTTTCGCTTTGTCCTGGATCCATCTTCTGCTGCAGCTTGCTCTTCTTGGTCTGGCTGGCGCTGGTCCGCCCGGTCCTGGGGTCCGTGACCGCGTCAAACCGGATTTCTACCTGATAGTTCTGGCTTTTCTCGTGGGCCTCTTGCTAGGTGACCATGGAGAAGAACTCCATCACGGACGTGGACTCTCCAGGCTCCAGCGCCGGAATTGGCCGCGATGGCTCAGCGCACAATTCCTCCGGCCACCGACCCACTTATTTGAGCGGCTTTAGTGGCCTCGATCCATCACCAATATCATCTGCGACACCCATTCGCTTCGAGTTAAATAAAAGGATATGCGCACACCTGTTGCACTCGGCAGAGACAAACGGCGTGATGACAGCCTGGTCCAAGTGATAGGAGCCGTCGTTCGGCCCACCCAGGCTGGGCTTGAGTCTGTGCATTCCAAACATGGCGAAGTTGATCTCCTGTGAGCCGCATAGGGGACACTTGAAGTCGGGAAGCTTCTGTTGGAGCCACGACTCCAATGTTTCAATGTCGACTTGCCGAAGTGTTCGGTCTGAATTCACTTTGCCCCCTACTTTAGCGGCATTGAGTGCGCGCGTATTGGGTATCGCTTCACGCTCATAATGCGGAGGTCGCAGTTCCAATTCCTGCATACTTCGGAACAACCGGTTACAGGTGAACCGTGACTGTCTCGCGATCTCGCGTATGTTCGGACAGCGTCACACCACCCGCACTCTCACCCCGCTCTGGAGCTGGGCCAGCAGGCGCTGGCGCAGCTCGGCGAGCCAGGCGTCCACCTCTTGCTCGGAGGCGAACTCCCGGCCCTTCACCTGAATCTTGACCTGCACCACGGTCACGTGCTGCAGCACCTCGTCCAGCTTGCGGTTGGCCTCCTCCAGCGCCTCGTGCAGACGGTTGGGCACCGAGTCGCGCAGGAAGGCCAGAGGGGGGCTGATGGCTTCGGCGGTGGTGTCGCAGCGGGCCTCGCGCAGGGGGCGCAGCACGCTGTCGGCCTCGTCGGGGTGGAGCTTGTTGTAGCCTTCGCGCAGCACCAGCCGACCGCGCAGCTCCTTGAAAAGCTCATTCTGACGAGAGAGCAGGGCGTCGCGAGCCTCCACGTAGCGGGTGCGGATGTGCTCGGCCGCCTCAGCCACGCTGTCGATCCCTGCCCACGGGCGGGGGCCGTCGAGTTGCTGCTCGAGGGCCTGCCCTTCGCGGACCACCTCCTGATCCAGTCCCACCTGTTTGAGCTGATCGAGCTCCACCGCGCGCACGCGGTCGACCTGACGAAGCTGCTCCAGGGCGGCCTCGGTCAGGTCGCCCAGGTAGATGCCCAGAAGCTGGAGGCCCTCTTGCAGGGAGTCCAGGTGCTGGAAGACCGAAAGCAGGGTATCCTCCACCAGGCGCGAGCGCATGGACTTGACCAGCAGCGACTGCAAGCCCTCCAGGGCTCTGGGCAGCTCCACCTGGCGAGGCAACCGGTTGAGCCTTCTTTGCAGCTCCTGCAGCCGCTCGGCGCAGCCCGGAAAGTGGTTGAAGACGGCGTCGGCCAGGTGATCGTTGTCGGGCTCGACCTCCAGGCTGAGGCTCTGCTCGAGAAAGCGACGAATGGCGACCCGCATGCGCTGGGTGACGGTGCCGCCGCCGGGCAGGATGTCGGCCTGCTTGAAGTCTTTGTCCTTGCGGAAGATGTCCAGCACGTCGGCGTCTCGCACCGAGGTGATCTTGGCTCCCGAGGCGGGCCGTATCGAGATGTGGCTGCCGCGCAAGAGTCCCAGCACGCAAGCCCGCACCACGTCGGGGGCATAGCCGCAGGGCGGGCCGCCGAACTCGGTCAGGAGCGCCTGGCCGCTCACGCCGTTCTGCTCGGCCACGTACTCCTTGATGCGGGTGGGCACCACCCCGGTGCAGGTGGCCACGAACCGGCCCGAGTCCTGCTCGAGCAGGCCCAGCCCATCGGCCAGAAACTTGTTGCTCACTCCCCGCAGGTCGTACTCCAGCAGCTGCTTCATGTCGCCTTCGGTGACGGCCAGCTCGATGAAGTGCGGGTAGAGGGCCGGCAGCACCTCTTCGGCCGCGCTCTGAGCGACGCTGCCGAAGTTGCCGCCGTAGCTCTCTTTGCTCAGCTTGCGGGCTCGAAAGTAGAGCTCGCCCTCCAAGAAGCAGGCCGCTACCAGCTTGCTCAGCTCTGCCTCGAGATGGTCGACCCGGGTGCGCTCGTCGAAGAGCAGGCGTCGCCTGGTATCGGCCAGCGATTGCTGGCGCGGCTCGTAGCGGCCCACCATCTGCCGCGAGCGCACCAGCTCGCGAGCACGCTGATCAAGCTGGGAGGTGGAGCCGCAAACCCAGAGGATGCGGTCGCGCCGCAGGGCGACGTCGCTCTCCTTGAGCCAGTGCTCGTCCTTGCGATCCTCCTGGCGAGTCAGGTAGAAAAAGTCGAAAGCCACGTTGGCCGGGTCGTTGGGCGACAAGAGCCGCTCCTCGCGAGACTGCCTCGCGTCACTGAAGCTCGCGGCCAGGGGAAACGAGCGGCTCTTGTAGCGGGGCCGGGAGGCCTGGCCCAGCAGCTCTCGGAGCTTCTCTCGCACCAGCTCGCTGATCGCCTGGCCGGTGACGCCGTAGCTGTCCCGCTCCCGGGTCCACTCCTGGCCGGCCGAGCTTTGAATCTTGTAGCCCTGCTTCTCCGAGCGAGACAGGATGCCCAGCTCGGCCAGCCGCTCCAGGACCCGGCTCAAGGCCTCCACCTGGCTGCCCGCGCCCAGGCGGGCATAGAGGCACCGGGCCACCAGCTCGGCGGTGGTGGGCTCGCGCTCTTGCACCAGCTCCAGCAAGGCCACCGCTTTGGCGGCCTTCATCACCAGCTCGTCGCCGGCCAGCTCGTCCTGGGCCGAAAGACGCGCCATGGTGCTCTGCACGTCGGCGTCCAGGGCCGTGTGCTGCACGTCGTAGATCTGGTCGATGGTCAGCAGCGTGCCGACCGGCTGCTCGCCCAGCTTGAGCTCGCGAAACAACTCTCCGAGCAACTGCAGCAGCCCGCGGATGGCGTGGTCGTCGCCTTTCATGCGACTGGAGCGGGCTCTGAGGTTGCTGGTGATCTGCATCAAGAGATCCACCTGGCCCGGCAGCATGGGATAGACCTCGACGAAGTCGGTGCTGGTGATGCCCTCGCACTGGTAGCCGTAGAGCTTGAGATCGGCCCGATGCTGCTCGAAGAGCTCTTGCAGCACCTTCTCCTTGTCGGGAGATTTCTTGAGCAGACGCTTGTGTACCACGTCGCGGATGTTGGTGGGCGCAAGGTGGACCCGCAGTCGTGGAGGGAAGCGGTCCTTGAGCTTGCCGAGGTTGCCGCCCTCCAGGTCTTCCTCCAGCTTCTGCTGGCCGGTGGCGAGCAGCCAGGCTCTCCCCTTGAGGCGCTGGCCCAGCGCCTCCACGAAGGTCTGCAGCTTGAGCATGCGGCCGTCCTGGCCGTAAATGTACTGGCTGACCTCATCCACCACCAGAAAGAGGGTCTTGCCCGGGGCGCGCCGCTCGAGCATGGCCTCCAGATCGCGCACGGTCTCCTCCACCGAGGTGCCGGCGCCGGTTCTCTCCCCCGCCCGCCAGTCGAGCCAGGCCAGCGGGTTGTCATATTTGCTGGGGAAGAGCCGGTGCATGACCTCGGAAAAGTGGTCCTCGGCCATCCGCTCGCGACTCGCCTGGCTCCAGGGTCTGCCCAGCGTCTCCTGAGCCAGGCGCTCGAACTCGGAGTAGTTGCCGTCTTGTTCGAGCTTGAGCTCGTAATCGGCCACGTAGTGGCTCTCGCGGCAGTATCCCAGCCGCTCTTGCAGCTGGCGCTTGACGGCGCTGTGAATGTGCTCGTCGTCGCGGGCCACGGCCCCGATGTCGAAGACCACCGCCAGCGGGTCGATGGGTCCGCGCAGCGCCTGCCAGGCGTCGCGCAACTCCTGGCGGCGGGGTGAGTCGTCCCGCGCGAGCAGGGCGTCGGCCAGGGTCTTGCCGCCGGGGAGCACCCTATCGTCCAGGGCCAGGCCCAGCAGCTTGGCAAAGCTGCTCTTTCCCGAGCCGTAGAAGCCGGAGATCCAGCAGGCCGGAAGCTCGGTCCCCCCGCTCTTGCCCAACTCCGCCGTCAGGGCCCGAAGAAGGTGCACGTACTGCTCGTGGATGCCCTCGGGGATGCGCTTCTTGCGCGGGTCGCCGTCCTCGTAGCCCCCGGTGATGATGTACTCGCTCACCTCGGCCTCAAGCTTCTCGGGCTTTTGCTCGTGGAAGTAGATGACCGGAGGGATGTCGCGGGTGACGTCCGACCAGAAGAGCTCTTTGATTTTCATGCTTACGTCAACTCCGAGGAATAGATGCGGGGGCGGTAATCGCGATCGGGCTCGAGCTCGCCCATGAAGCTCAGGGCCGTTTTGTCGCGCTGCTCACCGGGGTAGAGCAGCACGACGGGAATCTGGCGGGTCTTGCCGTCGAGGTGCTTGAGCAGGGTGGAAGAGCGATAGAAGGGATACAGGGCTCCCACGCGCTTGACCCAGATCAGGGTCTTCTCCGGGTTGTGCGGCTGGCTAGCGGCAAACTCGTCGATGACGCGCACCAGGTCGGCCGCCAGCCCGTCCTCTCCCCCCAGAAGCTGGCCCAGCTGGTCTTTCACGCGGTTCATGGCGCGCTCGGAGTTGAGCCTGTACTGGCGCTTCTCGGTCTCGATCATGCGCTCGAGATCGCCCTGGCCAAGGCTCTTGAGCCGCTGCATGAAGAGGCGGTGCAAGGAGATCTCGAGCACGTCCCAGCCTCTGGCTTTGAGCTCGTCGGAGAGCTGGCGCGTCTTGCGGCGCACCTCGAACTCGTCCTCGGGGCGATAAGGCAGAATGGCGAAGCGGTAGTTTCGCATGGTGGAGATGCGCGGCCCCTCGTCGGCCAGAAGGTCGCGCTTGAGGGCCTCGAAGGCGCTGGCCAGGCCGATGGCGCTCACAGGGCCTCCCGGGCCCAGTCGCTCAGGCTGGCGTGCTCGAACTTCAGCTCTTGCACGTCACCGATGCGGGCGTAGTGCACCCCGGGCAGCCGGCGCACGCGCTGCTCCCACTCCTGGCTGTCGATGCCGACCGAGGCCAGATAAGGGTTCTCGCGCAGGGTGCCGGCGAACTCGACCTCCCGCAGCAAGAGCAAGAGGTAAGTCAGGGCCCGGTCGCTCACGCGGGGCATTTTCAACGGTCGCACCGTCGAGCTGCCCTCGCACAGCCCCGCCTCGGTGGCGCAGGTCAGCAGGCTGGTGGCCATGCGCAGGGTCGTGGCGGGAGCCCAGCGCCCCCCCGTCTTTCGGTCCACGAAGCGCAGGCCGGTGGTGCGGTCGATGGTGGGCTCGGGGTGGGCGCGGCGACGCGGCAGCACCTCGCCGGTGAACTCGCGGTAAAGGGGGTCGGAGAGCTGGACGTGCCAGTGATAGAGGATGTTGCGCTCTCTGGGATCGGAAGGCTTCCATCTGCGCAGCGCCTGGCAGGCCTGCGGGAAGGCCTGGAAGCGGTAGGCGAAGTTGATGAGAAAGTAGCGCACCCGCGCCATGCTGCGGCTCCCGAACCAGCGCTCTTCGAAGGCCTGCTCCACGCCGGGATGGCCGTCGAGGTGCTCGAAGTAGGCGCGGCTCTCCTCGGCCGCAAGGCCCAGGCGCAGCAGGCGGGTGTGGAGCTCGGTGGTCTCCGACGGCCTGGTGGCCACGATCATCGGCGGAAGTAGGGCGCGGGGTAGATATCGGTGAGCGGCAGCAGAGCGCCGGCCAGCTTGCGCGCAGCCTCGGCCGGCTCGGACGGCATCGGCCCTTTCAGCTCGCGGCCGGCCGGCTGCAGGCTGTAGGCCGGCTGGGGACCGAGGGCCTGCTCGAGCCGGGCCCGGTCGAAGCGGTTGACCGACAGGCCGAGCGCCTCCTCGGGGCTGACCTGGAGCCACTTCAACTCGCGGATGCGCTCGCCGAGCTTCTCGTCCAACTCGAAGCCCCAGAAGAAGAGAGTGGTGACCCCATCGGGGTCGGACAGGCCCGAGCGGGCCTTCAGGTCGGTCAGGAAGGCGGCCCGCCGCACGGCCGCGAGCGCCGCCCAGCGATGGGTGCGCGGGGCCAGGCGCCGCAGCAGGTCGCCGCCGCCGGCCTCGTCAACCAGGTCGGTGCGCCACCACTTGAGCCGCGGAGGGTCGCACAGACCCTCGCCCGCCCAGGCCACGGTGAACTGCAGGGCCAGGATGGTATCGAGAGTGGCTGTCGTTGTGGCGGTTGGCGACAAGGCTCGTCCCCCTCAGGATTGGAGAGAGCCGGCCTTCGCTTCGAGAATCGCGCGTTCCTGGCCGGTGGGGGGGATCATCGGATCCTCTGTTGGAGGCCGGCTTCGCAGGCGCTCTGGGCTGGCTGTTTGCCCAGGTCAACCGCATCGGCTGGATTCATTTGCCGCGCGAGGTCATCTCGAGCATCTCCACCAGCCTGAGAGTATCGGCTCGGATTCGCTGAGTGAGCTGGCAGCGTAGTCGAGCTTCCTCCGCGCTCGCCTGAACTTCTTGCATGAAAGGGCCATAGCGCTGGTCGATGCACCTCTGGAAGCTGCTCCAGACGCCAAGGTAATACTGCTCTACCTTCTCGACGACGTCGCACTCGAGCTTGTCCAGAGCCTTGCTCGCATTGGCCAGTTTGGAATGAATGAACTTCTCTCTGCGAGCCTCCTTGTCCGAGGTCAACTTGGAGGCGATCCAGGCGGTTGCAGCTCCAGCGACGGCGATGGCCCCAACCGGGCTCAGCGCCAGACCGGCGAGAGCTGTAAAAAAGACGGGGCTTCCGGTGAGAAGCAAAGCTCCTGTTCCCAAAAAAAGACCGACACTGGCGGTCTGCTCGACAGCCGTGGCGGCCTGGTCGAGTCGGCACATTGCCGAGAGAAGGCCGTGCCGGGTCTCGCACAAGCCATCGAACTCGCCGCGGGCGTGTCGCAGGCTCGGAGCCTGCTGGCTGGTCAGGGCTGACAACTCCTCGGCGAAGCGAGTCAGTTCGCGGTTCCAGAATTCGTTGGAGGCTTCGAAGGAACGCGCGAGTTGCTCGAGTCGCGGCCGGATGACACGGTCAGGGTTCCGATCGAACTCCTTCCAGTGCTCCTCCTTGTGCCAGCGCTCGCCCAACTGCTCGATTCGGGCCCGAATTTGACGGTCGAAGTCCTGGAGCAGAAGTTCCTTCAGGCCGCGGGCCTCGCCCAGTTTCTGGTTGGCCTCGACCTGGAGGCGATCCCGGTGCCCCTCCAGGGTGCGAAGAAGTCGCTGCCAGAACTCTCTGGCAAGGGCTTCGAAGGACTCGGTCAGGCGCTGCATTCCGGCGAGCTCGTCCTCGCCAGGCAGCCGCTCGAGCTGCTCGTTTCGGAAGTTGGTCAGCTCCTCGGTGGCAACTCGGCGCAGGTGGTCAAGGCGCTCCTCGCTCCATCTCGCTTCGCCGAACCCCAGCGAGCACTCGTCAACCGCTTGCTGGAGATACGACCACAGATCACTGAACTCGGAGTCATCGGTCCGGGTCTGGTCCAGGCAGAAGATGGGGGCCCCCTGGATCGCCTGCAGAGACCGCACTTCGCCGCCCAGGTCGATCAGGAACTCGCGGGCCTGCTGTCTCAGCGACTCGCGTGTCTCGGTAACGCGGTCGACGTGCGTGATGACCAGCGCGAGCCTGAGGACCCGCCCCGATCGCAGCAGCGACTGGAGAAAGGCGCGCTCGGATTCGTGCTTGAACTTATCGGCCCGCATGACAAAAAGGACGCAATGGGCATTCAGTGCCTCGCGGCGCGTGATCTCCTCGCGGACATGTGTCGTCTCATTGCTGCCGGGAGTGTCTACCAGGATTGCGCCGGCCTTCAGTGTTTCGACCGGGAGTCCGACCTCGATCCGCTCCACCGCGCAGGAATACTTTCCCGAAGTCGTGGTAAAGCTCGGGAGCGTTTCGAGAGACTCCAAGCGTCCGATGGTTCCACCGGGACAAAAGTCTTCAAGGCTCGCCGTAGAATCCAGCTGGCGAAGATACTGCTGGCTTCGCTCGCTGGGATTCGCCGAGAGGTAAGCGCGAACCCGTTCCAGGGCCGCCTCGTCGAGCCATCGCCCGGAGTAGGTCTGCTCCTCGCTGTAGCGCAGAGTGACCAGAGTGGCCGTGGTTGCGACCGATTCTCCGACGGCGCTGTAAGGAAAGCTCGCCCCTGCCAGACGATTGAACAGCGTGCTCTTGCCGTGCTTGAACTCGCCCACCAGAACGATGCGACAGGGCTCAGTCTGTAATTGGTCCAGGAATCGCTGGGCCTCCTCAACCAGGCGCTGTCTTTGAATGGTGCGTCCGAGGAGAACGAGCTCGGTGGCCCGCTCACGGGCTGCGTCAATTTCGGGAGGGCGAGTAAAGATAGACTTGCCCGGAACAACCTCGGAGCGGGCGCGCTTGTTAAGGGAGCTGAACGCGCCCCGCAGTCGGTTGGCAAGGCTCTTCACCGACAGCGGTGAGGCGCCCGCCGAGGCTTCCTCCCGGGCCGCCCGGGAGAGGCGGTCGAGTCGTTCGGCGAACGGAGAGAGAGGGACCCTGAGGCCCTCGATCAATCTGCGCGCACAGCTCAAGCCTGCGTCGGTGTGCTGGGGCGAGCCCTCGAGAACCTGAAGCACGTGGTCCACCAGCCGCTTTCTCAGGTCCATGCTGACGCACTCGCGCTCGGCAGCTCGAAGTACGGCGTCCAGGCGCTGCTCGGAGGTTTCTCCCGGCAGGAAGAGCCGCAAGGCCGCGGCACGCTGCGTTGCGGACTCCAATTCGCTGGCCGTCAGGAGACTCTGCGCGAAGCGGTGGAAGTCAAGATACTCACTCCAGAGCAGGTAGTCATCCGCAGTCGCGATAGCAGAGATCAGACCGAGGGCCTGGAAGCCAAATCCCTCTGGCTGCTTCGAAGTGGCGGGAATCGCAGGATCGGTCAGGGCCAGCGCAGTCTTGTCCATGCTTTCCTCCGCAGGTAGGTTCGTTCATCCGGCCAGATCTCTGGAGTCGCTCGTGGTTCCATCCAGCCCGCTTTCGACTTCCTCAACCGGGTCCCGGGTTCTCAGGTAGTTCGGAAGCTCCGTCTTCCCTGTCTGCAGCAGTTAAGAGGCACCGGAATTCCATTGCACCGAATGCATGACCTGCATGGTCATGCCGCACTGTAGCGGGGCACGGCCTGTGGAAAAGGCGCTGGCTGTGGATAAGCCGCATCGGTCAAGAGGTGGCGGCTTATCCACAGCCAGCTTGGAAAACTCTGGCCCCGAACGGCGCAAAATAAGTCGGGCCCAGAGTTTCCCACTTTACCACAGGCGCGGCGGCGACGGCCTTTTTTGAAATTTTTGTTCCGGGCCGAGCGAGGTTGGCAGCTGGACAGTTCTTCGATGCGCGAGCTGACTCAAAAAAAACCCTGGAAGGCGCCCATCAGTCTCGTGGGTCACACCCACTCCCCATAGCCCCTTTCCTTCCCCCAGAATGCGCCATCCTCCACTCCCCAGAGAATCTTGAGGGATTTTCGCCTCCCACCCCCTTCAGAAGCCCGGAGAGCGCACTCCAGTCGCGCCACTAGAATGGCCTGGTTGAGCCATTTTTTCCTATAGCCCGATTGGACATGCCGGTCCTACCCGGGTATACTTGAAATATGCTCTACGTGCTCGAGCCAACTCCCGCGGTCGAGCCCGGCGCCCTCGAGGTGCCGGACCGGCAGACCATGCGCGG
>CAZWUN010000052.1:0-20658 GCA_964637145.1 uncultured Burkholderiales bacterium
AGGGCTTTGAGGAGCCGGCCGTCAACCTGCCCAACCAGAGCTACCTGCGCGAGCTCCCCAGCGGCATCGCCGTCGAGGTGCCTGGAATCATCAGCAAGAGCGGGGTGCGCGGCGTCTCGGTCGCGCCCCTGCCCAAGGCCTACGCGGCCCTGTTGCAGAACCAGGTGGGCATCCACGAGATGACCGCCGAGGCGGTGTTGACCCGCTCGCGCAAAGCCGCCGCCCAGGCTCTGCTGGTGGACCCGGTGGTAGACCGGGCCGTGTGCGCCCGCGAGCTGGTGGACGTGATGATCAGCCTGCAGCCTCAGTTTCTTGGTTATCTGAGCTGACCTGGGCGAACAGGTATACCCATAGACAGTCGTTCTGCCCGGAGGTGCTGTTGGCAGCGGCTCGAAGCCTTTCATGATGCTGGCCACGCGGATGCGGATCGACGTCTGGAGCGACTTCGTCTGCCCCTTCTGCTACCTGGCTCGGCCCGTGCTCGAGCGAGTGATGCGGGAAGTGCCCGGGACCGAGGTGGTCTGGCGGGCCTTCGAGCTTCGTCCCGAGCCGTTTCCTACGCTCGATCCGAATGGGGACTACCTGCGCGAGGTCTGGCAGAGCTCGGTCTACCCTCTGGCCGAAGCCCAGGGAATGGTCTTGAGGCTGCCGCCTGTCCAACCTCGCAGCCGACTGGCCCACGAGGCTGTGAAGCTGGCCCAGGGCTATGGGGCTGGAGAAGCGCTGACGACGTCCATTTTTGAAGCGTTCTTCGAGCAGGGCGCGGATATCGGCCAGGTCGAGGTGCTTGTCCGTCTCTGCGTCGAGCTCGGAGCGCCCGCGAATGAGGTGCGAGCCACCCTGCAAGGATCGCGGTTTACGGCCGCCGTGCTGGAGGACGAGGCTCTGGCGGCCCACCTCAAGCTGACCGCTGTGCCCGCCATGGTGGTGCATCGCGCTGCCGAGCCGCCCGATCGGGGGGTGCTGATCTCGGGCATCCAGCCTTTCGAGGTGGTGCGCCACGTGCTCGAGCGGGTGGCGGTCCGCTGAGTGTGGAGGAGCTTTTCGTCCGGGCGGGAGCCGGTCGCCTCCGCCGGCCTGACTGCAGACGGGGGAGACCTTGCTGACCCGACCGGCCGAGGCGGCCGACCCGGTGGCTCGCAGCCTGCAAAGAGCTGGATTCTATCGAAATCATGGTGACTGGTCCCTCTCGGCCGAGCAGGCCCGTGAGGCTGCTTTCGCTCTGCGAGGACGCAATCAAACCGGGCGGGCCGCCAGGCTCGAGCTGTGGGCCGAGCGCCTGCTGGCCGAGCCTTCGGGAAGTTTGAGCTTTCACAGCAGTTGCCGACGTCCTCACCACGCTCTTCAGGCGATCCGGTGGGGGGTCGCCTCCTTCTCGCTCGCGAGCCAGGTCGTCGTCGCGCGCGATCAACGCCCGATCGGCCTGCTCGGCACGCGTCCGTGCCGCCTGGCTCACCGCGACCTGACGGTGGTCGTCTGCCCCCAGCGCCGGCGCCAGGGTATCGGACGGGTGCTGGTCGAGCGCTTCCTGTCAACGGTGGGAGAGGCGAGCGTCCTCACCAGCCCGGTGAGCCAGGAGAACGCCGGGGCCCTGGCCTTCTTCCGCTCGCTGGGATGGCGGGAAGAAGCTCGCACCCATCACAAGCTCGAGCGAGGTCTCGAGGACTTGCCTCCCCTCTCCGTGCCAGCGGGCTACCGGGTGCGCGACTGGCTGGAGTCCGATGGTGAGGAGTGGAAGGCGCTACTCAGGGAGATTTTCGCAGCCGACGAGGAGGATCTTGCTCCCGAGCGTCCCGGAATGACAGGGCAGCTCCAGGTGGTTCTGGCCGTTCACCAGCCCACCGATCAGACGGTCGGGGTGGGGGTTTCGGACGCTCGCGGCAATATCCACTGGCTCGCCCTCCAGGCCGAGCACCGCGGTCACGGAGTCGGGGAGGCCCTGCTCGTCTCTCTTCTCCGCGGACTTGGTGCGGGCGGGGTCAAGCAGGCCCGCCTGTCCACTCTGGGTCGCTTTCGAGAAGCTCGACGGCTGTATCAGAGGCTCGGATTCTGGGAAACCCACCGGTCGAAGGTCGAGGTGCTCTTTCGCAGGCCGCGATAACCTACCCTACGACCGAGATGGTGCAGTGGCTGGGCAGCACGTTCAGGGGCTGATAAGCCGGTCGGGCCGGCACGGCCTCAGGCTTGGGGACGAAGAAGATGCACTGCTGTCCCGTGGTGGCCAGCACCTCGATGCTGGGCAGTTGTCGGCCTTTGAAGCCGAACTTGCTGCAGCTCTTGGGAAACCGGCTGTCCCAGGACACTTTGAAATACTGGCACTGGTGGCAGTTGGGCGCATGCTGGCTCATCCCCTGAAACATACCTCGTCAAGATGGTCGATCTGGTTGCCGCAAGTTTACCGAAACGTCACTTCTCCTCGAACACCGTGGGTCGGTCCTTGCCCCGCAGGCGCAAGAGGTCCACGCTCCAGCCGGCCTCTTGCAGCTCGAGCAGGAACGGCTCGACGTTCTTGGGAGCCTTCTTGAGGCTCTCCTCGAGCAACCAGCGGTCGGCCTCTTTATGTCCTCCCGCGGCGAGCTTCTCCCGATACTCGGGCGAGGCTGCCAGGCGCTCGCCGTGGATGGCCTGGATAGCCGCCTGGACCTGACCCATGCGGTTGAGGTAATCGGTGTTGTGGGGCAGGGTGGAGGTCGTAACGGTGGGGGTCTGGCTCTGGGTGTAGCGCTCGTCGGTCTTCATCACGATGTAGGGCTGTGCTTCGGTGTAACGCAGGATGTAGGGGCGGTCCTTGTAGATCTCGCGCAGGGTCTCGAGCTCGGGATCCTCCAGGATGGGCTTGATGCGATCGCCCACCACCAGCTTCTCGGCTCCCACCAGGCTCCCCATCGCCTGCAGTACCGAGGGGTCGGGCTTGCAGATCGCGCCCTGGTTGTCTTCCATATGGTTGACGATGGCGCGCAGAGCGGGCTCGTTGACCGGGTTGTAGTCGAGATTCCTGAGCATCATGTAGTTGGCAAAGAGGCCCAACGCGGCCCCGATCCCCACCGTCACCAGGCCGGCCAGGGCGACCGCGTGGCCCACGTTGGCCAGGGCAGCGAGGTCGCCGGCCAGGGCGGCGGTCACCTGGGCCCCGGTGGCCCCGAAGTAACTGCTCAGCCCGCCCACGATCAGGGGCGTGGTGAGGGCTCCGGCCATGGTTGCGGCGTTGCTCTGATTGGAGTTCTTGACGCTGACCTCGCCCAGGTTCCCCTTGATGGCCTGGCGAGGGCCGATGTTGGCGCCAGCCGCGCCCGAGACAGCGCCGGCGATCGAGCGCAGGGTGGTTGAGACGGCCAGGATCGGGAAGTAGAGCAGGGGAGGGGCCACCGCCACCGAGGCATCCAGGGCGGTGCATACGTGCTGCCCGATGTCGCCGGCCATCATCCAGGGGCGAGGATTTCGTTCGGCTCGAATCGCCAGGGGAGTCGCCAGAAAGCTGGTGATCTGGCCGATCCGATCCTTGACGTTGTTCATGTTGGCGAAGTTGACCATCGACCAGCCCAGGGCCGCCAGGGCCGTGGTGGCGCCGGTAACGCTGCCCATCACGCAGCCCACCGCCGCCGTCCCCGCCATGGAGCCGGCATAGTCGCGCACCAGTTGCCAGGAGCGGGTGGCAGGATAGTCGGCGCTGCAGGCAACCTTGTAGTTCTCGGGCACCAGCTTGTTGGAGAGCCAGCGCCCCGCCTTCTGCATGGGAGTGCCCCCGGCCGCCAAATTGGAGTCGGGGGTGGTCACTACGCCCTGCTCGTCGCGCTCCCAGATGATGGTCTTGTCGCCTTCGCTCTCGCGCGCCACCAGCTTCTTGCCCTCCGGGGCGGGAGGGGCGGACTCCGCCGACTCCAGCCACTCGGTTGGCTTCTGGGCGGCTACCGGCCGAAGCATCGCCTGCCGCAGGGCGGGCGACGGTATGAGATTCATCGCGAGCATGGGAAACACTCCACCATCAATGTCTTTTTGGTGAAGTTACCGCCTGGGTCTTACGAAATTCAGAAAAAAGCGTCTCTCAAAGCCCGTGAATGTTGCCGCGGTGTAAATCAGGCCAACGGCACCAGGCGGATCCCGAAGTCCTTCATCTGGTAGATGGGCAGACCGTCCACCACCAGGTAGCCGTCCGCCGTGAGCGAGTGCCCTTCTACAGCCGTGATCACCGCCTCCACCTCCACCTTCTTGTTGGGAGGGATGACCTGGCCGCGGTAGATCCAGGTGTGCTTCTGGCCGACGGTGATGGCCTCCACCCGGTGGGTGGCGGTCAGCTCGGGCCAGCGCTCGAAGGCCACCACCTTCAAAAGCTGCAAGAAGGCTTCCAGCCCCAGTGACCCGGGCCAGACAGGATCCTGGTAGAAGTGGGCTTTAAAGAACCATTCCTCGGGATCGACCGTCTTCACCCCGCGGATGAAGCCCAGCCCGGCGGGACCGCCCTCGGGCAGCCAGCAATCCACCCGGTCCATCATCAAGAGAGCCTTGCCGGGCAAACCCAGGCCGGGCGGGGCTGGATCCTCGGGTCGCAACGGCTCGAGCAAGGGCAGATCGAAGGCCCGACCCTGGGCCGGGGGCACGTAGCGCACCGCATCGCGCACCCCCAGTTGCTGAGCCAGGGCCGCGGCCGAGAAGAAGCCGAAGTTGGTGGTGCCTTCGTAGACCATCTCCTGGCCAAGCAGCACCTGCATGGCGAAGTTCTCGATGATCATGCCGCCCGCTTCGCTGACGTCGGTCATCTTCACCCGCACGCGCAGGGTGCCGTCCTCGGGCCACACCTCGCGGTGCAGCACGGCTGTACCGCCCAGGTTGCGAAAGTGCATGTCCTGGGGGCTGCGCAGGGCCGAGCCCAGGTAGGCGGCCAGCCAGCCGCACGGCTGCAGGGCAGCCTCGAGCAGCACGCAGAACGCCATGGTGGGCTGGCGATTGGCGCCAAAGTACCAGGCATGGCGCGGGATGTCGTAATGGCTCTCGATCCAGTCGCCCGGCTTGAGCTCCCAGGGGGGCTGGTTGACCTCCACCACCCGGTCCATGAACAGGTAAGGCGGCCCGGGAAGGCGCGCGATGCGGCGTTCGGAGTCGAACACGCGGTAGGGCTCTCCGAAGGCCAGCGAGGGGCGGCCTACCGAGAACTCGAGAATGCTCTGGGCGTCGTAGAGGGGGGCCGGTCGAGCCCAGCGGGCAGCCAGTCGCTCGCGGGTCAGGCCGGTGAGCTGCATGCTCATGCCCGTGAAGCGCACGATCGGCTTGCCATCGGCGTACATCAGGGCGTCGGCCAGCACGTAGGGCTCGGGGCGGTAGCCGATCTCGCTGATCTCGACCTCGTAGATCACCTTCCGGGTGCTGGCCGTGACCGGACCCCGGCAGCGCAGCACGGCGGGAATCCCGCAGATGGGCTCGTAAGCCACCTCCTCGGTTTCGGCCACCCAGCCCAGGCGCAGCAAGAAGAAGCGCAGGGTGTGAGCGCAGCACTCGTACATCAGGGTGCCTGGCATGACCATGTCGTCCACGAAGTGGCAGGTCAGGAACCAGTTGTCGGGCGCGATGTCAGCCTCGGCCACGACCCGACCCAGTCCGAAGCGTCCGCCTCTGGGATCGACCTCGAGCACGCGGTGGAGCAGGTTCATGGGCGGACCGGGCAGGCGGGCCGGGTCGGCCAGGTCGAGGTGGGCGAAAGCCGGGCCGAAGCAGCCGGCCAGATCGCCCCGGCGCAAGGCCTCCACCTGCTCGTCGGAGTAGCTTTCGCGCCCTTCGAAGGGGGTCAGGGGAGCCCAGTCGGCGGGGAAGGCACGAGGATCGCGGGGCAGGTTGCCCGCCTCCAGGATGCCGCCCGAGCCCTCGATCTCGGCGTAGGTAAAGAAGCCGGCGCAGCCATTGCGCATGGTGATGAGGGGCTGTCCGGCGATGCTGCCCTCGAAGCTGAAGAAGAACAGATACGACTCGCCCTGGCGCACAAAACGGTCGATGCGGATGTCGTAACGGATGGTCTCTCCCGCTTGAGGCAGTCCGCGATGGAAGAAGACCTCGGCGTCCAGCAGGCGATAGACCCGCAGGCCCCTGGTGGCGAGATCGATGCCCAGGTAGGCCGACAGGAACAGGTCGGCCTGGCCGGCCTCCACGCTGATGCACACGGGAGCCCGCCCGCAGTCGAGGTACCAGGCACCCGGGAGGACGTCGTGCTCGGTGACCACGCGCCCAGATCCCAGCGAGCGAGGCTCGCCCTCCACTTCCATGATGCGGTCCACCAGCATGAGGGGCTCGTCGGGCAGGCGCACCCTGGTGGGGTAGCTGTCCACCTCGGCGAACTCGGGGCCGAGAACGCGAGCGATGGAGCCGATGGCGAATTCCATGCAAAGCTCGCGAGGGAAGAGCGGGGGAGGACCAGTGACTGGCTCCGGGAGGGTTGGAGCAACAGTCGTTGTGGTGGCCGCCATCGGGGTGCCTCCCACCAGACTCTCCAGCAACCGGGTCTGCAGTTGCACCGCCTGGCCCATGCCGGCCAGGTTCTGGCTGGAGAAACGCAGATAGGCATCGTGGGCCTCGGCGCGTGAGGCGGCGGCGGCCAGCACCTGCTGCTCCAACTCGCCCAACGCCGCCGGTGGTCTGCTGGCCACTGCGGCCACGGGGGCGCTGCTCGCCGGGGCCGCGACCGCGACCCGAACCGGGGCTGGCCGCACGCTCTCGGCCCGAGGGGCCACCGCTCGCTCTGGCTCTCGAACCTTCGCGGGCACGACTCCCACCTGCACCCGCACCACCTGGTCTGCTTGCTCGGGGGGCGGAGCCGGACCCAGGGCGTAGAGCGGCTCGAGCGAGATGCCCGGAACCTGCTCCACCAGACAGTTGGCCAGCAAGCGCAGGAGGGGTCCCACCTCGTCCTCCGAGCCGGCGCTCAGGGAGCGGGCCAGGTGGGGCTCATCGCCCAGAATCAGGTCGATCATCCGCGCGCAAGAGTTGCCCGGCCCCATTTCCAGGAAGACCCGCACTCCGTCGGCATAGGCCTGGCGCACGGTGGCGGGGTAGTCCAGGCCCGACTCGGCCTGCTCGAGAATCGAGCGGGCGCAGTTCTCGCTGGAGAGCTCGTAAGCTCGGGTCCAGTGCCCCGAGTAGATGCGCTGGGGCACGTCGGTCACCTTCAGGAGGTGCAACTCGTAGTATTGGGTGGCCACCGGCTCGAGCAGCTCGCAGTGCACCGTGGGCACCCCGGCTAGCTCGAAGGCGTCGCAGCCCAGGGAGGCCACCACCCGGTCCACGGCCTCGGCCTGGCCGCCGATCACACACTCGGAATCGGTGTTCACGATCAAGAGGTAGCATCCGCTCACCAGCGCCGCACCCACCGCCTGGGCTCCGCGATTGACGACGACGACCTTCCAGGAGAAGGGCTCTCCGAGCACCTGGCGGGCGGCTCGACACTCGCCACCCAGCTCGTGACTGAACAGGGGAGACTGCTGGATGCGGCGATAGATCAGGTCACGCTCGGTCCAGGCTCCCAGTGAGAAGAGAGCTGAAGACTCGCCCAGCGAGTAGCCCAGCCCCGCCTGGGCCGTGATGCCCAGCGCCAGGGCGATCCGGGTGGCCAGAATGCCGAAGCAAACCTGGCCGAAGATCGCGCGGTGGAGGTCGGCCTCGATGTCATGTCGCGCCAGCTCGCGCCAATCGGGGCCAAAATCGCCTCGGTAGGGCGTGTAGAAGCGGGTCATGAAGTGGCTCGAGAGCTCTTCGGTCTCCTGGTCCAGGGCATGGACCAGTTCGGGCAAGCAGCGCGCCAGTTCGCGACCCATCCCCAGGAAGTGGCTGCCCGAGCCGGGATACACGAAGGCCACCTCACCCTGTCCCAGCGGCGTGGGTGCGTAGAAGAGGCCGCTCTGGCCCCGCAAAGGGACCTCCCGATGGCGGATCAGGTGTTGCTCGGCCAGGTCCAGGGCGTCCTGCAGGCCTGCCGCCGTAGAGGCCACGCAGGCGAAGACGGGCTGGCCCCGCCAACTGCGGGCCAGCGAGGCGAAATCTTCGGACAGCCGGGCCCGCAAAGCGGGGATCTGGTCGGGACCGAAGCAATAGATGGCGGCCGGCAGCTCGTAGAGACGCGGGGGCGGCTGCTCGAGCCCTTCCAGCAGGACGGCCACCGCGTTGCCGTCGCGAGCCGGGTAGGCCACCGCCGCCCGGCGCGGGCCTCGAATCCGATCGCGGAACCAGTAGAGGGGCTCGCGGGCCACGTGCAGGGGCTCCTCGACCCGGACCCCGGCCGGCCCAGCCGGCAAGAGCTGGTGGTAGAGGCAGCCGGCCGCCCGGGCCAGCGCGGCCAGGCCGGTCACCGCGCCCAGGTGCTCGGCCAGCTCGGTCACGGCGCAGAGACGGTCGGCGGCGGGCAGCTCGGGACCGTCAAAGAGCGAGAAGCCGCTGGCACCGCTGCGCTCCAGGGCCAACAAGGGCGTGTGGGCCGACCCCACCCCCCCGATCACTGCGTAGATCTTCTGGCCCGGATCGCAATCGCTGAGGCGTTTCAAGACCATTGCCACGGCCCCCTCGCCGGCCGGCAAAGAGGGGAAAAGCTGCTGGTGAGCGTGCAGCGAGCGCGGGTCGGCGTAGAGATCCACCGCTCCCACCAGAGCACAATCCAGCTCTCCCTGCTGCAGGGCGCGCACGGCCAGCTCCAGGGCCTTGAGACCGGAGACCTCCTCGGCCGACAGGCTGAAGCTGGGCCCGCCCAGAGAGAGCTCGCGAGCCACGCGGCTGGCCACGATGCTGGCCAGGGCTCCCAGAGTGCGGGTGGAATCGAGGGCCGGATGGGCCTGAGGGCCGCGCAGCCAGCGATGGTGGTAATTGTTGGTCTCGGGATCGAGACTGACCCCGATATAGGCTCCCATGGCTGGCTGAGCGCCGTTCAACTCCAGGCCGGCGTCCTCAACCGCCTGAGCGGACACGTTCAGCATCAGGAGCTGCTGGGGCAAGAGCGAGGGTAGATCGTGCGGAGGCACCCGGAACTTGCCCACCGGCAGGGCCACCTCGCCTACCCGTCCGGCCGCCGATTCGCCTTTCAGAGCGGCTCGCAGCCAGGCGTCGCGGTGGGTGTGGCGGCCGATGTGGGCGCCCATGCCCACGATCGCGATGGGCTGGGAGGGCTCGCTGGAGGGCTCGGGGACCTCCTGGCCCAGGTCCTCTTCCAGCAGCAGGTGGCCGTTGACCCCTCCAAAGCCAAAGCCGCTCACAGCCGCCCGGCGAGGCACGTCCGGGGCCCTTCGGGGCCAGCTCTCGGCCCGGGTGGGCACCACGAAGGGGGAGCCCTCCAGAGCGGGCAAGGGCTGCTCGAAGTTAAGGTGGGGTGGAATCGTCTCATGCTGCATGCCCAGCAGCACTTTGACCAGACCGGCCGCACTGGCCCCCGTCAAGAGGTGCCCGATCATCGACTTGACCGAGCCGATGGCGCAGCCTCGGGGCTCGTCACCCCACATCTCGCGCAGGCTCGACAGCTCGGTCTGATCGCCAGCCGCCGTGCCGGTGCCGTGGCATTCCACCAGGTCCACCTGGCCGGGGGTCCAACCTGCCTGGCGGTAAGCCGCCCGCATGGCCCGTATCTGGCCCTCCACCTCGGGGGCCAGCAGGCTGCCGCCGGTGTCGTTGGAAAGACCGATGCCGCGGATGATGCCCAGCACACGGTCGCCGTCACGACGCGCATCCTTCAGGCGCTTGAGCAGGAAGACCGCGGCCCCCTCGCCCACCACCAGCCCGTCCCCGCGCCGGTCGAAGGGTCGGCACACCCCGCTGGAGCTGAGCGCCTGCAGGGCGGTGAAGCCCATCTGCGTGTAAAGGCAGTCGGGCCGGCTCAACCCTCCGGCCAGCATGGCCTCGCGTCGTCCGCTTAGCAGCTCGTCGCAGGCGAACTTGAGGGCGTAGAGGCTGCTGGCGCAGGCTGCATCCAGGGTGAAGCTGCCGCCGCCCAGCCCCAGATCGCGAGCCAGCTCGGCCGCGGGCAGGCTGACGGCGGCTCGATCGGAGGGCCGACCCTGACCCTGCTCGAGCACGCTCAGGCTGTGGGCCGAGGAGAGCTCGGTGGGCAGCGCCATGGAGGCCAGGATGACTCCCACCCGGGAGCGATCCAGGCCCTCGGTGTGGGCCTGGGCGAAGGCCTGGCGACCGGCCGCCAGGGCCAGCTGGCAGCCCGGATCAGGGTGACCGCCGGGCAGCTCGTCGATCAGGCAGGCGATGCGCGAGGCCACCTGGTCGGGGCCTTTTCCCACTGCGGGCTGGAAAGCCCAACGCGAGGCCGGAACCTCCCGCGCGGCCGAGCGACCGGCTGCTAGATTCTGCCAGAATTCCTCGAGACTCTTGGCTCCTGGGAGCACCGCTCCCATGCCCACGATTGCGATCGCCATCAGGCGGGGCTGATTGACCAGCGAGGCTTCAAGTTCCTTTCAGGGCTCCCGAATAAACTGCCCCTATGATCGCTCGAGCAGCTTCGCTGCCTTTGTCTGTGCGCTGGGATCGGCCCGTCAGGTCTTCTTCTACCCCTGCCCCGGAGGCTCCGGACAGGGTGGAGCCTTTCCAGTCGCCCGCGCCACCCAGCAAGAAGGGCCTGGGGGCCCAGGCCCTGGCGGCCGCCTCGGGAGCCTGCCGGGCGGCCCTCTTCGGGCCGGTGGCCCACTGCGTGGGGAAAGTCGTATGCGGCCTGGGCAAGACCCCGACCTATCGAAAGCCCAACATTCCGCCCAGTGAGCTGGGCCCACTGCCTTCCTCCAACATTCAGCGCCCTCTGGTGTTCGTGCATGGCTGGCATACCCACATCGAGCGCTTCGGACCCATCGGGGAGAAGCTGACCGAGAATGGCGGCAACGGCGGTCGGGTGGCCTACGTGCAGAAGGGCCAGTTCTTCTCCGACCCCCAATGCCAGCAACCGCTGGCGAACCCCGGAGCGGACATGAAGGTCTTTGTGAGCGTGCTCACCTCCAATCGGACCGCTCCGGACGAGGCCCAGCCCGAGCTGAGCCAGAACCTGGACGCCATCAAGAAGGTCACGGGCCAGGAGGTGTTGGACGTCACCGCCTTCAGCATGGGCGGTCTGGCCACCCGGCTCTACGTGGACCAGAACGAAGACCACGGCGTTGGGAAGTTGCTCTTCATCGCCACGCCCCAGCTGGGAAGCGGTCTGGCGGGTCTTTCGCTGGGTCTGCTGGACGGCAAGGCGCGCGGCTGGGACACCCAGTGGCTGTTGGTGGGCAAAGATGTGCGCGAGGAGGATCGGCGCGCCCTGGAGTGGCTGCGGCCGAGTTCCGAGCTTCGCAACGACCTGAACAGCCGCTGGCCGAAGCAGAGAGAAAGTGTGGAAGCGGTGCTCCATCTGGGCGCAGCCTCTCGAACCACGGTGGGCACGAGGTTGGCCTGGCCAGGCAAGGGAGATGGAATGGTTCCCGCCAGCAGCCTGGCTCTGGAGGGCCTGCCGGTCGAGATTCTGCAAGATCAGACCAGCAAGCACGGGGAGCTGATCCAGAGCCCCGAGGTCTACCTCAGGATGCGCGACTATTTCGGCTGGAGCTGAGCGATGCGCTCGAGCTGCTCGGCCAACTCGACCGTATCCGGCTGCCCCCTCAGATACTCCAGTACCAGAGCCAGGTTGGTGTGGTTGACGTAGTTGCCCGTCACCGAGAGGCTGGTTTCCAGGATTCGTGTCTGGTGCCACCAGCAGCTGGGGGTGAAAATCACGTCGCCGGGGCCGAGCGTGGCCGCGTGGGCCTGAGCTTGCTGGAAGCGAGGGAAGCGCTCCAGGTCGGGACTGAAGGCTTCCACCCGGCCCTGATAGACGTTCTCCGCCTCATCGGGTGCGTACAGAATCCATTCCTTGCGTCCCACAAGCTGGGCGTTCCAGGCGGCCGTGTGCCCCACGTCCACGTGCATCCGAAAGCCCGAGCCGGGCGGCCCCATGAAGAGCCAGAGCAGCCTTGGGCGCACTTCTTCGGGTAGCTCGGCGATGAAATCCTCGGCGAAGTAGCGCGGCAGGCTGAAGTCGTTTGCGAGCTCGGGGGCCACAGCGGTGAAATCCCAGCTGGTCAGGTAAAAAGGTCGCTTTTCGGTGGTGGAATGCATGGAGCGCACATATTCGTCCAGGCTCATGGTGACGGGCAGCTCGGTCTTGCGGGCGGCCCGCGAGACGGTGACCCGCAGGTGGCCGTAGCGTCTGCGAAAGAAATCGGGCGTCCAGAGCTTCTGGGCGGGCCAGTCGGCGGTCAGGTTCTCCAGGATGACCGGTCGGTTGGGCAGCGCGTACTCGGCGGTAAACTCTTCGTAGCTCAGGTTCTGGCGTCGGTCGACGGGCAGGGGAGCGAGCATCGGTTGGGAATTCCACTTCCCGACAAACCTTCCTGGGAGTGGCATGCATGGAGAGAAACGAGGCCTGGAGAGTGCTCAGCCAGGCCACCGGGGAAAGGCTGGGGGAGGGGAGGGCCTCCAGCGACGTCACCTTCAGCTTTCGACTCGTGGAGTGCGCCTGCGGCGAGACGGTCTTGATCCCGCGCCTGGAGCACGAGCCAACCAGCGACGAGCTCGATTTCATCGGGGCCATGTTCGTGCGCTGCGTGGAATGCCAGCGCGAGACTCGCCACCTCGAGGTGCGCAGCGACGGCTCGGCCCCCCGCCAACGCGAGGATCCGCGCTGCTCCAAGTGCGGCGGTAACGCTTTCCACCTGGGCCAGTGCGATCGTTACGAGGACGGAGGCTTCTTCGACTGCGGAGTGGTCATGGGAATCTGCCCCCGTTGCCAGGAGTTTCAGGTCATCTTGCACACCGACTGAGTTCAGCTCTCTTTCAGGGCCCGCCGGTAGATTGTTCACAGACAAGCAACTTTTTGGAGGCTCCGCCCGTGAACGTCGTTACCGCTCAAGTATCCGCCAACCAGTGGAACCCGCAGGGCTACAGGACCCAGGGTCAGGCCCAGGGGACACCTCAGCCTCCGACGGACGGATATGTTCCCAGCGGACGCCCCGCCACGGTGGATCTGATCAGTCGAGGCACGGCCGTGGGCGCCACGGCGCTGCTGCTGGCCTACGCAGCGGGAGCCTCGGAAGGCGTGCTGGGCTTGCTCGGGCTGCCGGTCGCGCTGGGCGGCGTGGCCGCGGTGGCGCTCACCTTCGCCAGCAAGGACGGCAGCTTTAGCGCTTTGAAGGACAAGGGAATGCTGGACAAGTCGGCTCGGGTGGCCGCCTTCAGCGCTCTGGCGTCCGGGCTGGCCTCGGCCGCCGGGATGGGCGATGGCATCACGGGCTTGCTGGCTCTGCCACTGCTGGTGGCCGGACCGGTGGCCACCTTCCTGTGGGCCAAGGATGCGATGAATGGACGCAATCAGGGTGGCCAGCCGCAGCAGCCGCCTACCCCTCCGACTCAGTTCCAACCGCCGGTCCCCGGGCAGACCTGGCAGGCGCCGACGACTCAGCCAGTGCAGGCTCCTACCAACTGGGGTCAGCCTCAAGGACAGATGGTCGGAGCCTTTACCCCACCACCCGTTCAGTTTGGTTCCAACACGCCCTCGCCGACCCAGTTCGGTGCCGTTCCCAACGCCCCGGTGCAGTTTGGCAGCAATCAACCCGCGCCTCAGCAGCAGCAGGCCCAGGAGGGTGACGGACAGCCGCCGGCTCCTCCCAACTGGGCCCAGCGTTAGACTAGATCGAGCCTGGCTCGGAAGGGCCTGAATACATCCCCACCAGTCGCGCGATGAGCACCGCCGGGTACAGCGCCCCTGCCCACATCTCGACCACGGCCAGGGCGCGCGCCATGGCAGAGACCGGAATGATGTCCCCATAACCGACCGATGTCAGCGTCGTGGTGCTGAAATAGAGTGCCTCGAAGAAGTTGAACGGCAAGGGCGGATGAGGGTGCAGGTTGCCCGTGAAAGAGCCCGGGTCGACCACCGCCACCAATAGGTAGAGCGCGGCCCAACCGGCCGCCAGCAGCTGGTAACCAGCCACCGAAGAGTAGATGGTGTCGGCCGTGACTCGGCGAGTGCGCGTGATGTGCTGAACTAACAGTAAAGCCAGAACGAAGTAAAGAATCGCCCCGAGGATGAGGTTGGCGACGATCACTTCTTGCACGGGCCACCAGATCAGGGCCAGGGAGAGCACGATGGTGGCCAGGAGGAGGACTCCGCACAAGATGAGGTGGCCGCGATCGTGGCTGACCGCGTAGACACCGGCCGCCAGTCCCATGGTGATCAGGATTCGGGCGATCAGATGGTGGCTGAGATGAGGGCTCTCGGTGAAGAGAGGGCCGAGCACCACCATCAGGGTAAGACTCCAGACCAGGTAGGCCGAGCGGCAGCGGTGGTGGTGCATGGGAACCGGGTTCGGCACGGGGCCGGGGGGAATCCCCTCGACCCCGGCCCTGGATCAGGCGGCCCGGGCCAGCACCGTCTCCAGCCAGCGCCCGAGCATGTCGGCGTCCAGGAACCCGGTGTGCTGAGCCACCGGCTGACCCTGGTGGAACACGATCAGGTGGGGGATACCGCGCACCTGGTAGCGCAGGGCCAGACCCTGATTCTGCTCGGTATCCACCTTGACCACCTTCACCCGACCGGCGAAGCGATCGGCCACTTTGTGAAGCTCAGGAGCGAGCAGGCGGCAGGGTGGGCACCAGCTGGCCCAGAAGTCGACCAGCACCGGAAGCGGTGAGCTCAGCACCTCGGATGCAAACTGCGAGTTGTTGACAGCTGTGATGGACACGTTTCAAAACCTTCCTTTCATTTACTTTGATGCAAGTCAAGCCAGAAGGATTCATCTCCGAGGACCGGCTGGTCGAGCAGGCTGCCGGGGGCGACTACGACGCTTTCGAGCAACTCGTCGAGCGGCACGCCGGCGGCGTTTACCACCTCGGGCTCAAGATGCTGCACAACGCGGCCGACGCCGAGGAGGTGCTCCAGGAGACCTTTCTCTCGGCCTACACCCACCTGGCGAGCTTCCGTCGCCAGGCCTCGTTCAAGACCTGGCTTTACCGCATCGCGGCCAACCACGCCCTGAGTCGCTTGCGCAAGGACAAGGGCAAGCTCGAGCAGTGGCTTGATGACGAAGCCGAACTGGTGACCACCGATCGGGCCTCCGACCCCGAGGTCGCCGCCGAGGACGAAGAGTTGCGGCGCCGCCTGGTTGAGGCGGTGGATTCGCTTCCCCCCGGCTATCGGGCCGTCTTCTGGCTGCGGGACGTGGAAGGATTGAGCACCCAGGAAGTGGCCGACGTGCTGGGGCTGGAGCTGGCCAACGTCAAGACCCGACTCTTGAGGGCCCGGCTCAAGCTGCGCGAGTTGCTGGCGGACTATGTGGGGGACATTGCATGAAGAAGTGCTGTGAAAGCCTGAAAGAAGCGCTGCTCGACTTTCTCGATGGCGAGCTCGCGCCCGAGCTGTGCGAGGCTCTCGAGCAGCACCTGCGCGAGTGCCCCGAGTGCGAGGTGGTGGTCAGCACGACCCGGCGCACGCTCACGCTCTATCGCGAGGGCTCGCTCTACGTCGAGCTTCCCCTGGAGGTGCGTCAGCGGCTGACGGTGCGTTTGCGCACGACTCTGCGACCGGAAAGCTAAGTTGTTGAGCGTTAACAGGCGTTGTCCAGCCCGGCGAAGAAGAAACCGGCCGTGGTGAACTCGCGACTTCGAAAGATCGACTTTCCCACCGTGCTCTTTCCGGGCGTCTACATGACCGTGCACGTGGGCGAGCCTTTGCTCCCTGAGCTTGCCTTGCTCGGTCCGGGCGACACCTTCGTGCTGCGGCCCGAGGGCAACCCCTTGCTCGGATGCCTGTGTCGCCTCGAGTTCGTGCAGACGCTGGTGAACGGGGCCAATTACAAGATGGTCGGCTTGCACCGGGTCGTGTTCGACAATGACGGCCCCTGGGCCACCAACCTGGTGATCAGTCCCGAGCGCAACCGCGAGCATCCCGAGGTCCTCGAGCACTATCACAGTCTGGGTGGGGCGACGAGACTGTTCCCGGGCTTGCCGGCGGTGGTCGGAGAGTTGCACGGGCGAGCTCCGGCCGGTATCTGGATGGATCTGCTGGCCTTCCATCTGCCACTCAGCATGCCCACGCGGGTCTGGCTGTTGGCCCAGGCCGACGTTCTGCAGCGGGCGCGCATGCTGGCGTACTGTCTCGAAAAAGCTCCGGCTCCCGAGCGCGAGCGGGTTTATCAGAACTGATTACGTACTGCTTCAGAGCCAGAGAGTCGGAACGGGATAGGCCGATACCTGCGCGTCCGAGGTCACCAGTCGCAAACCGTGCTCAAGACACTGACAGATGAGCATCCGGTCGAACGGGTCACGGTGCAAGGGGGGGAGCTTGTGAAGATGCTGAACGGCCCCTTCCAGGAGAGGAAGAGAATCGATTCTATGGCGGGCACGCTGGAGACTCACGTACGCGGCGGCCGGACCCGGGAGGGGAAGCTTGCCCAGGCCATGCTTCACCACCACCTCCCAGGCAGAAACAGTGCTCAAGGAGACCTCATTATCGGGGTGCACCAGATGATCCCGGACCCGAACAGGCAAGCGAGAATCCCCCGAAATCAACCAGAGGAACGGAGCTGTATCCAGGAGCAGCTTCAATCGAGACCCTCGAAACTTCGCAGGACCTCGTCGGGCAAGGGGTCGTCAAAATCGTCGGGCACCAGAAACTGACCGGCGCAGAGTCCGAAAGGTCGTGGCTCGCCAGACTCCAAGGTCGATGGGAGCAGGCGCAACTCGGCGATCGGCTGGTTGCGACGGGAGATGACGACCAGCTCGCCGGCTTCGGCAAGCTGGAGCAATTCGGTCAGCCGCGCCTTGGCCTCGGACACATTCACCATCACCATACCCAGAGAATAGTCGACGAGTTGGTCCAAGTCAATGACTATATTCTCAGGGGGCCTGTTTCCGGGAACGTTCTCCGAGCGCGCGACGGAGCGTAGCCCGAAGCCGGTCGCCCGTTGGACGAGATCCCGCGCGAATCACTCGTGTCGCAGGGCTTCGATGGGGTCGAGCCGGGAGGCCTTGACGGCCGGATAGAGCCCGAAGAAGACGCCCACGAAGGCCGAGAAACCGAAGGCCAGGATGATGGAGCCGGGAGTGACCACCGGGGGCCATTGCGACCAGGCCGCCGAGAGCAGGGCCACCCCGTAGCCCAGAGCAACGCCCAGCGCGCCTCCCAGCAGCGAGATGACCACGGCTTCCACCAGAAACTGGAGCAGGATGTCCTTGCCGCGAGCCCCCAGAGCCATCCGGATGCCGATCTCGCGAATGCGCTCGGTCACCGAGACCAGCATGATGTTCATGATCCCGATCCCGCCGACCAGCAAGGAGACCGAGGCGATGCCTCCGAGCAGCATGGTGAACACCCGGGTGGACTCGTCGGCGGCCTGAGCGAACTCGGCCTGCGAGCGGATCGTAAAGTCGTCCTCGTCCTTATCCGAGAGCTTGTGGCGTTCGCGGAGCAGCGCGGTCATCTGCTGCTTGGCCCGGTCCACGTCCTCCGGGGTTCGGGCCGAGACCAGGGCGGTGCGCAGGGAATCCTGGCGGAAGATCCGGCGCATGGCGGTGGTATAGGGCACCAGGATCACGTCGTCCTGGCTGCCCCCGAAGGCGGAGTCCCCCTTCTCGCTCAGGATGCCGATGACGCGCATCGGCACGTTCCGGATCCGGATCACCTTGTCGAGCGGATCGTCGCCGGCAAACAGGTTGTCGGCCACCACCCGTCCCAGCACGCACATCTTGGCCGAAACGCGCACCTCGTCCTCGGTGAAGAAGCGCCCCTCGACCACGGGCCAGTTGCGCACGAGGGGATAATCCACCCCGCCCCCGGAGACCTGGGTGAACCAGTTCTGGTTCTGGTAGACGATCTGGGCGCCTTGCTGGGTCATGGGTGTGGCCGCCCCCACCGCCGAGCACTCCTCCAGGATGGCCTGGACGTCGTCGGCGGTCAGGGTCGAGCGCCCCCCGGCTCCGCTGCGGACTCCGCCGGTGGTGGAGGAGCCGGCCATGATGATCAGAGTGTTGGTGCCCAGGCTGGCGATGCTGGCCGACACCGACTGCTGGGCCCCGGTGCCGATGGCCAGCATGGAGATGACCGCGGCCACCCCGATGATCATGCCCAGCATCGTGAGAAAGGTGCGCAGTCCGTTGCGCAACAGTGCGCGAAAGGCGATGCGCAGCGTGAGGTACCAGGTCATCCCAGCTCGGCCAGCACCTTCTCGGCGTCCAGGCGGTCGAGGACGGGTTGATCGGAGCGGATCTGCCCGTCGCGGAACAGGATGGTCCGCTTGCAGTACTGGGCGATGTCGGCCTCATGGGTGACCACCAGGATGGTCATGCCCTGCTCGTTCAGTTCCTGGAACAGCCGCATGATCTCGACGCTGGTGCGGTGGTCGAGGTTACCGGTGGGCTCGTCGGCCAGGATCA
This sequence comes from uncultured Burkholderiales bacterium, assembly GCA_964637145.1. Taxonomy (GTDB): domain Bacteria; phylum Vulcanimicrobiota; class Xenobia; order Xenobiales; family QWHO01; genus QWHO01. Next base: position 18,400 of record CAZWUN010000052.1, read on the forward strand.
GAGCCGGCCGGGTCACCAGCGCGCGGGCGATGGCCACCCGCTGCTGCTCGCCTCCCGAAAGCTGAGTGGGAATATGGTCCAGACGCTTGCCAAGATTGACCCGTTCCAGGGACTCGGTGGCCCGGCGGGCGCGCTCGGTGGCGGAAGTGGTATTGCCGTAGAGGAGCGGTAGCTCGACGTTCTCCAGGGCGGTCGTCCGGGGCAGCAGGTTGAACCCCTGAAAGACGAAACCGATCTTCTTGTTGCGGATACCCGCCAGCTCGTCTCGACTCAAGGTGGCGACCTCCACCCCGTCCAGCTTGTAGCTGCCGCTGGTGGGCCGGTCCAGGCACCCCAGCATGTTCATCGTGGTGGACTTGCCCGAGCCCGAAGGGCCCATGATGGCCACGAAATCGCCCTTCTCGATGATGAACGAGACCCCCCGCAGGGCATGCACCTCCACCTCGCCGGTGCGGTAGACGCGGGTGAGTTCGCGCGCCTCGATGACCGGTGCGCCGCTCAGAAGAACCTCGGTCCGCTGCGGCGGGTGCCCCCGGGTTGACCGGTGGAGACCGGTTTGGGCGTTTCGCCCATGGCCTCGATGACCACGGCATCGCCTTCTTTCAGGTCTCCCTCCAGGATCTCGGTGTTGATCCCATCGGTAATCCCTGTCTTGACCTCGTGGGGCTTCAGCTCGCCGTTTTCCAGGGTGTAAACGGTACGCTTGCCATTCCTCTTCCCAGGTTTGCCAGGCCTGCCGCCGGCCGGCGAGCGACTGGCAGCCGGGCTCTTCTTGGCGCTGGTCCCGGCGGGCACAAAGCGCAGAGCGGCGTTGGGTACCATCAAGACGTTCTCGCGGCTCTCCACCTGAATTCCCACGGTGGCCGTCATTCCGGGCATGAGTCTCAGGCCCTTGTTCTGAGTTCGGATGATGACGGTGTAGGTGACCACATTCTGCACCACCACGGCCGCCTTGCGCACCTCGGTCACCTTGCCGGTGAAGTTGTCCGCCGGGAAGGAGTCCACGGTGAAGGTGGCTTCAGCGCCCAGCTTGACCTGACCGATGTCGGCCTCGTCTACGGCCGCCTCCACCTGCATGTGGTCGAGGTTCTGAGCCAGGGTGAAGAGATCGGGCGCCTGGAACTGGGCCGCCACCGTCTGACCGATGGTCACCTTGCGGTCGAGCACGATGCCGTCGATGGGGGAGCGCAGGATCGTGCGGGAGAGGTCGACCTCGGCCTGTTCGAGGTTGGCCCGAGCCTGTCGCACCCGGGCTTCGGCCGAGCGAACCTGGGCTCGAGCCGCGTTGGCCTGGGCGATGGCTCCGTCGCGGTCGGTCTGAGCCGACAGAAGGTCGGCCTCGCGGGCCTGCATCAGGGCCAGCGAGGCGCGGTAGGTGGCCTCGGCTGCCTCGGCCTGGCTGACCAGGGAGCTCAAGCTGGCCTGCGACTGGCGGTAGAGGGCACGGGCATCGTCCACATCGCCCTGGGAGATGAGGTCTCGTTTTCTGAGCTCTTGCAGGCGCTCGAAATCGAGCCGAGTGTTGTCCAGGTCGGCCCTTCCCCGGTCGATGTTGGCCCGAGCCGCCTCGGCGGAAGCCTTGTTGTTGGCGATGGTGGCTCGGGCCTGCTCGATCTGCGCTCGGGCGGAAGCCATGGTGGCCTCCGATCGCCGAATGCCGGCCTGGGCATTGATGGCATTGGCGCTGGCGTTGTCGAGGGCCGCCTGGGCGTCGCTCAGGTTAGCCTCTTGCAGTTCCACCCGGGCTCGAAAGGTCGAGGGGTCAATCTCGGCCAGAATGTCCCCTTTCTTCACCCGCGAGTTGAAGTCGACATAAAGCTTTTCGATCTTTCCGGAGACCTCGCTGCCGACGGTGATCTTGGTCACCGCCTGCAGGCTGCCGGTGGCCGAAACCTTGGAGCTGAGGTCGCCGCGGGCCACGGGCTCGGTGCGGTACTCTACTTGCTCGGATTTGCCCGCCCCGTTGAGCCAGTAGTAGACGGCCAGACCCACCAGGAGCAGCCCCAGGATTGCGATTATGCGTTTCATGGCGCATCGTCCTCCTCGGTGAACGGGATCTGGTCAGCCTCCACCGGCGGCAGGGGCGGCGGAAGCTCTTCCAGGTTGGCCACCCCGATGGCTCGCTCGAGGTTGATGCGAGCGGTATGGTAGTCGGTCTGGGCCTGAACCAGCTCCACCTGGGCCGTGCGCCAGGCCAGCTCGGCGTCCAGGAACTCGAGGTAGCTGCCCACCCCGACCCGGTAGCGTTCCTGGGCGATC
>CAZWUN010000053.1:0-20495 GCA_964637145.1 uncultured Burkholderiales bacterium
GCACGGTCAGGCCAGCCGCGCGGGCCCACTGCACGGCTGCCTGGCCCACCCCGCCGCTGGCCCCGTGCACCAGCACCGTCTCGCCGGGGCGAGCGTGGGCGCGCAGGAAGAGGGCCCGGTAGGCGGTGCCATAGGGAACGTAGAGTCCGGCCCCCTGCTCGAAACTGGTGGACTCGGGCAGCGGATGGACCTGCTCGGGAGCGCACAGAGCCAGCTCTGCATACGTCCCGGTCAGGCTACCGGCCAGGTAGACCCGCGCGCCGGGCTCGAAACCGGGCCCCGAGCGCACCACACCAGCCGCGTCCGTGCCCGGCGTGTAAGGCAGTTGGGGCAGCCGTCCATACTTCCCCGAGCGGATGTAGGTATCCACCGGATTGACCCCTACTGCATGCACCTCGACGAGCACCTGGTCCGGGCCGGGAACCGGGTCCGGCCGCTCCTCCACCCTCATGACCTCGGGCTCACCAAACTCGCTTACGACAATCGCTCTCATCCGGACGGCTTCGCGAAGGAAAAGCGAGCCTCCCTGCAAACAGCAGCCGATGACCTTCAAGGCCCTGCCGCTGACCCCGGTCCTGCTCGATTACCTGCGCAGCGTCTCCTTGCGCGAAACCGACCTGATGCGCAGGCTGCGCGACGAAACGGCCCGCTTGCCGTACGCCCAGATGCAGATCGCTCCCGAGCAGGGCCAGTTCATGGCCTTGCTCGTGGAGCTGATGGGGGCCCGCAGGGCGCTGGAGGTGGGGGTGTTCACCGGCTACAGCAGCCTGGCCGTGGCCCGGGCCCTGCCCGAGGATGGCCGCTTGATCGCCTGCGACATCAGCGAGGAGTGGACCAGCATCGCCCGGCGCTACTGGGCCGAGGCCGGGGTGGCCCACAAGATCGACCTGCGGCTGGCTCCGGCCCTCGAGACCCTGGACGGCCTGCTGGCCGAGGGACAGCGTAACTCCTTCGACTTCGCCTTCCTGGATGCCGACAAGGTCAGTTACGGCGACTACTACGAACGCATGCTCGAACTGGTCCGACCCGGGGGGCTCCTGCTGGTGGACAACGTGCTCTGGTCGGGCGCCGTGGCTGATCCGGCCGTGCAGGACCGAGATACCCTGGCCCTGCGGGCCTTCAACCAGCGGCTGCACCAGGATCAGCGCGTAAGCCTTTCGCTCCTCCCCCTGGCCGATGGGCTCACGCTGGCTCGCAAGCGCTGATCAGGACCAACTAGTATATTTCTACCGGATGCGTGGTAGGAATTTTGAGCCTTTGCCAGACGCTCGTGAGGATGTATCCTGAGGCCAGAGAAAGCTTCGACCCTCTGCGGGTGACCCCCCCCCCGACCGCAGGGGGTCATTTATTTGTAGCGCCTTCCCAGCGCGAACTCGATGCGCCGCATCAGAGCTGACAGCGCGAACGGTTTAGAGACGAAGTCGAAAGCGCCTCCCTCCAGGGCCGCCTCAATCTCCCCATCCTCGAGAAGGGCGGTCATCAAGAGAGCCCGAGTGCGATTCAGGGCCCCCTTCTCGTGCAGTCGGGCCAGCAACTCGGTTCCGGTCATCCCGGGGACGAGCTGATCGAGCAGCAACACCCGGGCCTCAATCTGCACCGGGTCGTCCACCAGCATCGCAGCAGCGGCCGCCCCGTCCACGAACCAGTGCGTGGATAGTCCCCGCGAGCGACAGGCCTTCAGGATGAGCTCTCCCAGCGCCTCGTCGTCCTCCACCAGCACCACATCCACCGTCCGGTGAGAGGTCTCTGCGAGCGCGCCGTAGACGCGCGAACGGCCCGCCTGTTTGGCGCGGTAGAGGGCCTGGTCGGCCAGGCGCAGGAGACCCTCGATTTCCTGGGCATCATCGGGGAACTGGGCCACCCCGGCCGAGAACGAGAGAGTGAAGCTGCCTCCCTCGGGAGCGGGCAGCTCCTGGCACTTGAGAGCCTCCAGGCACTGCTCGAGTCGGCGGATGGCGTTGGCTCCGTCGCTGTCGAACAGGCCCACCACGAACTCCTCGCCTCCCCAGCGGATGACCGTGTCCTCACCCCGGAAGGTGTTGGTGAGGTGGCGTGCGCACAGGCGCAGGGCCAGGTCGCCGCTGCCGTGCCCGTACTGGTCGTTGACCTGTTTGAAGTGATCCAGGTCCACCATGGCCACGGCCAGCGGGGCGCCGTGTCGGATGGCGATCTGCAGCAAGCGGGTGAGGTCGCGCAGGCCTCTGCGGCGGGTGGCCACCCCGGTCAGAAGGTCGGTGTCGGCCAATCGGCGGTAGTGCTGGGTTCGGGCCAGCCTGTTGGAGATGCGGGTGACCAGTTCGGAGTCCACCACCGGTTTCTGGATATAATCGTCGGCCCCGGCCTGGTAGATGCGCTGCACCGTGTTGGTGTCGAAGTAGGCCGTCAGAAAGAGCACCGGTCGGTCGCTCCAGCGCGGATCGGTGCGCAGCACGCGACACAGGTCGAGGCCGCTGAGATAGGGCATGTCCACGTCCAGCAGGATCAGGTCGGGAGACGAGAGCTCGAGCGCCTCCCAGAACAGGGTAGGATCGGAGAGCGTCTCGACAGCCAGCCCCATCGGCTCGAGCGTGCCCTTAACGGCCTCGAGGATGGAGGGGTCGTCGTCCACCGCCAGCACCCGCACTCCCAGCTGCCCCCGGCGCTCGAGCAAGATTCTCAGCTCTTCGCTGATCTGCTGGGGAGTGAAAGGCCGACAGAGCACTTCCACGCTTCCCATTTCGGTCAGGGCCAGGCGGGCGTGAAGACCCTGCTCGCCGGTCAGCACCAGCATGGGCAACTGGGGAAACTCCCAGGAAAGCTCCTTGAGCAACTGGACGCGGGTGGCCAGGTCGCCGCTGCAGGCATCCAGCAGCACCGCTCCGGGCAGTTGGTCGCGCACCAGGGTGCGCGCCTCCTCATTGCTGGCCGCGCGGGTCAGAGTGAATCCAGGCAGGCTGTCGGCCATCTCCGGGTCGTCGCTCACCACCAGAATGTTCTTGCCTGGCTGAGCCTTAGAGGCCATTTCCGGGCCGGGCGGCGCGGTTCCCTCGAGCTGAACCCGAATCCTCTGGGCCAGCTCGAGCAAGCGCAGTCGCTGCTCCCCGCTCAGCACGCTGGCGTGGGCAAGCAGCGACTCGGCCTCGCGGGCCAGCAGCGAGGCCTCCTGGAACCCGAAAGTACCGGCCGAGCCGACCAGTTTGTGCATCTCGCGCTCCACCTGGCGGCGCGCGTTGGCTTCCAGCTCGCCGTGCTGCAAAACCTCGGCGGCCATCTCCAACGAGTGCACACGAGCCAGGTTGGAGGCCCGAAACTTGAGCCACAGGCCGGCCAGCGCGCTGAGCGTCTGGCTGCGGGCCGCCGGCGCGCGAGGGGGCTGGGGCCGCATGCGAATGCCCAGCTCGGCCGCTACCGAGCGGGCCAGTTCGGGCAGGTCGACCGGGGTCGCCAGCACCCTCTTGACCCCCAGGCGCCGGACCAGCCTGGTGGCCAGGCCAGCCTGATCGTAGTCGCCCGGCGGCAAGCAGTAGATGATGGGGACGGCGTGCAGCGGGGTCTCCCGCTTGCGCAGCTCGCCCAGGTAACCCAGGGGGTCTTCGCCCAGGGCGACCTGCTCGATCAAGAGCAGGCTGGGGATGCTCTGGAGGACCTCCAGGGTGTCCACCGGCTCGATGTCGAGGTCGTAGAAATACTTGCGAAGACGCTCGAGCAGATCGGCCGGAAAGCCGAGCGCAAAAACCTTCAAGAGTCCCAGGCCGCACGCATGCGAAAGGCCTCCTGGTCCAGCTCCGAGTCGTTGTTCGAAAATCGTGCCATCCGAGGGGGCTTACTCGTCTTCCTCGGGAGGCAGGCAGCTGGCCGCAACGAGCTTGGCCAGACGCTTGAGATCGCTGGTGAGTCGCTCGACGCCGTACTCGGCGTCGATGACCTTGAGCAGGCGGTACTCGCGAGCGGTCATCTCAAACTCCATCCAGGGCTCGAGACCGCGCAGGGTATCCACGAACTCGTCGTCCAGGGTGGCCCGGGCTTCCTCAACAGTGGCATTCTTGAGCACGTAGCGCTGGTCGAACTCGGGTCGGCCGAGCTTGATTTCGCCCGAGATGCCGAGCTGATCGAGATGTTGGGTGAGATGGCTCTCGGCGCAGACCAACAGTTTGTGGCGGGGACGCGCCCGGGCCACGATCAGAAGCTTGCCCTCCGGCACGAAGCCGAGGTGGAAGGATTGGCCGTGCTGCTCGAGACGCGTCTCCACGCTCTCGGGCTCGGCGCTGGTAGGCCGGCCCTGGGCCACGCGGGCTCGCAGGTGCTCGGCGAAGGTCTCCAGATCGAGTGTTTTCAGTTCCATGCCTTCTTCCTTTGGCCTCTGGGGCGGCTAGTCCTCCACCAGAGCCGGCAAACGCACTTCCAGCGGGCGCGTTTCTTCCAGGAAAAACTCACCGTCCAGGGCGCTGTCGCCTCCGGGCCAGATGGAGAAACCGCCCCGATAATGCGGCGGGATGTTCCAGTCGCCCTGGATGGTGCGTCCCTGCTGCACCCCGGAATAGTACACGCTGTGCGAGCCGGGGTAACTCTTGGTCCACCAGACGCGCCGCGACTCCAGATCATAGTGCCCGCCGATGAGAAAAGCGCCAATATCGTCTTGCCCGCGGCCGATCATGCGCCCGCGGCGAAAGGTCAGGTCCAGCGACTGGCGGTGAAACCGGCGGTCCCCCGGCTGGGTGTAGAAGCCGGTCCAGGGACCGGAGGGGAAGCCGGAGTCCTTCTCGTTCTCCTCGGGTTGGGCCATCCCCCTGATTTTAGGAGTCACGCTCCAGCTTGTAAAGCACCACCTGGTTCTGCTCCACGGTGGCGAAGGTCAGCACCCGACCGTCCTCGCTCAGTTTGGGCCAGAAACTCAGGCCCTCCACCGTCAGAGGGGTGGCCTGCCCGTTCTCCATGAGCATCACCTGAGGCTCGCGCGACTCGCCCGGCTTCTTGCTGCGGCGGGTCCAGGCGGCCACCGAGCCGTCCGCGGACAGGGTGGGCTCGCTCTCGTCCACCTTTTTCTCGCCGGCCAGCACCGTCACGTTGCCGCCCTTGTCGTGGAACCAGAACACGTCGTCATCGAACTCGCGGGAAACCTGGGAGAAGGCTACCACCCGCCCGTTGGCGCTGATGGCCGGATCGAACTCGGATTCCGGATTATCGGTCAAGGGCTTGATGGTGCCGTGCTCGTCCTTCATCCACAAGTCGCCCCCGTCGAAGCGCACCTTGCGGCGGAAGAAGACCCGGCTGCCATCGGCGCTGATCAACGGGTCGGTGTTCACCCCGTCACCCGAAGTGACCTGATCCATCTTTCCTTCCTGCTCGCGGAAGATGTCAAAACCCCACGGGCTGCCACTGTCGTCGTTGGTCCAGACGATGGTGCGCCCATCGGCCGAGACCTGGGGGTCGGTCTCGTGGGCCGGCCCATCCGCCACCACGACGGTCTTGCCCTCGACATGCTTTTTGATGTCCCAGCTGCCCTGGCCCCACTCCTTGCCGGAATAGTGACTCCAGGCCACCACCTGGCCGTCGCGGCTGAGGGACGGGGAGATGTCGTGACGTGGATCGTCGGTCAGTCGCTCGACGCGATCACCCTGGTGGCGGAAGACGTCCCACTGCTCGTTATCGATCCACTTGTTGTAAACAACCGTGCTACCGTCGCCGGACAGCACGGCCGGACCCAGGTTGCCCTGGTCGATTCTCGTGAGTTTGCCCGCGAGGGCCGGGTTGATCTGCATGCGGGCAGCTTAGGGGCCACGGCCCTCCAGATTGTTGCTGTCTCTTTAACTCATTCAAAGACCGCTCGACTCGGCGAGGTACTCAGCTAGAGGACTCCCGCCTGCACCGAGGGGCTCTGGGCAGTGGCCTGAGGCGGAGGAGTCAACACCGTGCCGCCCAGCCAGGCACAGCCCAACACGGCCAGCAAAAAGAGGGCGCGGCGAATGCGACGGTGGTACCAGTTCATGCGAAGTCCTCCACGAGCTTGAAGATATTCCAGACTGTCGCAGCGGGCGGGACTCTTCTTCCCGGCTCTCGAAACTTCCCTGAACCGCACTCAGGGGAGGCAGCCATGGCCGATTATTACGTCAACGCTCTGGAAGCTCTGACGGGAATCTCCACTCGCGATTCGATGGGGGATGTCTCCGGGCTGGAGAATCTGGGCTCAGCCGCCTCCCGTGTGGCTGGCGGGCGGCCCGGCCAGGGGGCCTCGATGGCCGACCAGGCAGACATCTCCTTTGCTCGCACCCAGAGCCCTGCCACCCAGCTCAACAGCTCGATAGCCGACATCTGGGAGGCAGTCCGCCGCGGCAACAACACCTACTATTTCAGCAGCGCCACCGACGCCCAGGGGCGTTATCACGCCGCCGTCGAGGCCAAGGCCAACGAGGTGGTGGCCAGCTTCGCCGGTGACGCCGAGGACATCGGTGAGATCCGCAACCGCCTCCTGCGAGGGGAGTCACTCGACAGCGTGCTGGCCGACGTGCGTGAAAAGCGTCACGACCTGAACGTGGCCGCGGCCGTGGCCAAGAACAAGTCCACGGCTCAGGCAATGGTCAATAACGACATCGTCGATCCGAACATCCACGAGAGCTCCTCGGTGGCCTACGCCAAAGACGGCTCCACAGCCGGCGCTTCCTCCGGCAAGGAGTCTTCCTCGGCGGCCCACGCCGAGGGCGAGTCCACCGCTGGTGCATACGCCGACGGCAACTCCACCGCCGCTGCCAAAGCCAGGGAGGGCTCCCACGCCGTCTCGGGCGCCTTCGAGCAATCGCTCGGCTTTGCCAGCGCGCGCAACAAGTCGGAAGCCACCGTGGATGCGAACAACGGAGCCACTGCCGAGGCCGAAGCCGACCAGCATGGGGTGAGCCGCTCAGAGGCGCGCAACGATTCGCGGGCCACCTCCCGAGCTCGAGCCGGCGACGCCCACGCTGAGGCCAGTACCGGCTCCACGGCCGAGGCCAAGAGCGAGCAAGACCGCCACATGCAGTTCCAGGTAGGCAAGGACGCCAAGAGCGTCTGGGGCGCGCTGCGCCAGGCCGGTTGGTCGGACGAGGAGATCGTCAAGCAGAAGCTGGTGGACCAGGTGGCTCGCGAGAACCGTCTCAAAGATCCGAACGTCGTCCAGCCCGGCCAGAAGCTGCGGGTGCAACCCAACCCGGCCCGGCGTCCATCGGCCGAAGCCGAGGCGCGCGAGTATTCCGAGGCCAGCGCCACGGCCCGGGGCCCCGATTCCCACGCCGGCGCGCTCTCCGATCAAGAGAGCAAGCTGGAGGTGAGCAGCAAGCCCTTCCAGTCCCACGACATCAAGGCCTCGCCCCCGCGCGAGTAGAGGCTCGCCCGCCCGGGCGTCGAAAACTGCTGCGTGGACCCGCTTTATCAGCTCATCTACCAGAGCACGCAGCAGCGGATGACCGAGAATACGCAGAAGTCGAGCGACCTGCTGCGCATTCAAAAGAAAGAGCTCAAGGAAAAGAGCTCGCGGGCCAACGAACTGGACTCGGCCGAGCTCTCCCCCGACCTCAACTCGATGGGGGAAGACTTGATGGGGTCCATGGATCCGGACATGTTCGGGCGCAGCAATTCCGCCGAGCGCTTCAAGCGCGCCTGGGAGGAAGAGCCCGAGGAGCGCAAGGAGCAGGAGGAAGAAGGAGAGGAAGAGAGCGAGCCCGTTGAGGAGCCGGGAGGAGCGGCTCCTTCAGCTCGCGCCGAGGAGAAGCGCGAGTCTGAGTCCGAGTCAAAGAGAGACTCTGACTCTGATTCTGAGTCTGATTCTGAGTCTGAGTCTGAGTCGTCGGAGGCGGAATCGGATTCGGAGTCCGAACCGGGCTCAGACCAGGCCGAGGAAGAGCCCGAAGAGCCGGATTCCGGGGATGAGGAGCCGTCTGAGGCCGAGGACCAGCCCACCGTGGTGCTCGAGCCCGACGTACTCGATCGCTCCCAGGCCGCTCTGGAGGCCACCGACACGGTGGAGGCGCCTGAGCCCATCCAGGCCCCTCCCGAAGAGAAGCGAGAGACAACCGCCTCCGGTTTCACATCGCTGCTCGACCAGGGCTCGGGCTTCCTGCGCTCGGACGAGAAGGCGGATACCGCCGAGTTGGTGCTGGAGCCGGATGACCTGCCCCTGCCCGAGTTGCCCCCTGGACTGGCCGACCTGACCGCCCGCCTGATCTCGGGCGACAGCTCCCGTCCCGGCTACCGCAGACTGGCCCACCTGCTCTCCCGTTTCGGAGCCGGGGTGCTCCGCATGGCCCTGCGCGAGAAGGTGCAGGTCTACCTGTTGCCCCCGGGCAACCGGCTGCAAGCCCATCCCCTGGTGGCCAACCTGCTGGAGGACGAGGAGGTCGAGGGCGCGGTCTACATCCCCGAGAAGCGCACCATGGTAGTGGAGGACTCCTGCGTGGCTCGCGTCCCCCGGGGCTTCCACCCGGTGCTCTACTACTTCGCCCACGCCTTCGACCATGTGCTCGGAGGCGGCGAAGGCTACGCCAGCCTCAAGTCGGCCGCCGTGGTGGCCAGCTATGAGAGCTGTCGCCAGAGCCTGGCCGGACACCGATTCGCCGACGACCTGGCGGGAGCGTCCCCGGTGCATTACTTCGCCCAGGCGGTGGAGTCTTATCTGGGCGAAAACGATAGCCTGGAGCCGCTCTGGTCGCGCGACGACCTGTATGACTTCGACCGCTCGATCTACGACTACGTTGACTACCTGCTGCGCCGGATCAACAAGTAGTGGTTCTCTACCCCCTGCGATCGAGCAACGAAGGGCGCAAGGCGGGCGAGTTCCCGGTGGGTCAGATCCACTTTGACGGCCAGACCGTATCCATCGAGTGCCCCGACCGCGATCTCCTGGCGCGCCTTCGAGAGCTCTTCGCTCAGCCCCGGCGAGTGCGGGCGGTGCGGGGCGACCAGGAGCAGGTGATGGCCCACACCTGGATCACCCTCGAGCCGGGCACCGAGCAGCACTTCAGCGCATGCGTGGCCCGACTGCACCACTTCGGCCTCGTTCCTGGCTGAGACATCGACCGAAATGAATCATACGGAAACCGGCCTCCCTCTGCAGACTGAGAGACGGGTAGGAAGCCTCGTGATCGCCATCGAAAACCCTGTAGTGCAAAATATAAAATTTACACTACAACCTATTAGAACATGTTTTTGAGGAAGACCGGTCGCAAGTTTCTGTTGCTGCACTCCTATCGGGAGGGCGGAAGTCGAGTGCGCCAGTTGACGCTGAGACGATTCGAAGGTGTCAATGGGATTCGGATGGCTCTGACGCGGGCGGGGTGGCGAGCCCTTCAGGAGGAGCTCGAGCAGCGATTCCCTCATTTGCAGGTGGACTGGGATCGTCTGAACGGCAAGCTCGCTGAAATGGTCGGCCGTGCGGAGGAAGACAAACCTTCGCGCTCTTCGCGTCGAGGGGCACCTCGTCGAGGGAAGAGACACGAGCAAGCCATCGACCCCGCCGAGGCAGGCGCTCAGATCCTCCGGCGAACGGTGGGACGGTTGCGGCGGCTCTTGCTTGAGTCCGATCCGGAGAGCCTGAGACTCGCTGGATGCGAACTCAATGAGCTGGGGGGGTTGATTGATCAGGTTGCACCGCGAGAGTCAGAAAGCGTTGAGCGCGAGCTGTCCGCTGCACGGGCCCTCGAGGATGACGGGAAGGCGGCTCGCGGACGGCTACGCCGGGCTCAAAAGCTCAGGCCCTGGGATGGGGGGCTCTGGAGGCTGGAAGGGGAGCTTCTAGCTCGTCATCGGCACTGGAAAGGGGCTGAGAGGGCTTACCGTGAGGCCGCTCGGCTCGACCGACACAGGCTGCCAACGAACCGGCGAGTCTTTCACCCCGAAGAGCCGACCTCGCTACCCTATCTGCTCGACCTGGAGGGATTGGCCATGGTTCTGAAGCGGCAAGGTCGATTGGAGGAAGCCTGCCAGGTGCTCGGGGAGCGTGTTCGCCTCTGTCCGGAACCGGCCGCTCGCGAGGCCCTGGGGGCGGCTCTGCACAGCACCGGTCAGTTCCAGGGAGCCCGTCAAGAGTTCCGTAAGCTCCCTGATCGCGACTGGAGGCGACACTACCACGAAGCAGCCACCTGGCTCGAGCAGGGCGCGGCCATGACGGGCCTGGAGGTCTTGCTCCGGGCCATCGCTCGCAACGACGGACCGGCCTGCACCCTCCCTCCGCGCTTTCGAGGAGGGACCAGAGTGGAGCGGCCCGACTTCCACTACTGGGAACAGTTTGGCGAGCTTTGGGGAGAGGAAGCGCGTCGTTTTCTTCGAGCCGTTCGCGAAGAACAGATGGTTCGATTCAGGATGACGGAGCTTGGCAAGCTGCGCTACCGGGTGCGTAAGGTGATGCCGCCCGAGCTGATGAAAAAGGTGGTTCGACGGGCTCTGGCCCGGCTTGGCGACCCTGAACGGGTAGCCTGAAGCGGGCTGTTCAAGGCCAGACAAAAGCTCCGAGAGAACCCGTAGGCAACAATCCGTTCATCCCCTGGTCGGGGGGTTGGCCTACAATCTGCTCGCATGAACAGCCTGGAAACCGCGGCTCGATTCGTCAGTCAATATGACCAGCACGCCTCCCGCACGCTCTGGCGCAAGGAGTTCGAAGGGGGCTGGGTCTACGAGCCAGCCGTCAGCTCGCAGGGCGACCTGTACGTGGGCGGAGGGCACGGCGAATTGCTGGCCCTCGACCCGCAGGGCGAGCTGCGCTGGAAGCTGCCCGCCGGCCTGGTTCTGCGGGCTCCGGTGCTCTCTCCCGATGAACAGACCGTTTACGTGGCCACCCAGGAGAGCCAGCTGATGGCTCTGGGCAAGAACGGCAATCTGCTGTGGGAGCAGCAGCTGGGCTACGGGGGCGTGAGCACTCCGGTGCTGACCCCGGGCGGTGGGTTGCTGGCCGGCAGTCTGGCAGGCGAACTAGTGGCCTTCACGCCGCAGGGGGAGCCCACCTGGAGCTTCAAGACCAGAGGGGGCATCCAGCAACCGGCTCTGGTCACCCCCGAGGGGGAGATCTTCCTTCGCGATGACCGGGGAACGGTCTACGCGCTGGACGCGGCCGGCCAGGAGCGCTGGAAGCTCGACACCCAGGGCTGCGGTCCGCTGGCTCGCAACGCCGATGGGCTGATCCTGGTTTCGGACTGGAAAGACCTCAAGGCGGTGGATTCCGCCAGCGGCCAGGTGCGCTGGCAGGTGCCGGCAAGCATCCCCCGCGACTGCGGCCCCACGGTGGCCGCTGACGGCACCATCTACGTGCCCGGCCATGACAAGAAGCTGCAGGCCCTCAATCCGGACGGCAGAGAGAAGTGGCGCGCCGAGGGACCGGTGGGTCTGGCCACCACGCCTCTGCTGTCGGGAGACCAACAGAATGTGGTGGTGCGCGGCTGGGATCGCCAGGTGCTGGTGTTCGGAGCCGAGGGCGGCTTGCGCTGGGTGGCGCCTACTTACAAGTACAACGGGGCCAGCATCATGTCCAAACTGGCCGTAGGACGAGACGGAACCGTCTACGCCGGCAGCCAGGACTCGAGCCTGGCCGCCTTCCGGGGCCTGACCGCCGAAGAGCAGTTGGAGGCCGCCCGAAGCCATCGCAGCGACGAGACCCCGGGCGTGCACGTGGGCCGGGAGTGGGTGGTCATCGGCGGCACGCGCCTGCGGCCGCGGCAAGCTCAGGCCGGAACCTGAGCAAGCGAGGCCCCCAGGCGCTTGGCGGCGGCCTGACGCAGCTTGGGGTCCTGATAGTCCACCAACTGGCCGCTCAGCTCAGGATGCCCCTCCAACGCCAGCCAGGCGGCTACTTGAGCGGGCACCTCGGGCGGCTCCAACTCGCCCTTCTCCTTCAAGCCGTGAAAGTATTCGGCCAGCTCGGTGGGCATCTTGTGGCGATGCTCGCGAATCTGGCCCTGCATTTCAGTGTCAATCACACCCGGACGCAGCGACAGGCAGACCACGTCGGGCTCTTCGGCGGCCACGGTGGCGGTCAACAGTAGCAGACCGGCCTTGGTGGCGCAGTAAGCGTTCCAGCTAGGCACCGGGCGGCTGGCCGCCCCGGTGCTGATGTTGACGATGCGCCCCCGGCTCTTGCGAAGAGCTGGCAGGGCCGCCTGCATCAGCCGGATGGGGCTCACCAGGTTGAGCTGCACGGCTTGATGCCAGTGGTCCGGGTCGACCTCAGCCAGCTTGCCGATGGGGTGGATGGTACCGGCATTGTTGACCAGGGCGTCCAGGCGCCCGCACCGGTCGATCACCGACTGCACGGCCAGAGCCCCAGCCTCCGGGTTGGACAGGTCGATGGGGTAGACGAGCGCCCTGCCCCCGCGGGCTTCCACACGGCGGGCGACCTGCTCCAGGTCGTCCTGACTGCGGGCCATCAGGGCCACGATTGCGCCCGCCTGGCCGAGCCACTCAGCCACGGCCGCCCCCAGCCCACGGGAAGCTCCGGTTACGATGATGACGGGTTGCATGGCCTCTGGTACCTCCGACTCTTGCTGGGGGGCGCTTCCGTCCGGCTGGTCAAAACCCTGTTTGTTCGAGAGGAGCTTCGATGCGTTCGAAAGGAAGGAGGGGGTGAATTTTTCTCAGGAGGGCCCCATGCTGACCGTGGAAGTGGATACCCGTGTGATCATCGAGAAACGCCATCCCAGAGCCCAGCTCCCCCGCAAGGCCCACGATACCGACGCCTGCTACGATCTGATCGCCGTCGAGGGAGGACGGATCGAGCCCGACGAGACCCGCACCCTGGACACCGGCATCGCCCTCCAACTCGAGTCTGGCTGGGAGGCGCAGGTGCGCGGTCGCAGCGGCCTGGCCAGCAAGGGCATCGTGATCCATCCCGGCACGATCGACCACCTCTACCGCAAGACCGTGCGCGTGCTGGTGCACAACCTGTCGGGCCGGCCCTACATCGTGCAGGCCGGCGACCGCATCGCTCAGATGAAGATCAGCCGCATCTGGAACGTGGTTCTGGAGGAGGGCACGGTGGAGGAAACCGCTCGCGGAGGCCTGGGTAGCACCGGGCGCTGAACTCCGCGGCAGCGCAAAAGAGAAACGCCCCGTCTCGAGACGGGGCGTTTCTTTTGCGAGGACAGGGGCCTTTGCTGTCTAGCGCACGGGTTGGGGCTCAGCATAGATGAAATCATCCACCACCACCATGTCGTCCACCCCGCCGTTGGTCACATCGTTGTTGCCCCCCGAGAGCGGTGCCTCGCCGGTGACCAGGGTAACCTCACGGCAACTCGCACCCTGAAACTGGACACCCAGGAAAGCCAGGCCCTGCGAGCCCGGCAGCGGGCTCACGGTGGACGTTAACGTGGAACCGTCGGGCAGCACGAACACCAGCGAACTGGTGTTCCGATCAGGATCACAGAACACCGCTCCAAAGGCCGAGGAAACGGCCGGGGTGGTGGTGCCGGGCAGGAAGAACTCGGTATTGAACCGGTTGGCTCCCAGGGTGGCGAACAGCTTCACAGGCGAGAAGGCCTGGAACTGAGTGGGGTAAGTGGCGTTCACGTCCCCGTAGGCATTGTCGCTGACCCGGAAGCCCGATCCATTGGTGGCAAAGATCACTCCCCGGGGGCTGTTCACGTTGAAGAAGTTGGCCGGGAAGGCGTTCGTGTTGGTCTGAGCGGCAGGGACACCGTCCCAGTTGATCTCGCGCCGACCGGTGGGAAAAACCTGAGCCGTGTTCGGGTTGAGCGGGCCGAGGGCGGCTCGGAAGGCGTCCACAGTTGGCTGGATGGCAGCCGCGTTGGCCCCGCCGGCTGAGAAAATGGTCACCTCGAAGACGTTCACGGTCGCTTGAGCCGTGGTTCCGTTCTCAGCCACGGCCGTGATCGTGGTCTGTCCCACACCCACCGCGGTCACTGCCCCCACATCGTTGACGATAGCCACGGCGGCGTCCGCGGTGGACCAATCGACCTGATCGGACAGGTCGAGCACGGAGCCGTCATCAAAATTGGCGGTAGCGGTCAGGCGCTCGGTGGTGCCCACCCGCAGAAAGCTGCCATCGGGAGCGACCGTCAGACCGACCACGGCGCTGACCACCGTGACCTGGCAGAAGGCCTCGCGACCGTTCAGACGAGCCCGTATGCTGACCGTGCCCCGGCCGGTCGCGGTCACCAAGCCGGTGGCGGAAACTGTGGCCACGTTGACGTTCTCGGAAGTCCACTCGGCTGAATTGGTGACATCCCGAGTTCCGTCCTGAAAGATGTTGCCTGTCAGAGTCAATTGCACCGTCTGCCCCCCCGTCATGGTGACCGCGGTAGGAGCAATGTTCAGGACCTGAACATCGAAATTCGGGTTGCCCGGATTGCTGCAGGCCGATATCAGCAGAGCCAGAGCAACCAACAGCAACGTGAAATACTTACGCAAGACGACCTCCTCAGGCGGGGCTTGAAAGTTCTTCGCGAGATTCGAGACCCGCGCCCGGCTTCCTCCGCAAGCGCACCCCGGGAGCTACGGGACGGGCCCGCAGACAGTGGTCGCAGTTCTCGCAAAACCTGGCCGGAGGTTGGCCGAAGTACTCCAGCAACCGCTGGCGGCGGCAAGCGGGCACCTCGAGAAATTCCAGCATTGCGTCGAGTCGCTCGCGATCGGCCTTTTTGAGAGCCAGGATCTTCATCCAACCGGCCACCGTGGTGGCTGGCTGATAGCGCAAGTTGCGCGGACCGTCGTAGCCGATCAGGGCACCAATGGCCAGGTTCCAGCGACCGTCCGTCCAGGTGGGGAACTCGTTGCGAGCTGCAAAGGGTACCCGCCGGTCCAGCGCCGTGCGCACCTGCTCGAGCTCCTCCAGGCTGGGGAAACGTCGCTCGTGGTAGAAGTTCAAGATGTCCCGATCCAGTGGATCATGCAGCACCACCGAGCGGGCTGGTCGGCCGTCGCGCCCGGCCCGGCCCGCCTCCTGGAAGTAGGCCTCCAGCGAGGCCGGGGCTTGAAAGTGCAGTACCGTGCGGATATCCGACTTATCCACCCCCATCCCGAAAGCCATGGTGGCCACCAGCACCGGGATGCGGCCGCTCAGGAAAGCCTGCTGGGCGGCGCGGCGCACCTCTGAGTGGAGGCCGGCGTGGTAGGGCAGGGCGGGCACACCCCGCTCACTGAGCCACTCGGCGAGTTTCTGGGCGTCCCGCTTGCGAGCCACATAGACCAGCGCCGGCAGGGCCTCGGGGGCCGAAAGCAGCCTCCCCATCTCTTGAATCCGTCGAGCAGCCGGGCAGGTCTGCACGGCCACGGACAGGTTGGGTCGATCCACCTCTCCCACAACCAGCTCGGCCGACGGCAGACCCAACGAGTGCAAGATGCCGCTCTGCACGCGGGGGGTAGCGGTGGCCGTCAGGGCCAGCACTGAGCGAGGCTTCAGCTCTCTCAGCACCGACTTGAGGCGCAGATAGTCGGGGCGAAAGTCGTGGCCCCACTCGCAGATCAGGTGCGCCTCGTCAACAGCTAGCAGGGGGACCCGACCAGGCCCCAGAGCCTGCATAAGGCCGGGCACCGTGAAGCGCTCCGGAGCCGCGAACACGAAGCGGGCCTGACCGGCGGCGATGGCCTCCAGGGCGGCCTGGTTCTCCTCGGGCGACTGCAGGTTGGTGAGCGAATAGACGCTTGCCACGCCCAGGCGGCGCAGGGCTCCTACCTGGTCCTGAATCAAGGCCAGCAGCGGGCTGACCACCACCGTGGGACCCTCCAGGAGAAGACCGGGCAGCTGGTAGCAGAGCGACTTGCCCGACCCGGTCGGCAGCACGGCCAGCACCGAGCGGCCGGCAAGTATGGCCTCCACCACCTCTTTCTGGTGAGGACGGAAGCTCTCATGGGCAAAGGTAGACCTGAGCTCGTGTTCCAGGGAATGCATGCGAAGACACCTCGGAGACCGCCAGAATGAGGCCGGACTACTCGGCCGGGAAGCGGCCCTCTGAGGTGATCGTAAGGCGGGGTGGTTAACCGGGTGTGGCCGGTTCGTGTCCGTCCTGTTGCCAGGGTGTATCCAAAAAATGAACGCCGGCCCAGAGGCCCACCAGGATCGCCTCGGCGGCGTCGTGGCCCAGCGCCCGCGGGGGAGACAGACCCGCCTCGCGCACCCGCACCCGCGCCAGCTCCACGGCCGTTGCCTTGGCCTGCTCCCCGCTGCGCCGCTGGCGCTGGATGAGCAGCTCCTCACGCCAGGTCTCGGCGCTCACCCAGTGAAAGGCCAGCTGACGGGTGCGCGCTTGCTTTCTCCAAATCTCGGCCAGGCGGCCATCCCCCTCAACCACCAGAAAGCGCAGAGCGGGCAGCTCGCCGAGCAGGGCCTCGGCTCCCCGGCGCAGCCGGGCCACCGAGCCGAAGTTGCGCGAACTCCACCACAGCAGTCGCCCCTGCGGGGAGAAGCCGGCCAGGCCGGTGCGCACCCCCACGTCCACGGCCAGCAGAGCCGTCAGCTGGCGTGACACCAGCTGAGCGCCACTTCCACCAGCACCTCGGCCGCCAGGCCGAGAGAGTCCTCCAGCACCCACTCCTCGTCGCCCACCTCGCCGGCAGGTCCGAAGACCAGCGCGGGAATTCCGGCCGCCTGCAGCAGGGCGGCGTCGGTCCAGCCGGGATGGGCGGTGCGGCGGGCCGGCAGGTCGGTGGTGCGGGCCACCGCCTGCTCCAGCACCCCCAGCAGAGGGCTGGTGGGCGGGTGATGGTAAGCCGGTCGGCTGGCCGTCTGGCTGGGAGCCAGCTTGGCGCGAAAGGTCGGATCGCCCCCTGCCAGGCCCTTGAGCAGCGAGGTCAGCTCGGCCTCGGCCTGGCTCTCGGCCTCACCCGGCAAGAGCCGCCGCTCGGCCCGCAGGCGGCACTGGCGCGGCTGAGCGCCCCACTCGGCGGCCGAGAAGATGGCCGTAGGCCGAAACGAAGGTGGACCAAGCCCTTCGGGGGTGGGCTGGGAGGCCAGCCGGCGATCCAATTCGTCCAGGCCCAGCACCACCCGCGCCATCTGGGTGACCGGATTGGAGCCCCGTGAGCGTTGGGTTTCGATCTCGAGCACGGCCGATCCGGCGTGCAACCAGCCCACCGAAAGCCCCGTGCACTCGCACACCAGGGCCGCCTGGGGCCGGTAGCGCTCGAGCAGGGCCCGAGTGCCCAGCGAGCCGACCTTCTGATCCACCACCAGGGCCACGAGCAGGTCGCCGCCCAGCTTCAGGCCGGTCTCAGCCAGGATCATGGCCGACCAGAGCATGGTCGAGAGGCCGGCCTTCATGTCCGAGCTGCCCAGTCCGAACAGCTTCCCTTTCTCGCGGCGGGCCACGAACGGCGCTCGCAGCTCGCCGGGGGCCTCGGTATCGAGGTGGCCCAGCAGCATCAGGGAGGGCCCGTCGCCCCGTCCCCGCAGCACCCCCACCACGTTGGTGCGGCCGGGGGCCACCTCCTGCACCTCCACGTCCAGGCCCGCCTCGCGCAGGCAGGTGGCGCAGTAGACGGCCAGTTCGGCCTCGCCGGTGCCCCCGGTGAAACCAGGATTGACCGAGGGGATCTGGACCAGATCGACCAGCGTGGGCAAGAGCAGATCGGGCGGGACGGGGATGGTTGCGGGCATAGCGGCGTGAAGAGGTTCGCGCGCTACTGCTGGAAGCCCTCCGGGCCCCAGAAGGCGAGCAACTCGCAGCCCAAGATCTCGAAGCCACGAAGGCCCAGTTGCAGGCGACGATCAGTCACCGTCCAGGCCAGCGCCCGGGTGAAGGGGTGAGCCGCCCCCATCTGGGCCCGCGCGGCACTGGTGGCATCGCTGTCTCCCTGACGGCTCAGGGCGCTCTGGCAGTAGGCGATGGTGGAGGCGTCCGCGCTCGACCAGAGGCACAACCCTCGCTCTTTCAGCTCGGCGGCCACGTCTTCGGTGAAGTCGCCCGGCTCGGGCAGGGCATGCTCGAAGCGACGCTTGAGCAGCGACATAGCAAAGTGCAGCCGCACCGAGCGGGCCAATCCGACGCTTTGCTCGGCGGCCTGCAGGGTCAGCCGGTGGGCCACATCCCACTCGCCCACCCGGGCCTCCAGCCGGGCCCTCAGGTCCAGCACGACAGGACGCTCGTCTCCCGAGCTCGCGAGCTCGGCCCGCGCCTGGGCAGGATGGTCTCGCTTCAGAGCCAGCAGGCCGCGGGCCAGCGGAGTCTCGCTCAGAGCGGGGTCCTTCCAGTCGAGAAAGAGATCGAGCAGGGCGCTGCGATGGTCGCCCGGGTCAAGCAGCGCGCGGGCCTCGACGAAGTCGCCCGCGGCGGCGTGCAGCAGGGCCCGCTCCTCGGCCACGGCCGGCCCGGGCCAGAGCGCGTGCAGCGCCTCCAGGTTTCGCAGGAGGGCCCGCAGCGCCGCCATCGACAGGGGACCCGACCGCCTTGTGGTCTTGAGCCGCTCCAGAAGCTGCCGCAGGACCGGTCCCCAGTCCGGATTGGTGGGCTCCACCCAGGTGGGAGCGCATTCGCGCAAAAGTCGGCCGAGCTGCTCGTCGCTGGCGCCCTGAAGAAGTCGAGCCTGCACGCTGGTCCAGGCGGCCCTGTTCACGCGCCGCTGGAAACGCGCCGCCAGGGGCCCCAGCAGCTCATCGGGGAGCTGGGCCAGGTGCTCGGACAGGGTCTCGTCGAGCAGGGCCTGGACGGTTTCCAGGGCGAGGGTCAGTGCCTCGTCCTGGACCACCCTGGTGTAGGAGAGGTCGATGCGCTGGCCGGGGCGCACCAGGGTCAGGCTCAGAAAAGGATCCGGGCTGGCCACGTCCGGCTGGCGGAAGCGGATGCCCTGGGCCACGATGGTCAGGCCCCGGTTCTGGACGGCGGGGCCCACGGCCGCGATGGCGTGGTAGTCGCCCGTGAGAGGGCGCTCGAGCACCGGAGTCTGGTCCTCCCAACGCTGCTCGAGCAGACCCTGGACCGGGTCGCGACGCTCGGTCAGAGGGGAGGCGGTGGCCACAGCATCCAGAATGCGCCGGTCAGCCTGGCCCACCAGCTTGACCACCAGGCTGCAGGGACCGAGTTGGAAAGTGCGGTCCAGGGCTCGCCCGTTGATGCTGATGGAGGTGCCCAGACCGGCGCAGTGACGAGCGATCAGACGGCTCTCGGGGGGCAGCTGAAGCCACTCGCCCAGGTATTTGAACAGGGCCCGCCAACCGTAGCCCTCGCGCACCTGCATCCGCAGCCCGGGAAAGGCCGGGCAAGAGTGGAGGCTGAGAGTGCCCCGGCGGATCTCCAGCCGGTGCTCGCCCGAGTCCACTCGGATCCAGCGCGGTTTGAGGGCCTGTGCGCTGAGCAGGGCCAGGCCCAGAGGCAGCAGCGAGCCGTCCAGTCGGAACAGGTCCTCCAGCTCCAAGCGGGTGAGCGGCTCACCCAGCCAGCTGAAGATGAAGTCGTCGGCATCGTTGAGGATCTCGACCGCGGCCGCCCCCCGCCGGGTGGCGGCCGCCATCAACAGCAGGCCGTAGCGGTTCTTGTCCAGCAGCTGGTGCCGGCGCAGCTTCTCGAGGCCGTGGCGCAGGTCGAGCGAGAACGAGCCGCTGGAATCGACCGTGCCAGCGCCGCGCAGCTCCTCGAGCAGGTTCTCCAGGCTCATGGAGGCTGATTTGGCCTCGAGCCGGCTACTCCCCCTCGAGCTCGATCAGGTAGACCTCCCAGCGACGCGTGAGCACCAGACTCCAGCTCTGGTCGTCGGGAAAAATGTAGAGCATGGCGGCATCCCAGGAGAGCTGCTGATCCTCCAGCTCGCGCAGGCTGGGAGCGTGCATGCGCTGCACCACGGGCGCGTACTCCTCCCAGACGCTGAGGTGCTGGTTGCGGCGCAGCTGCTCGTAGCGCTCGCGGGCAGCCTGGCCCTGGCTGACCCGCCGACCGGTCAGGCTGCTCAGGTGGGCGGGGGTCCAATCCCAGTCATAGCGACGGCCGCCTAGAAAGCGTTGCTGCCATTCCTGCATGGACGGGGCGGCGGGAGCCGGGAGGTTGAGGCCCGGGCTGTCCGACTCGAACCAGCTCGGACCTTCCCAGACGGCGGGCCCGCTCCCCAGGCTGGGACGGGGGCGCGGCTCGGAAGGGGCCAGGCTGGCGGCGCGCTGCAGGAGCTGGTAGCGCTGCTCGCAGCCCCGCTCCTCCTGACGGTCGCCGCGACGGCGGTGCAGCTCGAGCAGCTCTTCCTGGCATCGGCGCGCTTCCTCGGGGAAGCCCAGATCGAGCAGGAAGCGCAGCTCCAGCTCATAGGGACGAGCCGACTGGGGATCGATCTTGCGCATTTCCCGGCTCACCAGCAAGGCCTGTCGATAGAGCCCCTGGTCGCGGTAGAAGGCGAAGACGACGCTGGCCTCCTCCATGGCCTGGGCCGGCTGGCGGGTGGCCACCAGCGAGCGGATGCGAAGGTGGATCGACTCGTCGGTCTCCGGTCCCCAGCCCCGCAGGGGCTCGAGCGTGACCTGGGCCTCCTCGGGCTGACCCTCCTCGAGCAGCCGCCGCGCCTCCTGGATGCGCCAGGGGGTCTGGGCCAGTTGCTCGGCCACCTCCACCGCCCGGTTGCGCCGCAGCTCCTCG
>CAZWUN010000054.1:0-20389 GCA_964637145.1 uncultured Burkholderiales bacterium
TGATCAATTCGGTGTGCGGAGCCCACTGGGTCAGCGTGCATCATGGGGGCGGGGTGGGGATCGGCTACTCGCTCCACGCCGGGATGGTGGTGGTGGCGGATGGCAGCCCAGAGTCCGAGCAGAGGCTGAGGATGGTGCTCAATTCCGACCCCGCGATGGGGGTCTTGCGCCACGCCGACGCTGGTTACGTGCGCGCCCTGGAGGTGGCTCGCGAGCGGGGCGTGCGGGTGCCGATGCAGGAATGACGCTTTGAGCGTCAGGTGCTGAAGGTTCTGCAGAACCTTCAGCACGCACCTTACATCATCTCGTCTTGCAGCAGCTGGATCATCTTTCGGGCATACTGGTCGTTGGGCTCGACCTGCAGCACCTTCTGGAACTGGACCCGGGCTTCTTCGAAATCTCCCAGCTTGTAGCACATCAGGGCCAGGTTATAGTGGGCCTCTTTGTGAGTCGAATCGTACTTGAGGGCAAGCTGGAACTCGCTCTTGGCCTGATCGAGAAAGCTCTCGTTTTCGGACATGGAAAGCCCGAGCATGAAGTGCACGTCGGCCTGCTTCGGGTCTGGCTTGTTGGCCCCGTCGTCCTTCTTCTTCATGAAAGGAGAAAGCAGCTGCTCGAGCAGAGATTTCTGCTTCTTCTCAGGCTTCTTGAACAGGGAGGCCTTATCCATGGCCTTGCTGCGAGCCGAGTTCTTGGAGAAACGCCGCATCTGAAACTGCGGTTGGGCGTCGTAAGCCTTCCGTTTGGCGTTATCGTTCAGGGTGTTGTAGGCCTCCACGAGCTCTTTCATCTTCTCGTCGGAGACCGTCTTCATGTCTGGATTGAGGTCAGGATGGTACTTTTTGGAAAGGTTTCGGTAGGCTTTCTTGATCTCGTCAGGGGGCGAGATGGGGGGAATCGATAGTACCAAATAGTAGTCCCGCTTGTGAGCCAACCTGAATACGTCTCGCTTTCCCAAAAGTATGATGGTTTGGGCTTCAGCCCGGGAGGGGTCTCAAGGCGACCGCTTCCATGATTCTTTGCGCTCCCGGAGGCTCCTGTTCCTCCTCGGAAGCTGGCTATCCGGCCAGAAAAGCTTCCATCCCGACGGCCGAGAGACCGATCTCCACCCGCAGGCTTTGCTCTGCGCCGGCCACCTGCCCGGATCCTTCCATCACCACGCGCTCAATCTCGGGATCGGTGCGCAGAGCGTAGCTCTTATTGATCTTCTGGTCGCCCAACTGCCCTTCGACCAGAACCTGGGCCAGACCATCTCCTCGCTCCAGGCTCGGGGCCAGGCTTGCCTGAGCTTTGTAAGGCAGGCCGCCGACCGTCCCTCGGACATCGCACCAGGTCTGGGCCTGGCCGGGCAGGGGATTCTGATCCACCTGACGGTTCTGCCAGCCCAGCGAATACTGAAGGTCAATCTCCAGCCCGTTGGCCTTGCCGGTGAGGCGCACTCCGTGGTCGGTCAGTTTGACCAGGATGTTCTCTTGAACCGCGCCAAACCGTCCGAACAGCCGCACCCGGTCGGAGCCGACCGGCCGGACGGTCTCGGCCACGGTGCGCTCATCCACCGTGCCGCGTGCGTCCATTCCCTGCCGATCGAAGTCGTAATTGACCTGGGCCACTCGACCGTCCAGCACCGCTTTGAGGGTGGGCGCAGCGGCGGCCAGGCCGGCCCCGCCTCCCATGCCCCCGATGACGGCGGCCATCATCACGGTAGCGCACACGGCCGGGTCCAGGATGGGCAGCAGGGCCACCTCTCGACCGGCATCCATCAATCCCTGATCGACCGGCTCGGAGAGCGTGGGCGAGGGAGTTGTCGCTGGCGGCGCGGCGCTGG
The DNA here is from genome assembly GCA_964637145.1 of uncultured Burkholderiales bacterium. Lineage (GTDB taxonomy): Bacteria > Vulcanimicrobiota > Xenobia > Xenobiales > QWHO01 > QWHO01. The sequence goes on from CAZWUN010000054.1 coordinate 1,826, forward strand.
CCTGCATCGGCCGCGAAGGTGGTAGGAAAGCTCCGATGATGCGCATCTAGATCCGTCCTCCTCGGGCCCACAGATCGATGCTGGCTTCATCCAGCACCACCACTGCCTGCTCGCTGGTATGGGGGTCGGCCTGATGCACCGCCTTCTCATCGATAGGCGACAGGTTCTGAAAGGCGCTGAACTCGGGACGAGCGGCCAGATCGGACTGAATCTTGTCCAGCACCAGGTTGGCCACCACCGCATGGCCGGTATCGCTGGGGTGGACTCCGTCGTAGCTGAACAGGCCGTCGCGGCCCTGCTCGTCGAGGGCTCCGGTCATCCCGGTGCCCACCACCAGGTCCTCGCCCTGGCCTCGCAGCGGGCGGCCCTCCTGGAGAGCCTGGTTGAAGGCCGAATGCACGTCCACCACGTGAACACGCGGGTCCAGGCTGGCGGCTTCCTGAATGGAGGCATTGTAGGAGGCGATGCGCGAGCTGATGGTCCCCAGTTCGTCCGGGTCGAGCACGTCGTCCTCGCCTAAAAGCGCGTCCTGCGAGGCGATGCGGGCGGCCAGGTCCTCCCGGCTGCGCGGAGCCCCGGTGCTGGTAAGCTTCTGCACCAGCACGGCCAGATTGACCCGGGTCCCGGCGGGGAACTGGGTGCGCCCTCCCGACCCCGCTCCGGCCACCTGGTCGGGGATGACCATGGTTTCTAGTTCCTCGGTCACGTCCTCGCCGTTCTTGAGCACCACCCGGAAAGGCAGGTCGCCCACCGGCTTGCCCACCTCGCGCAGGAGCGGGATCACCTGGACGTCGGGAATGTTGAGCAGCATGATCTCGGCCCGGGTGTCGCGCAGCATCCGCCCCACCAGCCCATAGGGGCCCAGGAGCTGCGACCGGAAGCCCTCTCGCGGCCCCTCGTCCACTCGGGTATGGCTCTGGCCCGTGATCGGGTTGGCCACCTGGTAGACCCACTGGCGATCTTCGCTGGGGGTGAGCACGGCGTCGTCGATGCGACCCGAGAGGATGCCTGCCAGGGCATCGCTGTTGCCCGCCCAGATGACGGCCAGGTGGGGGTCCTTGGCGATGGCCTGGTCGGCCTGCGAGCCATTCCCCGCCGTCTTGCCGTTGCCCAGGGTGGCCCGGATGAGCGGAACCTCCTGGGTCAGGGAGGGCAGCCCCTCCAGGCCCTGGTGCACTTCCTGCAGGTAATCGTTCATGGTGTGCGTTCCCTGCAGGTGGCGCAGCTCGTGCCCGGCCATGGCGAAGTTCGACTGGGGGTTCTCGGGCGTGTCCCTGGACTCGGGGGTGCGCTTGCCGAAGTCGGGCACCGCCTCCCAGACCGGGACCACCCAGTTGGGCGAGCCCACGAAGTGGGTATAGAGAGCCAGCGGGGCGACCGCCACTCCCAGCTTGAGCAACTGCCGCTGGCTCTGGCCCGAGTCGGCGTCTTCGCCTTGAAAGGGTCCAAAGGGGATGCCCTGACCGCTGAGGTAGGGCATGTTGAACCTCAGCCCGGCGTGGTCGGCCAGCTGCTTGACGTAGACCTTGCGCTGGCGGGCTTCCAGGGTGACGCCGTCCTGGGCGCCGCTGGTGAAGCCGTCTCCAAGGCTGACCATGCGGAAGTCCTCCGAGCGCCCGGCGGTGGGGGACTCAGAGTCATCGGTGGCCAGAGCGCCTTCCGGGGCGGGACCCCGGCCGGCGCACCCTCCCATGGCTTGGATGCGCATGGACAGGATACTAGGCTGGTCTCACCTGGCTTGCCAGATCCAGGATGTTACATCCTCGGTCGGGAACCTTGCCGGATGAAGATGGCGGCTGCCATGCTCGGTTTGTTCTGGTTGGCTACGCTGGTCCCCACCACCCTGGCCCTGGCGGCCACCCCGATCTTGCTCGAGATGCCCACGCTGCGTTCTCTGGCCCTGGTGGCCTCGCTCTGGACCTATCCCATCACCGTCCTGGCCGCTCTCGTATTGACCTGGCGCGGTTGGCCGCGCGCCCGTCCGCTCTGGCTGCCGGCCGCGCACCTGGGCCTGGTGATGGCCATCCTGTTCTTCGGCATCGGGGTGGCTCGATGAAGCCATTTCCCGTTCCATTCGAGCTGGATGAGGGCTCGCGAGTCCTGGTGGCTGGTTGCGGCGGTGGCTACGACGTGGTTTGCGCCCTGCCAATCGCTCTGGAGCTGCGTCGTCTCGGACACACCGTCCACCTGGCCAGTTACGGCTTCACCGAACTCACCCTGGTCGGGGGGGTAGAGCAGCCTCGACCAGGCCTGTTTTCGATTCACTCGGGCTGCGAGCCGCCTCCCAACGGCTATTTTCCCGAAGGCTTCCTGAGCAAGTGGTGGGATCGCACCTTCAAAGAAGAAAAGCCGGTCTGGGCCTATCGTCGGGTAGGCGTGTTGGCGCTGAAAGAGCACTTTGAGTTTCTGACCGAGCAACTCGGCCTGAATGCCATCGTCATCGTGGACGGTGGCGTGGATGCCCTGTTCTTCGGCGATGAGCACGATGAGGGCACCCCCACCCTGGATGCCATCTCCTTGCTGGCCGCGTACACCCAGCGCGATCTCCGCCGCTACTTCGCTATGACCGCCTTCGGCACGGAGGGCACAGGTCACTCCGTGCGTCACTATGACGCGCTCGAGCACATGGCGGCCCTGGAGAGGACGAGCGGGGCCTTGCTGGGAGTTTCGGCGCTGGTGCGGGGCTCGGAGCCGGGCGAGCAGTTTCTCTCGGCCCTCGAATACATTCACGAGCGGCTGGATCGGACCTGGCACTCCAACATGGCCAGCTCCATCGCCGCCGCTATGAAAGGCGTGTTCGGGCACGCCGCTATCACTGTCAAGGCAGAAACCACGCCCATCTGGGTCAGCCCCTTGCAGCAACTCTACTGGTTTTTCGAATTGGACCCGGTGGCCGAGGCCAAGCCCTACTTGCAGCAGGCTCTGCGCACCGACGGTGTGGGTGAGATGCAGGCCCTGATCCAGGAGTATCGAGACCGACAGGGGGTCAAAGCTCCGCGCGATATCCCCATCTAAACTTCGTCGCATTGACCGTGCCAGGTAACGTCACGTTTCGAAACTTGTTTCGGTGGCACGGGCGATGCGACAAATTTCAACCTGTTGTGAATTCATCGAACTGTTCATGCGCGGGACTGTAAGGCCCCGGGTGCGCTCTGATTCCGAACTGCTCAGCGCGCGAGGCAGGAATCACTCACCCCGGGCTGGGAACCTGGGCCTGGAGTTCAAGTAGTGCTGAAGGTTTTGCAGGAACTCGCGCCGACAGACTTGGATGGAGGCGCCCCAAGGATAGGCAAAACCTTCAGCACGTAACGCTCAACACTTTAATCACGCTGTGAAGGAGCCATCCCGATGAAGAATTCCCTGCTTACGGCCGCTCTGGCCTCGGCTCTCTCGCTGGGCGCCCCGGCCCAGACGGCCGACCAGAAAGTTCAGGTGGTGGCTCTGCCCGTGCAGATCGAAGGCGACTATCGGCCGGTCCAGGCCGATCGATTCCAGAAGCTGCTCGAGGAAGATGTGGAGAAGCTCGCTCCCAACGCCGACATGATCTGGGTCGACCCCAAGGATCCCAGACTTTCCGGGCTCGACCTCAGCTTCTCGATGGATCCCGACCAGGTGGCCGCGATCGGACAGAAGTTCAAGGCCCCACTGGTCGTCTGGATCAGCGTCCACTTCGAGAAGGAGAGCAAACTGGTCAGCGGAGCCGGCGATCTCAATCCTAACCAGTCCAATCCGGCCGGGGTGCAGATGAGCAACCCCTACCGCTACGTGGTGACGGTGGGCGGACTGGGCCACCTGCAGGTGGTGGACGTGGAAAAGCAGACGGCCCTGATCGACGGACCCGTAGCCCTCTTCCGCAGCGACGTCACCCAGCATCCCGATGACGGTGAGGGCTTCGGTGGACTGGAAGAGGAGCTGGCGGCTCAATCGACCGACGAGCTGGCCGAGCGCATCGTCAAAGTTGCCCAGAAGTACGTGCGAGCCGCCCCGCCCTGACTATTCTTGCTGGTAGGCTCGCACGGCCTCCACGTCCTTGACGCCGCCGGGAACCTTCACGACCGCTTTGGCTTCGAACTCATGGTCAGCGGCCAGGGCTCGGAGCCTGGCGTTGTTCTCCTCGAAGAAGTCCCGCGAGACCCGGTAGCCGGGCTGCACGAAGGCGATGTCGTTCCAGGTGCGGATCTTCTCCCAGGGGGAGGAGGCATTGTCGCGCACGTAAAGGTCGATCACCACCGGGCCGGCCTGGCGCTGGGCGCCGGGGTTGCGGACGGTGACCCGGATGTTGACGTCTTCCCCCTTCATCCGGACCTGCAACTGCTCGATCTCGATTTCAGCCCGGGCCGGTAAGAACAGGAGCAGGCCGAGGAACAGGCCAAAAAAGCTCGATTTCACAGGCTGGTAGGTCCTCTCAGTGATGGTGGTGGTGACCGCCGGGCCCGTGCACGTGGCCGTGGGCGATCTCTTCCGCCGAGCCGGGGCGGAGCTTGACCACCTCAACCTCGAAGAAGAGCTTCTGCCCGGCCAGCGGGTGATTGGCGTCGAGCAGCACCTCTTCGCCTTTGATCTCGACGATTCGGGCTCGGATCGTCTCGCCGCCCGGGCCTTGCAGGCCGACCATGGCGCCTTCTTTGATCGGGTGGCCGCCGAAATCGGCCTTCTTCATCCCGAAGCGCAGGTCGTCGCGTACCTCGCCGTAGCCGTCCTTGGGCTCGACCGTGAAGCTCTTCTTCTCACCCGGCTGCATGCCGGTCATCTGCTTTTCGAAGCCAGGAATCAGGTTCTGGTGGCCGTGCAGATAGGCCAGCGGCTCCTCGCGAGTCTGGTCCAAGATCTTGCCCTCCTGGTCGCGCAGGGTGTAGTTGATCTCGACCACGGTGTCGTTGGCGATCACGGAAGTGGGCCGCCCTTTCCTTTTAGAGTGTCATTGATCACGATCTGGTTGTCCACCTTGGCCACCCCGTGGACGCTTCGAGCCAGTTGCTCGGCCTTCTTCTTGGAGGCTTCGTCGGGAACCTCGCCCTTGATCACCACTTGATCGTGCTTTGCTTCGGCGGTCAGAACGCAGCCCGCCAGGATCGGGTCCTGCTTCAAAGCGACGTTGACGGCGGTCACGGTGGCTTTGTCGATGGGCTCGATGGTGGAGGGGGGTGGGGTGGCCGGGGCCGCGCAGCCCACCAGCACCACGGCCGCCACGATGGCCAGGAGAATCCTCGGCATGGGCCACTCTTCGCACCCCCGCCAGGGATCCCTGGTCTACCCGGGAAGCGGTTCAGATGAGTCCTGTGAAAGGTTTGCGAGTTCTGGAGCTGGCCGGAATCCTGGCTGGACCGGCAGTGGGCGGCTTTTTTGCCGAGCTGGGGGCGGACGTGGTCAAGGTCGAGAATCCGGCCACCGGAGGCGATCCCACGCGGGGCTGGAGGCTGGCGGGGGAGACGAGCCCCGAGGGGCTCAGCGCCTACTTCTGCTCGGTCAACTGGGGGAAACGCTCGCTGGCTCTCGATTTCACCAGCCAGCGCCCGCTGCTCGACCGCCTGCTGGAACGGGCCGATGTGGCGCTGGTGAATTTCCGTCCCGGCAGCGGGATCGACCCGGTTGGACTGGCCAGGGATCACCCGCGTCTGGTGGTGGGCTCGGTGACCGGATACGGCCCCACCGATCCTCGCCCGGGCTTTGACGCCCTGATTCAGGCCGAGTCTGGCTTCATGGAGCTGACCGGGCCCCCCGGAGGGTCGGCCTGCAAGCTGCCGGTGGCGCTGCTCGATCTGTTGGCCGCTCACCAGCTGAAGGAGGGCCTGTTGCTGGCTCTGCTGCAGCGGGAGAGGACCGGACAGGGCGGGCTGGTGCAGGTATCCCTCTGGGAGACGGCTCTGGCCTCGTTGGCCAACGTGGCCACCAACGTCCTGATGGCCGGTTGGGAGCCCTGCAGGTTGGGGAGCGAGCACCCCAATTTGTTTCCTTACGGAACCTTGCTACCGTGCTCGGATGGGTCCGTGCTGCTGGCGGTCGGGACCGACCGCCAGTTCAGCGCCCTGTGTACCGTCCTGGAACGGGCCGACCTGACCCGGCTCTATGCCACCAACCGCCTGCGGGTCGAAGGACGCGAGCAGCTGCGGTCCGAGTTGGAGGAGGCCTGCTCGAACGTCTCCAGCCAGACCCTGTTGGATCGACTTCAGGCGGCTCAGGTGCCGGCCGGCCGGGTGCAGAACGTGCGCCAGGCGCTGGAGAGCCCGGCCGCTCAGGCCCTGCTTTTGGAGGATGGTCCTTTGCGTGGCTTGCGCAGTCTCGTTTTTAGCGGCGTGGAGCGGGTCCGTCTGGCTGCCCCACCGGTTCTGGGGGCTCACAGCCAGGAGGTAGTGACCCAGTGGCTTCAGGGAACCTTTTCCAGCGAGGGCTCACCGGCGGGTTCATCCAGCAGCACCTCGCCGGGGGCCAGCCGGTGTCCGCAGAAAGGACAGTAATCCTGGGGTTGGGTGATGGTCCGCCCGCAGGCCGGGCAGTCCAGGGCGCTCGCGTCCGGTTCGGGCTCTTCCGTCTCGCCCACGGTCGGGGCTTGAGCTGCGGCCCCGATCATCGAAAGCAGCACCGACCCCAGGAAAAGGTAGGGCACGCACAGTGCCAGCAGCACGGCCGGCGTCAGTCCTGAGGCGGGCTGGGGCCGCCAGGCCTGGATCTCCACCTCTTTCTTGGTCAGCAGGGTGAGCGCCAGGGCGGGGTCGGGAACCTCCACCCGCACGATCCCACCCGCGTAGCGCTCGAGGTAAAAGATCTGACCGTCCACCCAGGCGCGCCTGTAAAGGCTCTCCTGGGCTTCGGTCCAAAACTGGTTATAGCCCAAACGCTCGGCCTGATTGAAAGGCGTGGCCAGCCGGGTCAAGGAAAGGGCCAGAGTGGCCAGCAGGATCAGCCCGATCAGCACCACCCCGATGCGAAGAATTCGCCGGCTGTTGTTGCGCCGGCGCCGAGCGTGTCGTTTTTCGGTCACGTTTGCTCCTGAAGGGTTACCGGCGCAGGCTCGTCGGGGGCCGGTGGCTCGGGTTCGGGTTCGGGGGCTCTGGTGCTGGCTCGACTGGCTTCAGCCAGAAGTCGGGCCGACCAGGTGGGAATCCCGGGTGTGAAAGAGGGCAACGTGTCGGGCAGCGGGTCTTCCAGCACCAGAGGCCGCAGGTTGACGTCGAGCAATCGCTGCAGCTCGAGCAGTCTGGTCATCAAGGAATCGAGCTGTTCGTCGCGGGGTGAGGCGGGTAAGAGGTGCAGGGCGGCCACCAGCTCTGAGAGCAGGCGACCCTGGTGCTGCAGCTCGGCAAGCGAGGTGGCCAGCTGGCTGGCCACCACCTCGGAGGCACCCAGCTCTTTCAGGTGCGCGCCCCACAGGTCTTCCTTGCGGGCTCGCTCCTCTTGATGGTGGCCCTGGGGGTCGCGAGCCCCCTCACCTGAGACACGAGACCCTTTGACGCGGACTTCGACCTGCTGAATCATTGTTTCCAGGGGCTCGAGCGTGCGCGCCACCTGGAACCCAAGCTCCTGGCACGCCTGCCGGAACATCAAGTGCAGAGCCAGGCGGTCGGACGATGAACGGCCCCCGTCCAGGGCCGACTCCAGGACTGCCAGTGCGAACTCGCAGCGGTGGGTGAGATGGGAAATCTGGCTGGCGGCGCGGACCGCTCCCAGCAAGCCCAGGTCGGGCAGACTGAGGCGCTCGGCCAGGGACAGCGCATTTTGCGCGCCGGTTTGCACAGCATTACCTCCAGAGCTTACGAGCGGGCCTCGGCGAAGGGGAAGAGGCGCAACAACTCGGAACGCAGGTCTTCCCCGCTGGACTGAGCGTCCAAGGCTCTGATCCGCTCCGCCAGACCCGTGTCTTTCAGTTCGTTTTCCACCCAGTTGGAGAAATCCCCCCGCTCCAGGTGGTAGGTCAGAGAGCCAGGCTCGATGTAGAGCAGGGTATCCACGAACTCGCGATAGCTGCGGGCTCGAACTCCCAGGTAACGGCCCGGGGTCCAGAAATGAAAGGCGCGGTCCTCTGGCAGGAGCGAATCGTCCAGGGGAGGCTCCATGGCGAGATCCACCGGAGAGGGACGCTCGTTGGCATCCGCCTCGCCGCTGATGCTCGACTGCAGGCGCACGACCGCCTCGTGGTAGCTGGTCAAGAGCTCCCTGCTCAACTCGGGGGTCGGCCCTTCCGCCCAGAGTTGCAGTTGGGGCTGGGTCGGGTCGGGCAAGACCAGGACCCAGGAATCGCCCCGGATGATCTTGACGCCTTCCAGCATCTGCAACTCGGCCTCCCGATTCTCCTCGATCAACAGCCGCATGACCCGCCCCTTCTGCTGCCAGGTGCAGGGCACCGACTCTTCCAGCACGTGCACTGAGGGCACCTGGGCCACCACCTCGGAAAGCGGTACCTGCTCACCGGCCAGCAGCTCGAGCAGGCGGGCGAAGGCGAACATTGCGTCAAATCCAGGTGAGAATCCGGGGAAGATGAAGCCCCCCGTGGGGGTGCCCGCCAGCTGGATCCGGCGCTGGCCGACGCTGGCGGTGTGCATCAGCGATCGGGTGTCGGTGCGGGTGCGGATCACCCGCCCGTCATAATCACGAGCCAGCTTCTCCAGCACCGAGGTGGCCTGGATGGGAGCCGCCACCAGACTCCCGGGTGTGTGTCGGAAGACCATCATGGAAAAGGCGGCCAGCAGCTCGCTGCCCGAGAGGATGCGACCGGTCTCGTCCACCACCACCAGCTTTTCGACGTCGGTATCCATCAGCACGCCCATGTCGGCCTTGAGGGTCATCACGATGTTGGAGAGCGCTTCCAGCGACCGGCGAGGCTGCACCTCGGTGGCCTTCTGAGGGTCGAGGTAGGCGTTCAGGCTGACGGTCTCGCAGCCGAGCTGACCCAGGATGCTGGGTAGAGCCACCGAGGCCTTCCCATAGCAGTAGTCGATGACTACCCGGAAGCCGGCCTTGCGCACCTGGTCGACGTCCATGCTGGCCGCAAAGCCCTCCAGGTAACGCTCCAGGGTGCGGGCCGGAAAGTCGATGTGGCCAACTTCGTCCATGGTGGTGCGGCGGAAGTCTTCTCGGAAGAAGCGGTTTTCGATTCTGCGCTCCATGCCTTTGTCGATGTTGATGCCCCGCTCGTCATAGAACTCGATCTGCAGCGAGCGCGGATCTTCGGGTGAAACGCGGGTGTGAATGCCGCCGGCCGCCGTGCTGTTCTTGAGCACCGTCCGGCTGATGGGAGCGGGGGTGATGCGCAGGTCGCGCACGTTGCAGCCTACCGAGATCAGGCCGCACATCAGGGCGCGGTTGGTCATACGGGCGGCGGGATGTGAGTCGCGCGAGCTGGTGATCACCGAGCCCTTCTCCAGCGAGGCGCCGAAAGCGGCCCCGAGCTTCAAGGCGAATTCGGGAGTGATCTCGATGTTGCCCAGGCCGGCGATGCCCTCCAGGCCAAAGAGCGAGCCAGGCCAGCGCTTGCCCCAGATCAGGCTGAGCGAGACGTTGGCTCCCGCTTCGATGTTCTTGTCTGGCCAGACTTTGACTTTGGGTTGCAGAATGGCTCCGGTTCCGACGAAGACGGCATCGCCCAGGACCACACCGTCGCCCACCGAGACGTTGTTCTTCAAGGTGGTGTGGCGCCCCACGATGGTGCCCGCCAGCCGAGTGTTCTTGCCCACGTAGACGTCGCTCCAGAGCACGTCGCGCTGGAGGTGAGCTCCTTCCTCGATGACGCAGTCGTCGCCCAGGACGGTGAAGGACGAGAGGCGGGCGTTCTCGCGAATGCGGCAGTTCTTTCCCACCACGACCGGGCCTTCGATGTAAGCCGAGGGATGAATCTGGCAGCCCTGCCCCATCCAGATCTTGTCCGAAACGAACTCGCCTGGAGGCAGGTGCTGGACCCGGCCCTCCAGCAGGTCGAGCTGAGCCTGACGGTACTGCTGAAGGTTGCCCACGTCGCACCAGTAGCCATCCACCACACAGCCGTAGATCGTCTTGCCCCGGTCCATGGCGGACGGGAACAGGTCTTGAGAGAAGTCGTAAGGACGGTCACTCTCCATCTGGTCGAGCAACTCGGGCTCGAGCACGTAGATGCCCGTGTTGACGGTATCCGAGAAGACCTCCGACCAGGTCGGTTTCTCCAGGAAGCGCTCCACGCGGCCGGTGTCGTCGGTGATGACCACGCCGAACTCGAGCGGGCTCTCGACTCGCGCCAGAGCGATCGTCGCCATTGCCTGCTTGGCGCGATGGAACTCGATGACCCTGGTCAGATCGATGTCTGTAAAGGCGTCCCCGCTCAGTACCAGGAAAGTGGAGTCGAGGTAGGGCTGCACTTTCTTGATGCTGCCCGCGGTGCCCAGCGGGTCGGCCTCGATGGAGTAGGTAATCTGCACGCCCCAGTCGGTGCCATCACCGAAGTAGGTCATCACCTCGTCGGCCAGATAGTGCAGGGTGACGATCAGGTTGGTCACTCCGTGCCGCTTGAGCAAGTCGACCACGTATTCCATCATGGGGCGGTTGCAGATGGGAACCAGTGGCTTGGGCCGATTGCACGTCAGGGGTCGCAGCCGGGCTCCCTGGCCGCCCGCCATCACCACCGCCTTCACGTCACCCGTCCTCCGTCCAGTCCGATCGGCGTGATTTGGGGCTGCAGGCCCGCTCGCCGAGGTTCAGCCCTGGGTGTTCCACGGTTCCAGGGGGACTCCTGTCAGGTCCAGACAACCCCGTCTGTTCGGAACGGGCCGCGAGGGGCCGCTCCTCTGGCGCGGTGGAGGCCGCCAGATTTTCGGGGGAAGGAGGTTCTCGCACAAGCGAGAAAACCCTGAACCATTGCTCCCGAGGGCTCTTTTTTTGCAATCCGGTGGGCCCTCGGAGACCTAAAAAGGCGGACGTCCCCTAACCATGCTCAAGATTCTTCAACGCCGACTTCCGGTGCAGCTGCGTCCTGAGGAGGCCTATCAGGTCCAGCAGAGCCTGCAGGCGCGCTTCAACAGCTTGTTGGCCGGTGTGCGGCTGGAGTATCTGCGTCGCCTGGGTCTTTCGTCCGAGCCGGCGGGGATGTCGGGTCCACCTCAGGGGTCGAGTCTGGCCGCCGGCGAGCTGTTCATGCCCGAGCCGGGTACCATTTTCTACATCAAGTACCCTCGCCAGGGCGAGAGTTTCGAAGCCGGGGCCATCTCCCGGCAGCGTGACGCAGAGTTCGGCCATTTTTTCAGCGAGGTCAAGGAAGCCGTGCTGGAAGTGCACGGCTCGGCGGGTGAGTGGCAGGCTGTGGGCGGAGCGGGCGAGTTGCAGGTCGAGGAGGCTCGCCCGGCCGACATCAACGTTTCTCAGAAAGAGATGGAAGCCTCGCGCGAGATCATGAATGAGCGCTCCAAGGCTCTGCTCGAACTGCTGGCTCGAGGAGAGTCGATGCTGTTCAAACAGCTGGAGGAAGGCAACCGCAAGGACGCCGCAGCTTTGCTCAGCACCCTGGAAGAGCTCGACCTGGTTCGGAAAGACTACGCCGTGCTCGATCCCGAGAGCGGCCAGCAGATTCTGCGGGTGGCCAGTCGCGAGACCATCGAGGAATACTCGCAGAAGGGCTTCAACTGGTTCGTCAGCGGCAAGTCCGTGTCGGACATGGAAGTGGATGAGGTGCTCAGCTGTACGCCTTTCTGCCGAGGCTTGCTCGAGAACGACCAGTGGCTGCTGGTGATCCTGCTTGGCGCCCTGAAGAGCCTGGGATTCAGTAACGAGGACGTGCAGGTCTGCCAACAGCCCAATGCCCCGATCCAGCTGTTTCTGAGTCTCAATCACCAGAACTTCCTGGTCGTGCTCACCAACAACAAGTTGACCCTGGATGACTCCTATCTGATCAGCGCTCAGGTGGCCGCCTATGGCCTGTCTCACGTGCTGGTCATCTCCAACCAGAAGATCTCTCGCTTGATGAAGCACCATCTCAGCCAGACCAATGCGGACGTTTCCTTCAATTTCATCGACTCGCTCAACGAACTCGAGGAGACCGTCCAGACGGTGTTCCTGGAGAAGCAGCGGGCATACCTCAAGGATGTCCTGGCCCCGATCTCCGAGATGACTCCGGTCAAGATCGAAGAGCTGGTGATCGAGAAGATGGCCCCTCGGGCCGAAGCGCTCCCTCCCGCTGAGGAGGTGGTCCCTCCGGCTGCCACCAGCTTCGGGGCCGACATGTTTGACACCGCCGAGCCCGAGCCGGCTCCTCGCAGCGCCCCTCCTGCTCCGGCAGCCCAGCCCGCCCAGGAGTACATGGAGGATTTTTCCCCCGAGGCCGTTCCTGAGATTCCTGGCTTTTCCGAGGGTCAGGGAGAAGCCGAGCCGGTGGGAGAGGACTTCGAGGTGGCAACCTTTTTCGAGGACCTGATGCAGCCGGCCGAGGAATCGGGTGGGGAAGAGGCGGCCTACGAGGATGAAGAGCCCGAATCCGCCGACGAGGGACCAGCTGAGATGGAGGCAGTGCCCAGCCGTCTGGCCATGGGCCAGGCTCCCATTCCCCGCAGTCTGCCTCCGAGCGGCGCCGCTCCGGTGCGCCCGGCCGCTCCGGCTCCCGTCATGCGCCCGCCCGGTGCCCCGCCCCCTTCGGGCGGCTTGCCGCCGGGAATGCCCGGGATGCCTCCGCGCCGTCCGTCCTGACGCGTGCTATAGTATAGTTTATGCTGCGCCTGATTCGGCGGGACCCGCTTGCTCTGCCCAGTCCGGGAGGACGGGTCATCTTGCGCCCGCTCTTGCCTGCCCACATCGCTTTGATTCGGCAGTGGCTCAACGATCCCGAGGTGACTCGCCTGGCCTTTGGCACGCAGGCCACCGGCGAGGTGCTCGACAAGCTGGTTCGGGAGTATTGTCGCGAGATCAAGCTGGGTCGCAAGAACAGCCTGGCTATCGAAGTCTCGACCGGCGGAGTGATCGGTTTCGTGCGCTTCAGCCTGCGGAACGCCGCCCGCGGGCGCACCGCCCGCGTGGGTATCTTGATCGGCAATCGTCGCTACTGGAGTCTGGGTCTGGGGACCGAGGCCATGACCGCTTTGCTCCACCACCTGTTCGATTCAGGCATGGATGTCATCGAGCTGGATACCGCCGATTTCAATGAGCGCGCCCAGCGTTGCTTCGAGAAGAGTGGATTCGTGCGGTGCGGCGAGCAGGGCCAGCTCGATCCGGAAGGCGGTCCTGGGTGCCGCAAGATCTGGATGGAGATCACCCGCCAGCGCTGGATACACCTGCAGCGCCGAACTCAGTAGCTCTCGGGCAGCTCCGCATCCCAGGCGACACCGTCGTTCTCTGCCTCCGGATCCAACTCGCCGGCCGTCAGCGAGGGGGGGTCGGGCGAGCTGTCAGGTTGGCTCGGGCCCAGCTCGGCCACCAACCAGAGCCCCCCCTGGCTCGGTCCCGCCGCCCAGCGCAGGGATTGCAGACGCTGTCCGCGGCGTAACTTGAGCCAGCCGGCGGCGCCGGGTTGACCGGGAAGCTGGCCCGGCAGAAGCTCTTCTCCGACCTGTCGCGACTCGGCCGGCAGCTCGGTGCCCAGCGCCAGGTCCAATCGACCTCCCTGCAAGCGAACCTGGCCCATCTCTTGCAGGGCCACCCGGCGGTGCAGCACCGGCGAGCCGACCAGGAACTCGTTTCCGCTTTTCTCATCGAGCAGAATGCTGGCCTGTAAGGTGGCGCGCCCGGCCCTGAGGAGGTTCCAGGCCGCGGGTCCCTCCAGGAGCCAGTCCGAGCTGACAGCCAGGGCGCCCCGAGTGAGCCGGAGCAGGCTCTCGGAGAGGTGGCGTTCCTCGGCCTGGCCGAGGCCGGTGAAGCGAAACTCCGCCGGCAGCTCGAGCAAGCCCGGCTGCACAGCCAGGGCGCAGTTGGCCCCGGCAGGCAGACGGCCCAGGGCTTCCAGGACGGCGTCGCGGGAAGGCTCCGGCAGCCGACGAGGTTGTTTCGCCCTCAGCTCGATCTCCAGACGATCAGACAGGCAGGTCCCCTCCACCGAGGCGTAGGGCCAGCTGGCGAGGGCGGGACCCTCGAGGTGAAAACGCAGTGCCTGGGTCTGACAGGTCTCACGCCAGACGGCCGTCAGCAATTCTTGGTGCTGCGAGCGGGTCGCCTGATCCAGGCCGCGCACCTCGGGCTCGGGTCCAGAGCCGACCAGAACGACGGTGCTGCAGGTGGCCTCCTGAAGCCCTTCCCGTGAGTTGTAACGAAGCCCGCTCGAGCATTGGAGCTCGAAGTCCTCTCCCAGGCAACGGTAGGTCAGGCTGCAGCACCCCTTCGGTTGGGCCGGCAGGCTTTCGGGGTAGGCCCCGGTTTCGGCGACCTGCTCCTCGAGGTTGTCCACGGCCGCTTCCAGCTGGGCTCGGCAAGAGTCGACGCCGTTCCAGGGCGAGCCGGGGAGAAGCACGACGGCCACGCGAGCGTTCGGGGGCACCTCCACCAGAGCCTTGCGGGCCCAGGCCACCAGCTCAGGATTGAAAGGCTCCATGAGACTCAGTGCCGGCCAGGCGTCGGGGGGGCCGCAGAGAACGATCGGAGCCCCCTGGACGAAGCCAGGTAAAGCTTGCGGCCGTGCTTCTCCTCCCCGAAATCCAGCCGCGCAGGCCCCGATCAGGGCCAGGAAGACAAGGACACGTCCCGGACGCAGCCAGCCAGACATTGTGAATGGCGTTCAAGCTCAGCGCCCGCGACTCCTGCTCCGGAATGATATGGGGTAACGGTTTCAGAGCCATCAACCCCAGCCGATTGTGCCCCCGTCGGGGGGACACAACAAGATGTTGTGGAAATTTCAGCGGCGGTGATGCGCGAAAAATCAGCTGGCAAAGAGCTGGGTGAGGTAGTCGAACATCAGGGGGTCTCTTTTTCGCAAGATGTCGCGCCCTCCGGCTTCGAAGAAGGCTTCCACCGACTCGGCGAACCATTCCTGCGGGTTGACCTCGGCATAATCGCTGACCTTCCCGGAGCGTTCCCTGGCGAAGCGGTTGTAGAGTTGGACCGACAGGGGATGGGTGCGCGATTCCTTGTCCTGCACGTAGTGGTCGTAGGCGTGGGCGAACTCGTGGCGGGCCGCCGAGCGCCCCTGGTTGCCGAGCAGTTCCTCGCCCACCACCAGGAGCCTCCGGCTCTGGTCATACAGGCCGCGCACAACGCTCCAGGGACGCCCGTCGAAGGTGCGCTCGCCCGGAGCCACCACCTTCATTCCTTTGATGGTCAGGTCGGTGAGGGCCATGTTCTTTTCCAGCACGATCACGTTCAGGCCCCACTGCTTCATCTTCTGCACGATGGTCAGGCCCATGGGCTCGAGCTCGCGAACGATCTTGTTGCGCGCTTCGCCGGAGGGGGCGTGGCGGATCATCTTCTGCAGCACTTCGGCGGTCGGGCTGGAGCTCGATCCTGATTCGGAGCCGACCGGGGTCGGGGCCCCCGGCTGGCGCGGGACGTAGCTCGAGAGCTGGATGATGGAGGGGAACACCGGCTCGGAGGGCAGCTCCTCCTGTCCTTCATGCTCGTCGCGCTGCAGGTCTTCTCGGTAGCTCTCCAGGCCAGAGAGCAGGGCCTCGAAGTCTTGCTTGCTCGAGTAGGCAAAGCCCTTGCTTTTGCCCTCGTCGCGCATCCGTTTGCGCAGTTTGTAGAGATACTCGCGGGCGTCGGGAGAGAGGTCGAGGGTATCGGTTGTGAGCAGATAGTGCAGCTTCTGCTCGTCGTCGAGTGTCTCGAGCTGCCGCAGGACGTTGGGTTTGACGCTCCGGGCCAGCTCACGCTGGACGGCCCCAATGTGGGCGGCATCGTAACCCTGGAAGTTTGGGCCTCGAATCTCCATGGGATATGGCATGATTAGACACGGCGAAACAAACACCTTGTCTTGAATGTTATACTGGTGTGACTGTGAAACGCTTGCTCTTGATCCTGGCCGTGGTGGGCTGGCTCTCTCTCCCCGCGCCGGCCGCCGGGGCCGGAGATGCGGCTCCGGCCATCAATCTACCCTCCCTGGGCCGGGGTCAGGTCCAACTGCACGCCTTGCTTCCCAGCGGGCCTGTGCTGCTCTGGTTCCCGGCCGTGACCCCCGACGACCTGACCCAGGCCGGAGCTCTGCAGCAGTTGGCTTCGCAGCACGGCGCTCAGCTGGTGATCGTGCCCGTGGTCGGTTCCGACCAGGCCCGCGCCCAGCAGATGGCCGGTCAGGTCCCGGGCGCCATCGTGCTGCTTGATGTCGATGGACGGGTGGTCTTGAGCTACGCCGGGGAGTACATCGCGGGCGTGTGCCCCAATCCCAACCTTTTCGTGGTCACGCGCACGGGCACGATCGCGGCGGCGCGCCAGTATCCGGGCATTCCCCCCTCGACCTTGAGCGAGGTGCTCTCTCAGTCTCGCTAAGCCAGCGCGTCGATGCCGCACGAGCTGGAGAAGGCGTAGGTGCGGACCGGATACTCGGGCTCGGGCTTCACGAGCAAGGGCAGATAGTCGAGCGGCTCGAGGGGCGTTTCTCCGGGTGCCACCCGCGACTGCAGGGAGATGTTGCGATTGCCGATGTAGCCGCTCAGCATGTGGCCATCGCGCTGGTTCCACTGGGTGAGAACCACCCGGTCGTGGCCGATGCGGCCTTCAATCTTGACGGTGGCTCCCCAGTTCCTGGAGCTGAGCTCGAGCGAGCGCGACCCGACCCAGCCCTCGGCCTGACGCCCCCCCTCCACCGGCTCGCTGGTCACGTCGTAGGAGCCACTCAGGCCCACCCCGGTGCAGTGACGCACCCCATTGGTCTCTTCCACCCGGCCTTCGAGCATCTGGTTGCCCAGGGAGCCCCCCAGGTTGCGGGCGCCCCGGCTGCCCTTGACGACCTCCAGGCTGAACTCTTCCCCCGAGATGCGACCGGCCACCACGCCGGCAGGGCGCACCCCGCGGGGCGCGGCCATCAAGAGCTGAGTGAGGCGGGGTTCGGGGGGAAAGGGCAGTCTGGCGGCGTCCATCGGGGGTCATCCTAACATTGACGGGCCGCTCCTCTCTTTGCCAGGTTGTTAACCGGCCACGCCCGAAGGCAGCCGGATGAGCCAGGCCATCAAACACGCCATCCGCCTCTTGAGCGAGGGGCGCTCTCTGAGCGCCGAGCAAGCCCGTCAGGCGGTGCTGGACATGATCGAGGGGCGCGCCGGTGAGGCCCTGATGGCAGCCTTCCTCATGGGGCTCCGGGTCAAGGGCGAGAGCGAGGAAGAGCTGCTCGGCTGCGTGCAGGCCATGCGCTCGGCTGGCCGCGCCATCACTCCCTCGCGGCGCCCCCTGCTGGATACCTGTGGAACCGGGGGGGATGGCAGCTCGACCTTCAACATCTCCACCACCGTGGCCCTGGTGGCCGCCGGGGCCGGGGCCACCGTAGCCAAGCATGGCAACCGCTCGGTCTCCTCGCAATCGGGGAGCGCCGACGTGCTCGAGGCCCTGGGAGTCCCCCTGCTGCAGGAGCCCGAGCTGGTGCGCCGTTGCATCGAGGAAGTGGGATTGGGTTTTCTCTTCGCCCCCTACTTCCACCCCGCCATCGGCTCGGTGGCTCCCGTGCGCCGCCAGCTGGGCGTGCGCACCGTCTTCAACCTGCTCGGCCCGCTCTCCAACCCGGCTCGGGCCGAATCGCAACTGATCGGGGTCTACGCCGAGCGCTGGTGCGTGCCGGTCGCGCGCGTGGCCGCCGAGCTGGGGGTGACCAGCTGCCTGGTGGTGCACGGCCCCGGGGGTCTGGACGAGCTGGGTCTGGAGGGACCGTCCCTGCTGGTGCGCCAGACCGAAGGCCGGATCGAGAGCTTGCGGCTCGATCCTTCTGAGCTGGGGCTGTCCCCGTCCTCGGCCGAGGCCTTGCAAGGGGGCTCTCCCGAGGAAAACGCCGCCATCACCCAGGCCATTTTAGGAGGCGAGCTCGGTCCCCGCCGGGAGGTGGTGCTCCTGAACACCGCCGCCGCCCTGTGGGCGGGTCGCCTGGTCGAGGACATGCGCGAGGGGCTGGTGCGGGCCGGCCAGGCCATCGACTCCGGCGCGGCTGGCGCTCGGCTCGAGGAGCTGCGCTTCTTCAGCCGTAAAGCTCTCGCTTGAGGGCAGCCAGGTCGGTCTTGGAGGCGTGGCGGGGGTCGCGGGGGATGTGCTCGACCACATGCAACTCGTCCACCGGCACCGGATGGAGGGCGGCTCGCACCCTTCGGGAGAGGTCTTCCGACCAGGGCCGGGGGGCCTCCACGCAGAGCACGGCCCGGTTGCCCAGCAACGGATCGGGCATGCCAAAGTAAGCCGCGTGGCGCACCGGCTCGACCCGCAGGGCGCGGATCTGAGCCGGCATGCTCCACTCCACCTTCTCTTCGCGCTGAACCCGCTCGCAGACCCGTCCCATCAGCCAGAGCCGACCCTGCCGATCTTTCCTGGCCGCGTCCCCGGTGCGGTGCCAGATGCGGTCTCCCTGGCGGACCTTGCCCCGTCGGTCGCTCTCCGGGTCGTCGAGGTAGCCGGTCAGGACGTGGCGACCGGTGACGGCCACCTCGCCCACCTCGCCGTGGCCTGCTTCCCAGTAGTCCAGGCCGCGATAGTCGAGCTCGATGGGGCCGTCCCAGGGGCGCA
>CAZWUN010000055.1:0-14548 GCA_964637145.1 uncultured Burkholderiales bacterium
CTGGTGGTGACCTCGCCCAGCATCGGGCTCTCGACGTTAGGGGCAAACCTGCGCGGAATCCTCTCCGACAGCGCGACGTACGCCAGCCACAAGAGGGCGGCGTAGATTGCGATGACCGCGTAGGGATGCTCGATCGACCAGCGTGGCAGGGCCCTCACCGGGCCACCACCTGACCACGCAGCATGTCCATGCCGCAGGAGAAGCGCAGGACATGGCCGGCATGGGGCTCGACCTCGATGGTCACCGGTTGGTTCAGGGGCAACTTCCAGGTCTGCTTCAGGTCGGGGAAGACCACCTCGGTGCCACAGGTCGCGTCGGTAGTGCGCAGGAAGGTCAGCTTGACGGGCTTTCCGGCCTGGACCTCCACTTTGTCCGGCTCGAAGCCCTTCGAGGTGACTCGAACCGTCGGCCCGTCGCCGGTTGGCTCGCCAGCGAGCACGGGCACGGTCACCGCGTCGTTCTCGCGCAGGCTCCCCGTCCCGCTCGTGATGACCAGCTCGCCCGCCTCCAGCCCGGATTGGACGACGGTGGTCGCGCCGCTTTCGGCCCCGGTCTCGACCCGGACGCGGTGGGCGACGTGACCGCTCCCGTCCGGCCGCGCCACCCAGACCCAGCGCTCGGAGCCGCTTTCCTGGACCGCCTCGGAGGGCACAAAGAGGGCCTCCGGGAGGCGATCCGTCACGATCTCGAGACGCACGAGATTGCCTGGAAGAAAGCGGGCGTTGGGGTTGGCGACGACCGCTTCCACCACGCCCTGACGGGTGCTGGCGTTGACGGCGGGGGACACCGAGGTCACCCTCCCCCGGACAACCGGTCCGCGTGCGTCCACGATCCGAACCGGGTCCCCTTCCCTGACGCGCGCGAGGTCTGACTCGCTGACGTTGGCCTGCAGGCGAATCGGGTCGATCTGGGCCACCTCGAGCAGGGCCTCTCCCGGCCTGACCAGTACTCCCGGGCTGATCTTACGGGCGGTTACCAGGCCGTTCAGAGAGCTCTGCACTCGAGCATATCCGAGCCGGGCATCGGCTGCGTCCTGACGGGCGCGAGCCCCCTTCAACGCGGCTTCGGCCTGCTCGACCTGATAGCTGCGCGTCTGCATGGTCGCCTCAACGGATTGCACGTGCGCGTGATGGGCCAGCTCCTGGGAACGGGCCTCGGCGACCTCCGCCCGGGCCGCATTGACTTCCGCAAAGGCCTCTTTGAGACTCTCCCGGGCTTCGGTGTCAGCCGCCTCGTCGCGCTGCAGTTCCTCCTGAGAGATCCCCCCGGCCTCGGCCAGGAGTCGCGAGCGGCGCAGCGTCTCGCGTTGGTAGCTTGCCTGGGCCCGGGCCGCCTGGGTCCGCGCCAGGGCCTGGTCGACCCTGGAACTGGCAGCCAGCACGGTCGCCTGGCGCTCGGCGCGCTCGGCCCGGGCCAGTCTCACCTCGGCCCTGGCCTGGTCGGCCTCGGAGCGAG
Organism: uncultured Burkholderiales bacterium; assembly: GCA_964637145.1. GTDB lineage: Bacteria > Vulcanimicrobiota > Xenobia > Xenobiales > QWHO01 > QWHO01. Next base: position 1,456 of record CAZWUN010000055.1, read on the forward strand.
CCGCCTCCACTGCCCGAGCAGCTTCCACGGCTGCGGCCTCCCGCTCTTGTTGCTCGGGACGAAGCTGGCTGACGTCGAGCCTGGCGATGGTCTGACCGGCGTGGACCCGATCTCCCGCGTAGAAGGGCATCCACTCGACGATCCCTTCGGTGCGCGAATACACAGGTTGCTCCTGGTAAGCGACCGCCTGGCCGGCGTATCGTACGGTCACCTCCACCGGGCCTCTCCGGGCGGGCACCACCTGAACGGCCAGGGTGCCGGGGGGTGCGGGCATGTTCATCTCCATCACCTGGGCTTCCAGAGGCGTCATCGAGCCCGGGCGCCGGAGCTTGTGAACGGCCCAGTACGCGCCCGCGAGCATCAATGCCAGCAGTAGCAGCCCTCCGAGAGTCTGCCGGTTGACCAGCTCGCGGACCGGGGGAAGATGTCCCGCCCGGTAGAGCCAGAGGCCGAGAACGACCACCGCAAGCAGCGCCAGGCCGATGAGAATCTTGCCCTGGATCGACCCATCTGAGCTCGCGGTGCTCTGGCCGGTAGAAAGCCCGATTTCCGCTTTCCCCGGCCCGGCAGGGCCATCCACCTCGATTGTGACGACATATCGGCCGCCCATCGAAAAAGCAGCGCTCGCACGGTAGAGCCCGGGCTCGCCGGCGGGGCGAGCCGTCTGCTCCTTTTCGCCCATGTCCATTCCCGGCATCCTCGCCAGGGTGCGCACGGTGGCTCCCTCAACCGGCTTGCCCGAGCTGTCGTGCAGGCGGATGATCAGTTCGGCCTGGCCGACCGGCACCACGGCCGGATCGGTCGTCAGCTCCACCCGATAGGGCCCGGCTGTCGCGGAGAGGCCGAGCGCCGAGGCCGTGAGCAAGAGGCAGAGAAACAGCAGGCGCATCCTAGAACCTCCCGGTCGCATAGAGGAATTCCGACTCGGCCACCCCGCGTCGGTAGCTAGCCTCGATCTTGTTGCTGCGGGCGCGGCGCAGGGCGGCCAGTGCATCGACCACCTCGAGGTAAAGGCCGCGGCCCAGGTCGAAGCGCAAGCGGGCGATACGCAACTCCTCCTCCGCCGCCACGACCTCGGCCAGAGCCAGGTCCTCGTTGGCTTTGGCGGCGATCCAGCGGGAGCGCTCTTTGCCCACCTCGGCAGCGATGTCGAGTTCCATCTGGCGTAGCTCCAACTGGCGAGCCTGAAGCATGGCCCCGGCCTCGTCGTGACGCGCCGAGCGCTCTCCGCCGTCATAGAGGGGCCACGAGAAGGCTAGCCCGACCTGGTACCCCCCCTGGAACGGGGTCGGGCCGGCCAGCTGCGGCTGCCTGGCTTCGGCCATCGCATAGAGCGCGAGCTGCGGCGCGTACTCCGAGAGCACCTCGGCCACGCGCCGATCAGCCGACTCGACCGCGTAGCGGGCGATCGCGAGATCGGGTCGCTCGGAGAGAGCGGCCTGCACCTGGTCCTCCAGGCTCCCCTCGGGCACGGGCGCGGGCTCGGGGGCGACCACCTCCAAGGGAGACCCTGGCTCCAGTCCCATCTCGTTGCACAGAGAGATGATGGCCACCTCGCGCTCGGCAAGAGCCTGGTTGACCTCTTGACGGGCCGAGGCGACCTCTGCCTCCATCCGCAGGGCGATGTAGGGCGCTACGCGTCCCACCGCCGTCCTGGCGCGGGTGAGGCGCAGCAGCTCCTCCTGCTGGGCCAGCTCCCAACTGGCGGCATCCAGCCTCGCACCGGCCTGGAGGAGCTCATAGTAGCCCCTGCGCACGTTCCGCGACTTCTGTCGCAAGGTCAGGGCCAGCCGAGCGACAGAGCTACGCTCGCCGCTCCGAGCCTGGGCCAGGCGGGCCTGCAGGCGGCCGCCGGTGTAAAGCGGCAGCATGAGACTGAGATTCGTGCTCAGTCCCCCGCCAGGCAGGTTGGTCCAGAATGCGGGCTCTACGCCGGGAGCACCGCTGACGATCATATCGGTGTCGCCGGCGTTGAGATAGACCCCCAGGCTCAGCTTGGGGCGAAAGGCGGCCTCGGCCTCGGCGGTGCGCGCTCTGGCAGCGCGCGTCTCCGCCTGGCTCACGGCAACAACGAGGTGGTGCTCCAGGGAGTACCGGACAGCCTGCTCCAGGGTCAGCTCAACCTTCGGACGCGGCTCTTCGGTCTGTCCGAAAGCCGGGAGGAGGAGCAACAGCCCAAGCACTCCCAGGTAAGCGCGTCGAAACATCGATGAGCCTCCTTGGGAGAATGTCCCTTCAGGAAACGGCTCAGGCTGGAGGAGGCAGGGACAGGCGCAGCGGGCTCAACCAGTTGCTCGCCCGGGAGGCGAGCTCGCTCCCAGGAGGAGCAACGCACATCTGCTCACGGACGATGGGCCAATCCGTGCGGGAATGGCGCAAAAGGGCGGGATAGACGAAAACTGGGGGAGCCACCAGAAGGGTGGCGGCGGCTTCCGGGAGGCTGCTCTGCTCGGCGCAACAAGCGACTGGGGCGGGGGTCGAGCAACAGCATCCGGCCCCCCCGCAACACGAGCCTTCTTCGGCCCGGGCCGTGCCGGGCGCAAGAAGGACAAGCAGCACCCACAACAGCACCTGCATCTGGATCAATTTGACCAACCGGAGGAGATTCCTCTCGCATCGCGTCATCGGCACCGGCGGGCTGCGCCGCTGCGCAGGGGGCGTGCTCGGACCCGCGAAGCGCAAGCTCGTGAACGAGAAGACTCCGGCCTGCGACCGGGCGCTGGCTTCCCTCGAGGGCCTGTCCGTCGGCGATGCTTACGGAGAGCAGTTCTTCCTGCACCGACGCCTGCTCGATGAGCCCACCCCCCAGACGGTGCCCGGCCCCTGGCCGTGGACCGACGACACCGCGATGGCCATCGCGATCGTGGATGTCCTGCGCGAGCACGGAAGAATCGACCAGGACGCCCTGGCCTACCAGTTTCATCGCAACTACCAGCGCGACCCCTTTCGGGGCTACGGGCGGGGAATGCGCGAGCTGCTTCCCGAGATCGCCGCGCCGGGGGCGTGGAAGCTCCTGGCTCCGCGGCTGTTTGGCGGCCAGGGCTCGCTGGGAAACGGGTCAGCCATGCGGGTGGCTCCGGTCGGGGCCTTCTTTGCTCCCGACCTGGACCGTGTCGTCCACGAGGCCGCTCTTTCGGCGGAGGTCACCCACTACCATCCGGAGGGGGCGGCCGGCGCCATCGCGGTGGCAGTCGCGGCAGCCCTGGCATCGGAGTATCGCGATCGCCGACCCGGCGAATTCGTCCAGGCCGTGATCCAGCACACGCCGGCGGGCCCTACCCGGCGCGGCCTGATGCTGGCCCGCGACCTGGGCCCGGACGCTCCCCCGCTGGCGGCCGGGGTCCATCTGGGGAACGGCACCCGGGTGACCTGCGAGGACACCGTTCCCCTCGTCGTCTGGAGCGCCGCGCGCAACCTGAGCAATTTCGAGCTGGCCCTGTGGGACACGCTGCGCGCCCGCGGCGACCTGGACACGACCTGCGCGATGGTCGGGGGGATCCTGGCGGCCGGCGGGGTGATGCCTCCGCCGGCCTGGACTCGAGCACGCGAGCCGCTGCCGTAAGCCGGGCGCCGCCCGAATCAGAGTTCAGAGCTCCACCACCTCCGCCGCCGCCCGCCCGAAGACCTGGGGACGGTACATCTCCTCCACCCGCGTCCCCGGAGCCAGGTACGTGCCGGGAGTGGTGGCCCGGGCCAGCAGCGTGAGCCGGTGCTTCCCGGCCGAGAGCCGCGACCAGCACACCTCGGTGCAGTCGTCGCGATAGTCGCAGTGCGCGGCCCCCGCCACCCTTTTCTGCTCGGACGCGGGCAACAGCTCGAGCCCGGCCGGCAGGGGGTCGATCAGCCCCACCATCTTGCGCGTCACGGGCAGATCGAGATCGAGGTGGATCGTGACCGTCTCGCCCAGCTCGTAGCGCCGGGTCACGGTGAAGCCGTGGCTGCGAGCCGGGAGCAGCGTCTCGGAGGGCACGGTGGTCAGGGTGGCCCGGTAGAATCCCAGCCCCTCCAACTCGACCCGGGGCTCGTGCAGCAGCTCGCGCAGCGCGAACTGGCGCACCGACTGCCTCCCCTCCCCCGGGCCGGCCAGGGCCAGCAGGGTGAAGGCGTGATCCTGAGTGCTGGCGTATGCGAGCGGCTCGAGCACCTTCTCCAGCAACCACTCCTCGCCCAGGGCCATCAGAGCCAGGGCCGTGACCCGGCGCCGGGAAGGGAAGAATCCCTCCTGGGGCTCGTTCAGTCCGGCCAGCACCTTCTTGCGCAGGCGCGCGCGGGTGTGCCCCTCGGTCAGGGGCAGCAAGAAGGCCGCACCCTCGGCCGTCAGGCGCCGGTGCCGGGCGGTCTCCTCGACCTGGCGGGCCGACGAGCGACCCACCTGGGACAGCACGTTCAGGGCGTAAGAGCGCTCGAGAGGGGTGCGAGGGAAATCGCTGGCCAGGAAATCCAGAGCTCTTCCAAGCCTCTCGCCGTCCACCTCGACCCCGGCGGTGTAGGCGCGCAGCAGGGCCTGGGTGACGTGGGCCGAGACGAAGGGGAAAGGCTCACGCAGGCCCGGGAAGAGCCAGAACTGGCCATCGGGTTGCTGGCGCTCCCACAGGCGCTGGATCAGCTCTTCAGCGCGAGCTTTCCACTCCGCGCAGAAGTGGGGTCCCCCCAGCACCCAGCCGAGCAGGCGGGAGGACAGCTGCTCCGAGCAGCTCATGGGATAGCGACTCAACTCCTCGAACGCATCCCGGGCAAGCGGCGCGGCACTCTCGGTCTCGAGCAGCTCCAGACCTCCCTCGTCGAGCTCCACGCCGGCAGGCACCACCACCGGGAGATCACGGGAACTCGTGCGCCCCTGCTGGGTGACGCGCTCTTTCGAGCGAGGGGGTTTGAGGGGCAGGCGCACGCGACAGGCATCCTGCAGCTCCCCGCTGAGCACGCGCACCAGGCCCACCGCCTCGGAAGCCTCCTCGGCCCGGCAGGGCAGACTCACCCGGACTCGGGCCCCCGGTCCCACCCGGCAGCGACGCTCGACGCCGTCGAGGAAGGACAGGCCCGAGATCAGGGCCTCCACCTCGACCTCCAGCTCGCCAGCGGTCATGTTCTGCACGCCCAGACAGAAGTCGAAGCGATCGCCATGGTGCAGAAAGCGCGGCAGCCAGGGACGCACCAGCAGTGGCAAGCGGGTGCTGATGGAGGTCCGGGCGGTTCCGAAGGCCTCCCCCCGGGCCACGACGGCGGTCACCCGGTAGCGAGTGATGCTGTCGGGCAGGGCCGCCTCCAGCTCGATCCGGCCCCGGGCGTCGGTGGTCAGGGCGGGGTGGAAGAAGGCCAGCGGGCGAAGATCCTCGCGCAGGGTGATGGCGGGCGCGGAGGCTCCGGTTCCCGAGCAGAGGCAGTAACAGACGCTTTCCGGGCGGCCGAGCGCTCCCAGAGCGGGCGGCTTCTCCTGCAGGAACCAGTGAGAGGAATCGAGCTCCCAGCCGGCGGGGCGGGCGGGCGGATAGATGGCCGACAGGGGGTCGGGGTCGGAGTAGGAGGCCGCCTGGAGCACCGCTTCGTCCACCCCGAGCAAGGTGACCTCGGCGCCCGGTACGGGCTCACCGCGCCAGTCGCGCACCTCTACGGTCATCCGGGCGTTGCCTCCGGGAGCCACCACCTCGCGCTCGACCCTCAGCTCCACCTCGAGGCGACGGGAGGCCTGGGAAAGTGCCAGCTGGCGGTAGACCGTGAGCCACCGGCCGGTCAGAGACAAACAGGCGGCGTGCAGGTCGAGCAGGGGCAGGCCTACGTCGGGAACGCGCACCCGCAGCCTGTTGTCCGGACCCCTGAAGACGGTCACCTCGGGCTCCTGGGGCCCGGCGAAGACGCGCAGCACCCCCAGCGCATAGGGCACGGGAGACTGCACTTCCAGCTCCACCTCCTGGCCCGGCTCGGCCTGGCCCGCGGGCAGCCTCAGGTCGAGCTGAGGGGTCCGGGCCAGGATGCGGAGCTCCACCTCGTGCTCGCCCGCTCGCGCCTGCAGGGTGCCTCCAGGCGCAAGCTGCAGGGCGACCGGCGAGTCTTCCGAGAGCACCTGCCATTCTCGATCCTGGTAGGACAGCTCGACGACGTGGCCAGCCAGCGGGCGACCCTGCGGGTCCACCACCACCAGCTCGGCCCCCGACGCGGCCTCCCGCAGTCCGACCATGGGCTGATCCCCCACCACGCGCCAGGTGGCCCGCCGGGAGACGGCCTGGCGGCTCTGGTCGGTGACCAGCACGGTGCTCACGATCAAGACGACCTGACCGCAATGCGGCCGCGGAGTGGGGATCGTCCCCAGCCACTCCCCCTGATCGTCTAGCCGGACCGTGTCACAGCGCCAGTCACGGTGAGGCTCGCTCAGCGGGCAGCGGAAGTTGAACTCGGGCCAGCCCGGGGGGTCCCAGGGCTTCTCGCTCAGGGTGTGCGACCAGGTCGCCTCGGCCCCGGCCAGGCTGCCTCCCGAGTGGTAGCGGGCAGCCAGGCGCCAGACGGGCAGGGCGTCCACGGGGTAGTGCTCGCGGTCGGGAAAGGGCTCCAACTCGAGCTCGAACTCGGGACGCCGGAATTCGGTCACCTGGAACCGATGGTAGTGCACTGAGCCGTTCAGCTTCAGCTCCAGAAACGCATCCGCGTCCAGGGTCAGCTCCAGGTCGAACCCGCCTTCGGGGGTCAGCGCGGCCTGGCCGGTCCGCTGTCCGCCGCGGTCGGCGAGAGTGTACTCCACCGCCCCTTCGGCCACCGGCCTCACCCAGCCCTTGAGGCGGGCGGTCTCTCCGGGCCGGTAGAGCCCGCGGTCGTCGAACACGCACCAGCGCACGGCGCTCGCCAGCGAGAGGGATGGGCCCACGGGCAGAACCGTGCAGTCGTCTCCCCGGCGGGCCAGCAGGGATTCGGCGTCCTGCGGCCCGACCAGCCGGCAGTGGCCGTCTGCTCCCGTGCGCCCCCGCTCTTTGCCCCAGGCGACCGAGACGCCCTCCACGGGCTGGCCGTCGACGCCCGCCGCCACCAGGCTCAGGCCCTCGTCGTGGCTGCGCACCTGCAGGTTCAGCCCGGTGCGCTGCAACCAGACCACCTCGCGGTTTCTCCCCACCCGCACCTCCAGCAGGCGGTGCCCCAGCTCGGGGCCGACGTCCAGCCAGACGGTCTCCAGCTGGCCCCGGCCGGGCACCTTCTGGGTCCAGGAGCGCAGCAGCCTGGACCGGACGAACTTCCCCTGGCGATGGGCCTCCCAGCTCTCGGGATCGACCTCGAGCAGGCGGCAATCCACCTCCCGGTAGCCCGAGCAGTAGAAGGGCACCTTCTCGCCGGGACGGAGCACGACCATCACCCCCGTCGGAAGGGACAGGTGGAAGGGGGTCCAGGAGCCGCGGAAACTGCGCCGCACGGGCTGCTCGAGTTTCTGTCCGAAGACGTCGCAGACTTCCTCCACGACGACGGTGCAGGCCTGGCCCGGGGGTCGGGTGCCGTCCAGGCAGAGCACCGACCCGCTCGCGGTCACGACCAGGTCGGGCCAGGGGGGCTCGATGCGCACCCGGGCGGTGTCCGGCTGAATCGGGTTGGAGAATCGGATGCTCAGGGGCCCGAAGGGATCGGGGCGGGTGAGCCACTCCACCAGCCCCCGCCCCACGGCCCTGAGCAGGCCGTAAGTGCGGTAGACGCGCCGGTGGGACTCGAGCGATTTCTCGGGCCCCTCGGCCGAGGGCAGGCCGGGGGGCAGCTCGAGCACGATGCGCGTGTTGCGGGGCAGCGGCTCACGGGGGGCGAAGACCACCTCTTGCTCGAGGTCACGCGGCATGCTCTCGAGCGCCAGGCGTCGCCGGCCGGCGCGCAGGATGATGCGGGGCAGCAGGCTGGCCGGGTCGACGAACTGGTTGAAGCAGGCTCGGAATGTGGGCTTCAGGCCCAGTGGTTCGTCCGTCTCGGGGCTCAGGGCCAGCAGCCTGGGGCCCTCCAGCAGGATCTCCCAGCTCTGGCCCTTCTGCAGCCGGGCGCCGTCCAGGGCCCGGGTGCCGGCCGCCAGAGACACGCGGTAGCGGGTGGCGTGGGCCAGCGGGCTGGTGGGCTCGAAGATCAGCGTCTGCTGGTCGTGCCAGCGCCAGTCGCCCGGCACGGCGGGCTCGATCTGGACTGCCGGGAGGTCGCTCTGACCCAGAACGATCATGGGTCTCGAGAAGCGCAAGCGAAGGTGATTGGGAGCATGGGTGCGGCCGGTGGGGGAGCAGGAGACTTCCAGGCATGGCTCCGCCAGGGCGCGCGCGGGCGCGGTTTTCTGCACGGGATTTGGCCTCCAGAACCGGATGACGGGCCCCTGTGTGTGTGATGGTGGCCCCAGGCTATCCTAGCTGCAAGATTTTGCCAGACTGTTGCCAGACGGTTAAATATTGCCGACATGTTACAGCAATTTACGGTACTGGTCTGACGGAGGGTGCAAGAGGGCTCGCGAGCGAGCGATTTATTAACGAACCATTGCCGAGGTCACTCGAAGAGCTCGCTGACCCGGCGCGGTCGGTCAGCTCCTCACCGGCGCACAGCCTGCGTCCGTGCCATGCACGTAGATAGCGCGGAGGTTCTTCACACAGCTCGATGGCCGGCCGGGTAGAGCCCCGGCAGCGCCACCGGCAGGCGGCCCGTGGCGCTGCGCTTGCCCAGCAGCACCTCGGCCACCGCCTCCAGGGTCAGCGGGGTGTAGTTGTATCCCAGCACGCACGCCTGCGCCTGAGGCAGGTCGAGCAACAGGTAAGGGCTCGAGAGCGACACCAGCACCGTGCGCGGGTTGGCCGCCAGCACCGCCTCGGCCAGCTCGCGCTGGGGGTCGCTGAGGCGGTTGCGGGCATAGAGCGCCAGCACCACCGTGTCGGCCTCGGCGGCGCGAGCCACCACCTCGTGATGGGCCGGGCCGGAGATGCCTGAGAAGTGGAACTTCTGGTCCATGACCTCGCCCTGGTGCGCATGCATGAAAGTCGCCAGTGAGGTGCTGGTGGCCATCTCGCCCAGCGGCGTCAGCGGCAACAGGTCGGGGGTGAGCACCAATACCTTGCCAGGCCGCAGGGGCAGCAGGTCTTCATTGCGCACCACGGTCACCCCGGCGGCGGCGATCTCGCGCATCTCGCGGGCGTGGGCGACCTGGTCGAAGCCAGGCTTGAGGTTGGGGCGGTTGTGGAAGCGACGCTTCAAGGCGAAGAGGCGCTCCAGGCTCTCGTCCAGCCGCCCCTCGCTGATGCGGCCAGAGCGGGCCGCCTCGAGCAGGGCCTGGAAGGCCGCCCTCTGATCGGCGATCGGTCCCAGGGCCAGCACCAGATCCGCCCCCGCCTCCACCGAGCGCACGGTGGCCTCCCCCATCCCGTAGTGATCGGCGATGGCCTTCATGGAGAGCGAATCGGTCACGATCACGCCCTGATAGCCCATCTCTTTGCGCAAGAGGTCGGTCAGGATGGTCTTGGAGAGGGTGGCCGGCAGGCTGTCGTAGGCCGGGAAGACGATGTGGGCGGTCATCATGGCTTCCACCTCCTCGGCCACCGCCGCTCGGAACGGGGCCAGCTCGACCTGCTCGAGCCGCTCGCGAGGGTGGGCCACGGTGGGCAGAGCCATGTGCGAGTCCATCGAGGTGTCGCCGTGCCCCGGGAAGTGCTTGGCGCAGGCGGCCACGCCCCCCTGGCGCAGGCCGCGGATGGCGGCCCGACCCAGCTCGCCTACCCGCTCCGGATTCTCGCCCAGCGAGCGGGCTCCGATGATCGGGTTGTGGGGGTTGACGTTCACGTCCAGGCAGGGAGCAAAGTCGATGTGCACCCCCAGGTCGGCCAGCTCGCGGCCCATGATGCGGTGAGCCGCCTCCACCCGGGCCGGGTCGTCGGTGGCCCCCAGCGCCATCAGGCCGGGCGAGAGCGACATCTCCGGGAAGCGCACCCGATCCACCAGCCCCCCCTCCTGATCGATGGAGATCCACGGCACGATTGCCAGCGTGTCGTGGATCTTGTCCACCAGCCTCACCACCTGCTCGCGGTCGAGCACGTTGTGGGCGAACAAGATGACGCCGTGGAAAGCGTGCTGCTCGAGGTGGGCAATGGTTTCGGCGTCCAGCTCGAGACCGGGCACGTCGACATGGATCAGCTGGGCCACTTTCTGCTCGAGGCTCAGGCTGGCGATTTCAGGGAGAACGAAGGTGGAAGTGCTCATGGCGCGCGGGTTTCTCTTCGCGCGCGGCAAATCCTACGAGGCCGCCAGAGCGCCCGGCACCGGCAAGGATTCGCTCCGGCGGGGCACTCGGCCTGGCTTCCAGCGGCACGTACACCTGGGGACAGTTTGACGTACGCTCCGCCCAGTCCTATACTGAAAGTATGGCCAAGGAAGTGACAGCCACAATGTTGCGGCAGAACCTGTACAGGATTCTCGATGAACTGGCCGAGTCTGGGGAGCCCGTCGATATCGTCCGCAAAGGCAGCCGGATCCGACTGACCCGAGTCTGTGATCCGAACCCGTTGACGCGTCTGAAGCACCGACCTTGCATCGTAGGGGACCCGGAAGAGCTGGTCCACGTCGACTGGTCTTCTGAGTGGAACCCGGAGCCTTTCTAGACACGCACGTCGCGGTATGGCTGTACGCGGGCGAGGAACGGCTCGTCAGCCCCGCGGCCAAAGCTGTCCTGGCAACCTGCGCCCTGTGGGTCTCGCCCATGGTGGAACTAGAACTGCAGTTCCTCTACGAAAGAGGCCGGATCCTGGTTGAGTCCGAGCCAATCCTGCGGGCGCTGCGGCAGGACCTGGGATTGCAGGTGTGCGAGCTGCCCTTTCGTGACGTTGTCACGCGAGCCGGCAAGGAAACCTGGACTCGAGACCCCTTCGACCGCCTGATCAGCAGCCAGGCCCTGTGTCGAGAGTGGCCCCTGCTTACCAAAGACCGGACCATCCTGGAGCACTGCCCTGTGGCGCTCTGGTAGGCTGCGGTCCTGTTGAAACCGGGCTCGAATCCGGCAGCGCTCGGGTCGTGCGCACCCGCAGGTGGCCGCTGGGTCGAGACCGTCATCTTGTCCGAACTCTACGTCTCGGTGACTCCTGCAAATCGAGCGTCGGGACCAGGTTCAAGGAGGCTCGAACAAGTTGCGGCGGTCTACGCCGGTGGACCTCGCTCACCCGGGGACTACGAAGCCTGGTAGTGCACCACCACCGGCTCCCAGCAGGTCGCCAGGGTCGTCCCCTGCACGTCGGAGCGGAAGCGGTGGTTCCAGCCGTCGTGCACCGTGCGGCAGACGTAGTGGGACTGACCGCCCCAGTACTCGTAGTGGCACTCCTGGCGGGTTTCCTCGCTGACCGTGTGGTAGTAGCCGGCCAGGGTCAGATCCTGCACGGGCTTCTCCTGCCACTCCAGCCGGATGCGATCGCGGCTGGCCTGATAGCCGCCCACCGCCCCGGCGGCGACCCCGGCGGCCCCGGCCCCGGCTGCGGCGCAAACCCCCAGGGGAAGGCCGGTGAACAACCCGACCAGAGTGCCCGCTCCAGCTCCCGCGAGAGCCCCCAGGGCGCCCCACTTCGCCGACCCCAGCAGCACGGATGCGGGTTGGGCGTCGATGTGCTTGGTGACAGTGGTCATCTGGGGCCGGCCGCTGGCATCCAGTCGGGGCAACGCTCCCCAGACCTCGCGCCCTCCGCTCTGGCACTGGCCCTGCTCGCAGCTGGTGTAGTGCCGATCCACGTAGGATGAGTAGGAGTGGTAGTTGTGGGGAACCTCTCCCAGCTTGCTCTGCACCAGCACCGGCGCCTGGTGGTCGATGTCGGCCACGACGCGGCCGCGCCCGTTGTTGGGCACGGGCGGGAGGGGAGGCAGGTTGGGGGGTGCGGCTACGTTCACGACGCAGGCTCGGGGCAGGCGTTTCAGCCGCCTTTCTCCTTGATGGTGTAGTGCACGATGTGCGGCGTCTGGTAGGTTCCTACGATCTGGCGCGAGATGACGGGCTCGAAGCGGTGATAGTAGCCGCTCTGGCCGTTGAACTGTCCGGGCGTGACGGTTTCGCGGAAGCCGGTCATCTGCTCGGTCACGATGGCGTGGGGGCGCCACTCCAGGGCCACCCGATCCTGGCTGGCCCGCTGGGCCATGAAGCCTCCCACCGGGATGCCGGCCACGGCCGCTCCGGCCGCGGCGCCCAGCACCGGCTGGCCGGCCAGCAAACCTCCCAGCACACCGCCCACCACGGCGCCGGCCAGGCCGGCCGCGGCTCCGTAGCCGACAAAGCTCCACAGGGGACTGGCCGGACGGCCCTCCAGGTGCTGGTTGACCGTGCGCATGAGGGGCTGGCCTTCGGGGGTGAGGCGGGGCAGGGTCTGCCACAGCTCCTGGGGCAGGTTGGCGCAGGCCCCGTTGTCGCAGCTGGCCTCGCCCACGCCGGGACGAGGATCGTTGTCGAAGTAGTCGCGTGGCGTCCCGCCGAGCTTGACCCGCTCGGTCACCGGAACGGGATAGCTCAGGTCCACGGAGATTGGCTGGCGCCCATCCTGGGCTCGGGGAGCGGAGAGCTGCATCAGGGGCAGAGTAAATCCTGGGGACGCAGACCGCTGTTGACGGCTTGTTACCTTACGGCCAATCTCCGGGGCGAAGGAGTGGCGCCTCTCTCCAGCCAATGAGCCGGGCTATGAACCGAAGAACGTTTCTCATCGCTTCAGCCTGTTTCGCCGGCCTGAGCCTGGCCCCGGCCAGGTCTCAAGCCGACCGCAAGTCGGATCTGCTCAAGCTGGCCCGGGACAAGCGCTACTTCCTCGACGCCCTGATCGTTGAGAAGCTGGTGAGCTTCGATCTCACGCCCCAGTGGTGGGAAGTGACCCTGGTCAACTCCAACCCCGACTACGAGGCCAATTGGTATCAGTTCCTGACCCTGGGCCAGGGCATGCGGGATTTCGCCAAGAAAATCGGCTGGGGAGACGTGCACCAGCTCGACCGATCCACCGGTGGCGAGGCAAAAAACCCGCAGGTGACCGAGATGGTGGACTCATGGAAGGGCAAGATGTCCGGCAAGGTGGTGCTGAAGTTCCCGGTCGACGACGAAGCCCGCAAGTACGTCTTCAAGAACGTGGGCGCTCTGGTGGAGCCGATGCTCAGCAAG
>CAZWUN010000055.1:14558-20273 GCA_964637145.1 uncultured Burkholderiales bacterium
ATCCCCGAGGCGGCCAGTTCCACTACGTGGTGGAAGCGTCTCCCCAGGCCAAGAAGACGACCGGTCAGGTGAGCTCGGACGGCAACAACTACTCGATTACTGTGCCAGCTTATCTACCGATGGGGCCGGCCCAGATCGAGCCCATCTATCGTCAGGGCCACAAGTAGCGCAAAAGGCGCTTCAGTCAAAGCTCAAGGTCAGCGGGCCGTTGATGGTTTTGTCGAGCGAGTCCTTCTTGCTGCCGGTGCAGATGTCGATGCGGCTTGTGCCCCTGCCGGTGAAGGCTCCCCCGGTATCCACCACTCGAAACTCGATGGGACGGCCGTACTTCTTCTCCAGCTCGGCGATGCGCAGCTTGGTGCCGTAGGGGATCTTCATCTTCTTGTCCATGGCCACCGAGACGTAGGGCGCTTTGCCGGCCAGGTAATCTTGCAGGGTATGGAGCTTCTTGCCCTTGCGGTCCAGGTAGCCCCCCTCCATCTTGGAGTTGTGCGGGTAGTAACCCGTCCCCCGGGAGCGGTGGGTCCCGGTGGGGGCGCTGCCCGACCCGGTGGATCCGGTCGGGGCTGAGCTGTTGGCCCGGCCCGAACGAGCCGTGCCAGAGCTGCTGGACCTGCCGGCCCGGCGAGCGCGCGGCCCCCGCGAGCGGGTGCTCTGGCGCGCCTGCTGGGAGCGTCGGCTGCGCCCCGAGCGCCGGCGACGACGAGTTGGCCGACCCTCGCCTGGCTTGCTGGTGCGGTCCTGAGAGGGCGAGTCCCACCCGAAGTTGGCGGCCAGGTTGTCGACGAAGTTGGAGTTGAAGCCCTGGCCGGGGGCGCTACTCGACCAGCCATCCTGGGGAGCCTGAACGGCACCGTTCTCGCCGCCACTCGAGGTGCCAAGACGGGCCAGAGCCGCCGAGGGAATCCCAAAAAACGGGAGGAACTGTGACTCTTCGGACTGATTGAGTCGTGAGACCTGCTCGAGACCATGGATGCTCAAGGGAAACCTCCGGCGGGGTGTTTTCTCAAGCTTAGCCAGCTGTGCCGCTGGACGGGCCCGGGCCATGTAACCAGATTGTAAAAGCTGTAAACTTCCCGTAAACGACCTGTGACCAACTTTCCCGCTGCGAGCGATATAGGGAACGGTCCGCCCAGGGACGAAGCGTGGCCAGATGCGCCGAATCCTCCTGGTCGAAGACAACGAGAACAACCGTGACATGCTGAGCCGGCGATTGCAGCGCAAGGGATACGAGGTAATCCTGGCGGAAGACGGCCGCCAGGCGCTGGAGAAGGCCGAAGCCGAGAAGCCGGACCTGGTCCTGATGGACATGAGCCTGCCCGAGATCGATGGTTGGGAGGCCACCCGGAGACTGAAAGCCAACCCGGTGACGGCCGCCACGCCCGTGATCGCGCTGACGGCCCACGCCATGTCGGGCGACCGCGAGAAAGCGATGGAGGCGGGCTGTGACGACTATGACACCAAGCCGGTCGATCTGGCCAGCCTGCTAGCCAAGATGGAAGCTCTGCTCCAGCGCTGAGCCGGATGTTCCGCGTCCGCCGCATCGCGCTGGCTTTGCAGCTCTCGGTCGGAGCTGCGACAGCCCTGGTGCTGCTGCTCACCCTGACGCAGGGGCTCAAGAACGTCTCCGACGTGCTCGACCAGCTGACCCGGGGCGAGGGGATCCGCGAGGTGCGCACCACGGCCCAGGCCATCGACCTCACGCTCTACGGCCAGGGAGCCATCACCCGGGCCATCGCAGCCGAGGTGGGGGCCTCGGAAGGAGAGCTCGGCCAGGTGCAGACCCTGCTCGACGGGCTGCTGTCTCGCTCCTCGCCCGAGCTGACGGCGGGGCTTCTGTTTGCGGGGGCCGACGGCGAGATGCTGCGAGCCGCCCATACCAGGGTGGAGCCCTACGACGCCCGTCAGGAGGATTGGTACCTGGGAGCGGTGGAGAAGCGCGGAGCCATCTTCCTGCGCGAGCCGGTCTTCGAGCAGGGCTCGGTGATCGTGCGCATGGCCCAGGCGGTCATCTCACAGGACGGCAAGAGCATTCTAGGGGTAGCCGCCACCGACGTGCGGGTGGAAGGGCTGCAACCCATCTTGAGCCGCTGCTCCCTGCGTGAGCAGGACATCCCCTGGCTGGCCAACGGGGCTGGCTACTTCCTGCTCCACCCCGACCCCAACAAGCTTCCGGGGCCTGACCGGCCGGGCCAGAACGTCAGCCAGCTGCCCGAAGGGCGCGAGATCCTGGACGCCCACCTCGACGCCCACTCCGGCTCGGACCGCGTCAAGGCCGGAGCCTGGCAATATTACTTCGCCACCTGTCCCGACAGCGGGTTCCTGGTCATCTTGCAGGTCTCACGGGCCTCGGTGTTGGCTCCCGTCGAGCGGATCCTGCACAACGACGTGGGAGTCTTCCTGGCCACGATGGTGGTCATGCTGGCGGCCCTGGGTCTGGTGACCAACCGGCTGCTGCGGCCGATCCCCATCCTGCTCAAGGCCATCGACCGGGCCGAGCAGGGGCAGGATCCGGGCCGCGAGCTGCACGAGCTTTCTCGCCGACGCGACGAGTTCGGCACGCTGGCCCGGGGGTTCGAGGAGATGATCACCCAGGTGCACGAGCGTGAGAGGCAGCTCATCGACCTGGGCACCGCTCTCGAGCTGAACGAGCGGCGCATCCGCGCGCTGGTAGAGAATGCGACCGATATCCTGATGCGGCTCGACGCCGAGCTCAACTGCCTCTACGTCAGCCCGGCCCTCAAGCGCGACCTGGGTCACGACCCGGAGCGGCTGCTGGGCAAGCCCCTCAGCTCGCTGGTCGACTCGCGCGATCACAACCGGCTGGAGCTGGCCCTGAGCGACCCCTCCCTGGCGGGTCGCCTCCCCTTCGAGGTTCGCGTGCAGGATGCCGAGGGGCAGACGCGCCAGGTCGAGGTCACCATCTTGCGCCACACCGAAGGCGAGAGCGTGCTGGTGGGCCTGCGTGACGTGACCGAGCGCGAGCGGGCCCGCCAGTTGCAGCTCGAGGTGGACGCGGCCGAGGCAGCCAATCGGGCCAAGAGCGCCTTCCTGGCCAACATGAGCCACGAGCTGCGCACCCCTTTGAACGCCATCATCGGCTACAGCGAGATCCTGATCGAAGAGGCGCCCGACTCGGGACTCGACGACTTCCTGCCCGACCTCGAGCGCATCCACACCTCGGGCAAGAACCTGCTCACGCTCATCAACGATATCCTGGACCTGTCCAAGATCGATGCCGGCAAGATGCCGGTCTATCCCGAGACCTTCGAGCTGCAAACCCTGGTCCGCGAGCTGGTGCGCGAGGTGGAGGGTCGCCGCGAGAGCGGCGTCGAGCTGCGGGTGGAGGTGCCCGAGGAGCCCATCTTGCTCTACTCGGACAAGAGCCGGGTGCGCCAATGCCTGCTGGCCATCCTCGACAACGCCTGCAAGTTCACCCACGAGGGGCACATCGAGGTGCGGGCCCAGGAAGCCTACGGGCGCGTGTCGGTGGAGGTGCACGATACCGGCATCGGGATCAAGCCCGAGCAACTCGAGCGCCTGTGGGCCCCCTTCAGCCAGGGCGATTCCTCGGCTACGCGCAAGTATGGCGGCACCGGGTTGGGCCTCTTGCTGACCCGACGCATCGTGGAGCTGATCGGGGGCGAGGTGTTCGTGCAGAGCACCCCCGGAGCCGGATCCACCTTCACCATCGAGCTTCCCCTGCATTCGTCCATGGTGGGCGAGGTGCAGAAGGTGGGCGGCAACCAGGAGCGCTCGCGCCGCACGCCCCGGGTGCTGGTCATCGATGACGACCCCCAGGTGCTGGAGCTGATGCGGCGTACTCTGGAGAAGGAGGGGTTCGAGGTGGCCGCGGCCGCAGGCGGGCCAGAGGGCATGCGCAAGGCCCGCGAGTGGCGCCCCGACGCCATCACGCTCGATGTGATGATGCCCGAGGTGGACGGCTGGACCGTGCTGGGCCAGTTCAAGGCCGATCCCGACCTGTGCAGCATTCCGGTGGTGCTGGTCACCTTCGCCGGCGATCGCGGGCCAGGTCTGACGCTGGGCGCCGCCGAGCAGCTCGAGAAGCCCATCCAGCGCGACCGCCTGGTCACCCTCCTGCAGCGCCTCTGCCCCTCCGGCCCCGGGCGGGTTCTGGTGGTGGAGGACGACCCCAACAACCGCGAGCTGTTCCAGCGCACCCTCGGCCAGGAAGGCTGGACCGTGGAGACGGCCGAGAACGGGCGCCAGGCCATCGAGCGCATGCAGGGCGAGCCCACCCGGCTGGTGCTGCTCGACCTGATGATGCCCGAGGTGGACGGTTTCGAGGTGCTGGCGGTGATGCACCAGAACCCGCGCTGGGCGTCGGTTCCGGTGGTTGTGGTCACGGCCAAGGAGCTGACCGACGAAGAGCGCGAGTATCTCCACGCCCACACGGCCCGGCTGGTGGATCGACGACAGTTCTCCACCGAAGAGCTGGTGGACTGGCTGCGCCAGGTGAGCGCCTGATGCGCGGGCTGGCCCTCAAGCTCTTCTCGCGGGTGGGAATGACCGCCTGCCTGGTGCTGCTGGTGGTGCTGGCGGTGGATCTCGATGGTCAGCGGCGCACCCTGGTAAACCAGGCCGATCTGCAGGCCCGCCACCAGGTGGAGGGCCTGGGCGAGGTGGTGGATCACTACCTGCTGGCCGCCAGCCAGCTCACCGAGGACCTGGTCGCTTTCCAGGCCCCCTACGGAGCAGATCCCGCCCCGCGCGCCTTCCCCTTTCTGCTCACCCTGCTCAGCCGCACGCCCACCGAGGACGCCTTCGGCATCTACCTGGCCATGGAGAAGCGGGATTCCAGTGGAGCTCCGGTGATCGTGTGGGTCAATCGCAACTCCATGCCGGCCCAGGCCCACCTGGAGTACGACTTCCACGAGGACAGCTTTCTGTGGTATCAGGACGCGCGCAAGAAGCCGAACCAGCTCAACATCACCGAGCCTTACTATGACCAGGGCGCCTCCAACATCGCCATGGTCAGCCTGACCCGGGCCATCCTCGACTCGCAAGGGGCCTTCGTGGGAGTGGCCGGCACCGACCTGGCGCTGGATCAGATCCGCGAAGCCATCGTAGCCGCCCAGAGCGAGCTGGGCTATGGCAACGGCTACTTCTACCTGGTCAGCCGCACGGGCCGGGTGATCGCCCATCCCGACGAGCGCCTGCAAGTGAGCAAGACCAGCCCGGGAGCCATGCTGGCCGAGCTGCCCGAGGGCAAGCTGGTCCAGCCCGGGGCGGGCTCCGGGCGGCTGGAAATCGAGGACGAAGTCCGGCGCATCTACTGGGAGCAGGCCCCGATCAGCGGCTGGACGGTGGTGTGCAACCTGCCCGAGGAGGCCATTCTGGCGCCGCTGGTGCCCTTCATCAAGCAAGGCCTGGGCCTGATCGCGCTCTCGATGCTGCTGACCCTGGCCGTCGTGGCCCTGATCGGCCTGCGCATCAGCCAGAGCGTGGGCCAGTTGACGGAAGCGGCCGATTCGGCCCGTCGAGGCGATTACGGCGGGCTGGCCCTGAGCGCCCCGGTGCGGCGCCCTGATGAGCTGGGGCGGCTGGCGCGCTCGTTCCTGGCCCTTTTCCGCCAGCTGGGTAGCCGCGAGGAGCGTCTCAAGGAGACCCAGCGCGAGCTCAAAGCCCGCGAGGAGAACTTCAACTGGCTGCTGGAGAACTCGCTGGCCCTGCTGGCCGTGCTCGACCGCGAGG
>CAZWUN010000056.1:0-20065 GCA_964637145.1 uncultured Burkholderiales bacterium
CACATCGCCATGACGATACAGCTTGCCCATCGGGGGATGGTTCGCGCGTCCCCTCCCAGATCCTCGGGCTCGCGTTCCGTGGAACCGAGCGCCCTGGAAGCGTATCCCCGGATACGTCAACAGCCTCGCATATCAATTCTCTTTCCGCGGCATGGACAGAAAGGATGCTCTCAAAGTGCCGTTCAGCACGTAACGCTCAACACATTAGAGGCGTCAGACGATCTCGATCTGGTCCACGACCGCCGCAAAGAACTCCCTCGACCACAGCTCGAGCGAGGACTCGTTTCGGAGGAAGCGCTCGACTTCTTGTCGAGCCTGGTCCACATCCAGTTTTGCTATCGCTGCGTGCAGCAAGCCCATGAGGCTCTGGCGGTTAAGGGGAGTGGGCTCGGACCAGTCGCCTGTCGCCCTCATTCGGGACTCGAGATGGCTCAGATGCAGTTGCGGATGGTGGCCCAGGTACCACACCAGGTCATACCAATCCCGTCCTTTGACCCGGGTCTTCCATCGTCGGCAAAGCAGGGCGTGCATCTTCCCCGCGAACAGATCAGGCAGACTGAAGACTCTGACGGCAAAAGGTACTGGCAACAAGAGGAATCGGCTCTCGGTCTCAAAGCCTCCGGGTGGCTCGGTATCTATCTCGAGCTTGATTTTCAAGACTTCTCCCGGATGAAGTTGGGAGGTCACAGGTTGCCCGGCCTGGATGAGAATGAGATGTTGCAGCGTATTGGCTTTCAGAAAGGCCGACTCGATAGCCGAATCGGCCCTCTTGCGCCGAACTTCAAAGGTTACCTCGAATCCGAAGCTGGCTAGTTCGCGCCGGAGAGCCTCTCCGTAGACATCCAGCGAAAAGGTCGGATTTGGAGTCAACAGTGAGAAATCCAGGTCTTCTGAATAGCGATCGAGCCCGTAGAGCACGCGCAGAGCTGTGCCTCCATAGAACGCCGCGTGCTCGAAGAACTTGCTTCGCCACAGGCCGAGCAGAGCGATCTGCTGCAAGATCTCACGGAGCGCACTGAGATATTCGTCGCGGGTTTGGCAGCGGTAGCGCTCGAGCATTTGCTGAATGGCTTCGGTCATGGGTGCAGAGACAGGTAACGAACCAGCATTCTGATCTTCTGGACTGCAAAAGCATCGGCTAAAAGCGCCATCAGGTCCTGGTCCAGGGCCCTCATACTCTGTTCGTCCAGACGAAGATCCTCTCTTAAGTAAATCTCCAAATCGCTAAACTGATTGGGCTTGAATCGTTTGTCCGCCCAGACCTTATCCACCAGAGCCTTCTCGCGGGACGCCATCAAGTAGTGGATATCGCCGTCGCCGACCCAGAGTATGCCCGGGGAATACCGTGGCTGCGACAAAGGCAGGTAGCTGAATACTCCGAACGGCGTGGTAAAACGACGTTTCTCTCCTACCGTCACGGATGTCACCATCTCGACGCGCTCGGGTATCATGCCGTAGCTGCTGAGGGCGTAGTCCAGGCTTACGTAAGATGGGCCATAAATCAGGTTTGCCAGAACTCCACGATGAATCGGGGCGCGGCGATACCGCTCCCCAAATACGTACAGGCCCTTCTTCACGCGGACCAGACTGCCGTCTGCGAGAAGTGCGCTGACGCGATCACGGGGTTTGGCATAGCCGCGTAGCAGCGACATCAGTTGCTGGTAGTCTAACCAGTCGTGCTGCACCTGGCCTCGAAGGTCCATGGCCGTCACCATACCTGAGTCGTAGCATAAATAACGCAGTATGTCCAATTTTTTTGGACATACTGCACATGCTGGTCCCGCACAAAACGAAACTGGGCCAGTCCGCCTACGCGGGGACCTTCGTCGGCTTCGAACAAGGCCCGAGCAGCTCCCTCTCCACTGACGACGGCTGACCCGCTTCTACCCGATGGCTCGGATCGATGTCACTCGGCAGTTTCGTACAGATCCCCGCTCGCGGGCCAGCCATTCTTGGCGTTCTCTGCCTGGATCAGGGCCTCCACCGCGTCGATGAACTGTCCGATGGCGTAGTCGCTGACCTGGGTGCCCGGCCCGGGCTCGGAGTTGAGCACGATGGCCCAGGCCAGCTTCGGCTCCGGGTAGTACCGCATGAACGACATCGTCCCCGGCAGCGCCCCGTCCTTGGAGATGTTCAGGACCGTCTTGCCCTGTGCGTCCACGTTGAAGCCCATCCCGAAGTAGCCCCCGTTCCCATTGTTGAAGGGCGGGCGCCCTACCATCATCGCGACCGTATCCTGGGTGAGTGGGCGGACGAAGCCGGCTGGCCCCTCGGGCCCCACGCTGTTTAGCAAACGCACCATGTCGGCGGTGGAGGCGATCAGTCCCCCGCACGAGTCGTGCGCCCGCCCGTCCCAGACCCCCCCGTAGGTGGCCGAGACGATGTCGGTCTTGTCGGTGAACACGCTTTGCCCGCCCACGTCGCCTGAGTAGGGATAGTAGCTGACCTCTCCGGGAGCGGCCCCGTCCGGCCGGGTATCGCTCACCCGCACCCGGCCCGCCCCGATCGGCACCAGCAAGCGCTTGCGCAGAATCTCTCCGTAGCTCTCGCCGCTGCCCTCCACCGCTTCCACCAGCCGCCCGATGGCCAGGTAAGCCACGTCCGAGTAGACGTAGGTCGTCCCCGGCCTGGCCCCCAGTTTGAAGCTGTTCAGGATGAAGGTCAGGATCTGGGCCGCCGAGGCCGGCGGAGTCGTCACCAGGGTGCGCGCCTCCGGAGCGTACAGGCCCGTGACCGTATCCAGCCCGGCCGACATCTGCAGCAGCTCTTGCACGCTGATGTCGGTCACCTGGCCGTCCACCGGGCTCTGCACGAATGAGGCCAGGACCCCGGAGGGGGAGAAAGGCTTGTCGTCCGCCTTGACGATGCCCGCCTGCAGCTGAATGAGCAGCGTCACGGCCGCAAACGACTTGGAGCAGCTGGCCAGCCGGAACAGGTTGTCCGGTTGCACCGGGATCTGCTGGCTGTCGTTGTAGGTCCCGTAGCCGTAACCGCGGTGGATCAACAGCCGACCGTCCCGCGAGAGCGAGAACGAGCCCCCGGGAATCTCAAAGCGCTGCATCAGCGCCTCCACCCGGGTCTCGAAGTGGGCAAAATCCCCGTCGGTGAGAAGCGAAGTGCCGGTTGGGGCGGGCAGGGGCGCGGGAGCGAGCACCGGCGGCACGTTGGGCACGAACTGCAGCACCTGGTCATTCTCCGAAACCCAGACGGCCCCATCCAGCCCCACGGCGATCCCCAGCGGGTCGGTGAAGGTGCCGAATGAGCCCAGCAAGCTGCCGCGCGCGTCATAGCGCAAGACCTGATTCGCCGTCAGCACGTACAGGTTGCCGGCCCGGTCCAGGGCCACCGCGCGGGGGGCAGCCACCGTCCAGTGGCGCAGCGAGCTCCCGTCCAGCGAGAGCACCTCGATCTTGTTGCCCCCCTGGTCGGCCACGTAGATCTGCCCGGCCCGGCTGATGGCCAGCCCGGCCGGATCGCTCAAGATCTGCTCGCCGAGCTTCTTCCCAGCCTCGTAGGCGCCCCTGGCTTTGTTGAAGTTGAGCGTCTGGATCGTGTTGGCGTCCGAGTCGCTCACGTAGAAGCTCCCGGCGGCGTCGGCCGCGACGCCGCCTGGATGCTCGAAGCCATCCAGGGTTTGAGGTCTGGATCCGACCACGCGCACCTCGTTGCTGCCCGCATCGGCAGCCATGATCGTTCCCGCGAAATCGCTGGCCGTTACCTGCACATTGCCAAAAGCGGTGGTGTTCAGATTGCCCAGCGACTGGCCTTGCGGGGAGAACTGCGCGATGGCCGTCTCGGCGCACACCAGCAGCTCGTTGGTGAAGGGAACCGTGGCCAGGCCGGAGGCGTTGGGAACGTTCAGCGTCACTCCCTGCGTGTAGGAGCTGGCCAACACGGGCAGGTCCAGGTCGGTGCGCAGCAGCGACTGGATGGGCGCCACCCCGGTAGCCCGGACCTGGGAGGCGTCATACACGATGACCTGGCTGACCAGCGGTGGCAGCGACTTGAAGTGATACCTGCCCTGAGCGTCGGTGGTCACGAACAACTTCGCGCCTGGCACCGAGACCTGCACGTTGGCCACCGGGGTCTGCCCGTCGAGCACCCGGCCCTGGAGAGAGCCCGTCACCCCCTGATTGGCCTGGTGCATCCTGGCCTGGCTGGAGAGCCCCAGTCCGCTCACGCGAATGCGATAGCTCCCGGCCGGCTCGCTCCCCACCGTGGGGGTGCTCAGGATGCGCGGGTTGAGGGCCGAGGTGTCCGGCGTGGGCCGAGGGGTGTCGTCCTCCTCCACCTCCCAGGTCAGAGAGGCCGGATCCACCGGAGTGAAGCGCCCCCGAGCGTCCACCCCCACTGCCCGCATCGTCAGCGTGTCCTCGTCGAGCAGCGACACCTGGTCGGGGAACAGCGAGAGGCGAACCGGCGGTCCTGCCTCGGGCGAGAAGGCCGGCACCTCCACCAACGCGCCCGGCGGGTCCACCCGCAGGAAGTGCCGTCCCGGGGTCGCCTTGAGCTCGAACCGCCCATCGGGTCCGACCGCCACGCTCTCCCCCGAGCCGAGCAGGGTCACCCGGACCCCCGAGACCACCGTGGAGCCCGCTGGCACGGCCTGGTCCACCACCGAGATCAGCCCGCTGCTCGAGCGAACGAGCAACCCGCTGATCACGGCCGTCTGGGCCGGGGGAGGGGCGGGCAGGGTGCCGTCAGCGGTCGGGCCGCTGTCGGAGCAGCCGCAGACGAGCAGGGTGATCAGGAGAAGTGAAAGGAGGCTACGCATTCAAGCCCATTCCGGTGCTCGACGAACATTCCTTTCCTGGCGACAAGGGGCCAACCGGGGCAGGAGAGCCTCTCTCCAGGCGTGGGCGTTCTGCGCAGCGGCGGATCTCACGGCCTGCGCGTCGAATGACAGGTCATGCTCGAAATCGAACGCCAGCGCCGCCGGTTCACCTTCGAGGAATACCTCTGGCTGGAAGAGCGATCCGAAACGAAGAATGAGTACATCGACGGGGAGATCTTCGCGATGACCGGCGGCTCGCTCAACCACAACCGGATCGTGGGAAATCTCTTCCGGGAGTTGAGTCTGGCCCTCGAGGGCGGATCGTGCGAGGTGTTTCAGTCCGATGTACGCCTCTTTGTCAAGCGAGCCCGGCTCTTCACCTACCCTGACCTCGTGGTCGTGTGTGGCCAGATCCCTCTTCTGGAGGGCCGAACCGACACCATCACGGACGCCCGTCTGCTGATCGAGGTCCTCTCCCCCTCCACCGAGAGTTACGACCGCCAGGCAAAGTTCCAGATGTACCGGGACCTGGCTTCCCTCGAGGAGTATGTGCTGGTGGCCCAGGACCAGGTTCGGGTCGAGCGGAACCAACGGAAAAAGCGCGGCCAATGGGTCTGGACCGAGCTCTTGTCCCTTCAAGACCAGCTTGAGCTGCGCTCCGTGTCTCTGTCCATTCCGCTCCAGGCCGTCTACCGGGCCGTCCAATGGGCCGAGATCAAGCCCCGCGGCAACTGACGAGCCACCTCCCGGAGGAACCCGCGCGGTTGCGTCCAAGCCTGGGGCCATGAACACCGCCGAGACCATCCTCAACGAGCTGAAATCATTGGGAAACGAGAGCACCCGCAAGGTTTTTCTCAGGCACGGCGCGCGCGAGCCGTTCTTCGGAGTCAAGGTCGAAGACCTGAAGAAGATCCAGAAGCGCGTCAAGAAGGACTATGAGCTCGCGCTGGCCCTTTACGAGACGGGAAACTCCGACGCCATGTACCTGGCCGGGCTGATCGCCGACGATGGCCGCATGAGCCGCGAGGATCTGCAACGCTGGGTGGACGGCGCCTACTGGTACATGCTCAGCGAGTACACCGTGCCCTGGGTGGCCGCCGGCAGCCCGCACGGGCATGCGCTCGCGCTGGAGTGGATTGAATCGGACCGCGAGCTGGTTGCTGCGGCCGGCTGGGCAACGCTGTCCTGGCTGGCGGCCACCCGGCCGGACGAAGACCTCGACCTGGAAGAATTGAGACAGTTGCTGACCCGCGTGGCAAGCACCATTCACCAGCAGCCCAACCGGGTGCGCTATACCATGAACGGCTTCGTTGCTGCGGTCGGTGGATACTGTAAGCCGCTTAACGCGCTGGCCTTGGAGACCGCCGCGAAAGTCGGGAAGGTCTGCGTGGACATGGGGGAAACGGCCTGCAAGGTCCCCGACGCGGCCGAGGTCATCCGGAAAATGGAAGCTCGCGGCAGCCTCGGAAAAAAGCGCAAGTCGGCCAAGTGCTGACCAGTGACAGCTCACGACCTGAAGGGCGGGAGCGGTTCAGGCGGACAGAAAGTAGTCATCCCCCTGCCGCGCGAGGTGATAGTTGACCCCCCTCGGCACCGCCTTGAGGTATCGGGGAACCAGCAAGAACAGCGATTTCGGGTAGGTGCCGTGATCGGCGGCATACATCTCCAGGGCGCCGACCAGGGTTTGACGCCTTCGGCGCCTGTGCCCGCTGAACGCCAGCCATCCCAGGGCGGCCAGTGCGAGGGGGGCCAGGAGCCACTCATACGGATCGGTTTCGTGCATGGATTTCCTCCGGCATCTTCTGGATATCCGGTAGATGCCCGGGAGCGCCCGAAAGTTCACCGCTTGCCGATTCTGACCCCACCCACGATCACCGAGTCCTCACGCTCGGCCAGGGTCTGGCCGTTCCCCTGCAACATCGCTTCCATGGCCCGGTCCAGGCTCTCGCCCACGATCATCGACTGCAGCACCCGGGTCAGGCAGTCGCCCGGATCGCGACCCTCCAGCAGGCCCAGGGCCCGGGCCTGGCCCAGGCTGCCCAGCACCCGCCAGGCCTGGTCCGGCCCCAGCTGGCTCAGGATCTTCATGCCCTCGCTGGAGGCCGCCGCCAGCGTCTCCACGGCCGAGCCCTGCAGGCCCTGGAGATCGAGCGACACCTCTCCCTCGCGCGCGGCCTTCAGGCGAAGGTCCCGAATGCCCAGCGCCTCTCCGGGACCGTCGTTGTCCCACTGCTTCGGTTTCACCGCAAAGCGGAGCTGCACCGTGCGCCCGCTGTAGGCCGACAGATCCACCGAGCGCTCGTTCCAATCCGCCTTCAGGCCGGGGAACTGAGCCAGGCTGGTGTAGCTCTGCCCGTCCACGCTGATCTCCAGACCAGCCAGATTGGCCTCCACCCGCAGATCGTGCTTCTCCGAGAACTCCACCTTCACGTCCGTCAGCCCGGCCAGCGGCAGGGGCGGCGTGGTCAGGTGCTGCTCGAGCGGGGCACCGATGAACAGGCGGTCGATCCAGGCCGACCCCTGGCGGCTCCAGCTGCCCACCGCCGCCCATTCCGGCTGGCTCTGGGCCAGCTTCTCGGCCGCCTCCAGCGCCTCCGGGTCGGTGCCGGCCATCTGCAGGTAGAGCTCGGTTGCCTTCAGGCCGGAGGTCTCCGCCAGCCGGCTGGCCAGGGTGAACAGGCGGCTTCGTTGGGCCAGGTCGGCCGGACCTCGCGAGGAGACCAGCGGCCAGGCCTCGGCCGCCAGTTCCACCCCGCAGCTCGAAGCCAGAGCGATCAGGGCCTCCTGGCGCTGGGGGAAGTCCGGTTTGCCCAGCTCGGGGGCCAGGCCGGGCCACAGCCTGAGGGCCTGGAGGCTGTCGCCCAGCTTTTCTCCCAGCTCTCCCAGGGCCACCATCGACTCGGAGTTGCCCCCGGCCGCTTCCAGGGCCCGGGCCACCAGGCTCGCATCCCGCGCCTCCTCGAAGACCGTCCGCCGGGGGGCCGAGGCAGCGCTTCGCCCCACCACCTTCAGCCCGGCCAGCTCGAAGGCGTTGCCCGGGCCGTTCTCGTCCCAGTGCTGGGGAATCACCCGCAGGCGCAACTGCACCGTCTTGGAGAGGTAAGCCGAGAGGTCCACCTCCTGGTCGGCCCACTCGCTGGGTTGCGCGCCCCCCTGGAATGCGGCCAGCGAGGTCCAGGTCTTGCCCTCGTCAGAGGTGATCTCCAGCTCGGCCTTGTTCTTCTCGGTGCGCAGATCGTGCTTGAAGGCGAAGACCGCTCGGGCCGAATCCAGGTCGGTCAGCCGGATGGGCGGCGTGGTCAGCCAGTTGACCGGCGAGGCCCCGATGAAGAGCCGATTGCTCCAGACCGTGCCACGCTGCGGGTCCTGGCGGGTCTCCCAGACCCCCTCGCGGGTCCAGCTGGGGCGGTGGGCCAGCAGGCTCTCCAGGGCCGCGGTGGCTTTCTCGTCCAGGGGCTGGCTGCAGAGGTTGCGGTAGACCGGCTCCAGGTCGGCCAGGCTGGCTCCGGGGGGAGCCGTGCGGGCCGCGATATCCAGCCAGCGCACCCGGCTCAGCTCGGCCCCGCTGCCTTCGTCGAGCAACGGCCAGGCGCTGGCGGCGGTCGCCGGACCCATCCGGCCGGCCAGCTCGCTGAGGGCGTCGGCCCGCTCGAGCAATCGCTCCGGCCGACTCAGCAAGAGCGGCCATAGCTCGAGGGCTGCGCGCGCACCTCCCGAGGTCAGCTGGCCCAGCGCTTGCAGCGCTTCGTCGCGCTTCTCAGGGGGCAGGTCGGACAGCCCCTTCAGGGCCTGGTCCCAGAGCTCGCCGGCGCTGCCCAGGGGGGTGCTCACCGGCCCCCACGCAGTCTCCCCTTGCAGCTTGAGGTTCTGGATAAAAAGCGCCTCCCCCGGGCCGTCCTCGTTCCACGCTTTCGGCTTGACCGCAAAGCGCAGCCGCACCGTCTTGCCCTCGTAGCGAGACAGGTCGAGCTGCAGGTCCTCGAGCCCCGAGGAGCTCCCCTTCAGGTCGATCAGGGTGGTCCACTTGGGAGCGGGGCCTTCCTCGGCCACCTCGATCGAAGCCAGGTTGCCCTCCACGCGCAGAGCGTGCCGCTCGGACAGGGTCAGCTGCGGCGAGCGCAAGTGGGCCAGCGAGATGGGCGGGCTGGTCAGCTCGTTCTGGGTGGATGCCCCGATGTAGAGGCGGTTGCTCCAGCCCTGGTCGCTCGCGTCCCAGGCCCCCACGCTCGTCCACTCCGGCTGCTCCGAGGCCAGCTGGCGCAACCCTTCCAGGCCCGCCTCCGACAGCTTCAGCGCCGACAGCTGTCGGGTGCGCTTGAGCAGCGTCTCGAGCGGCGTCTGGGGCGCCGACAGGTGAGCCACCAGGGCCAGCTCTCGGGCCTGCTCGGCCCCGGCCAGGCCGGGCCAGATCTGAGCGGCGGCGCTGGCGCCCATGCGCGAAGCCAGCTCGCCCAGGGCGCTCCAGTCTCGCTCCGGAGCCAGCTCGCTCAGCTCCAGGGCTGGCCGGGCCCCGCCCGCCTGGCCGGCCAGGCGCGCCAGGGCCGGCAGCCGCTCCGGGTCATCCAGCAACCGCTCGGGGCCCACCAGATCGTCCTGGCTCACCACCTCGATGGTCTGGCCCAGGCTCCGGGCGGTGAGCTTGAGGCCCGAGATGGCCAGCGCCTCGCCCGGCCCGTTGTTGTCCCAGTGCTCGGGTTTGACCACGAAGCGCAGATGCAGCTGTTTGCCGTCGAAGGCCGACAGGTCCACCGTCCGGGCCGTGGGCCCGCCCCGGACTTCCGGGAAGCTGTTCAGCGGGCTCCAGGTCTTTCCGTCCGGGCTGGCCTCCAGCAGCGCCCGGTTCTTGTCCGTCCGCAGGTCGTGCTGCTCGGTGAAGGAGAGCTGGCTGCCGGTCAGGTGGGCCAGCGAGATCACCGGCAGCTGGAGGCTGTTCTTGGGCTTGGCCCCGATGTAGAGCTTGTTCACCCAGCGCCCGCCGGTCAGATCCCAATCGCCCTCCTTCTTGAGAGCCAGTTGGCCGGAGAGCTCTCCGAAGGCCTGCACCTGGGCGGCGTCCAGGTTGGCCTCGCGCAGGGTCCGGTAGGTCTCCAGGCTCTGCTCGGGCCAGGTCTCCTCGACCAGCTTCAGCCGCTCCACCCGCTCGGCCCAGGCCGAGGCATCCCCGGGCGAGGCCAGCTCGGCATAGGCCGCCCGGGCCTTCTCCCAGCCCTTCTCGTCGACCATCTGCTCGAGGGTCTGGCGGCGCTCGGCGTAATCGGGCCGGGCCCGGTCGCTCGCCAGCAGCTCGCTCCAGGCGGTCACGGCCTGGTCGGCGTTCTTGAAGCGGGCCGCCAGGGCTTTCACCTCGGGGTAGCTCTCGCTCTGGAGCGCCACCAGCTTCTTCATGCCCTCCAGGGTGGGCTTCCATGGCTTGAGCTCGCCCGCCAGCGCCAGCAGGTCCTGGCCCTGCTCGCCATAGACCGAGGTCCAGCCGGCAGGATCGAGTCCCGCGCGCTGCAACAGCTCGCGTGACGACTCCAGGGCCTCGGCCTGGAAGGGCAGGCCTTGCTCCTTGCAGTGGCGCCAGGCCTCCAGGGCCGGCTGTCCGGCTTTCGCCAGGCGGGCCAGCTCGGCACCCCGCGGCGCGAGCTCGGATCCCAGCTCTTCGGCCGCCTCCACCGCCCAGGCGGGCGACACCGCGGCCAGCTGCCGGAAAGCTGCCTGGCGCGTTTCATAGTCCTTGCCTTCCACCGCCGCCAGGGCCCGCCGGGCCAGCTGCAGGTCGCGCGTGTCGGCCACCGCCTCGCGCCAGTGGTCCCGGTCGTAGCCCTGCTTTCGTCCCAGCTCCAGCGCCTCCACCGCGATCTTGGCAGGCACGGACCGGGCCAGACCCTGCAGCTCGTCCACCGTGGGCTGCAGGGGGGCCTGCTCGGGCGTGTTGCGCAACACCGCCCCGTAAAGCGTGCCAAGGTCCGGCCCCAAGAGCTGCCCGGCCAGCTCCACGCGTTCGGACAGGGGACGCGGGCTGCCGTCCTGGCGCACCAGCTCCCAGGCCTGCTCGGCCTGCTGCCCGGCCAGCTCGCGCATCCTTTCGGCTTGCGACTTGAGCTGCTCCAGCTCTCCGGTGGGCGGGGAGGAAAGCTCCCTGATCGCCAGGCTCGTCAGCCGCAGCCCCCTGTGGGACACGAAGACCGGCGCCTCGGGAGCCAGCTTCTCCGAGGAGAGATAGGTGGCCAGCGGCGTCCCGGTGGAAAGGTCGTAGCCCCGCTCGGCCAGCCCCTTCAGGCTCTCGGCCAGCTCGGGACGGGCCAGCTTGCCGGCCTCGAGCTTGCCCTGCTCGAAGGCTTTGAAGAGCTCGCTCTCCCGCTCCGCCTTGGGCCCCTGGCTCAGCGCCAGGTAGGCCAGGTAGGCCGCCCCCGGCGCGTGGGTGGCCGCCAGCGCCTGCCCCAGCGCGCCGTCGGAGAGCTGCTCGGGCGAGCCGACGTGAAAGGCGTGAAACAGCCCCAGTCGCTCGGGGCTTTCGAGGGGGATCCACTCCTGGCTTGGCATGCGCACCCGCACCTGGGGATCGTCTTTTTGCAGCTCCTGGGAGACCTTCTCGGGCCCGGCCGACTTCCAGGTCTTTTGAAACAGCCAGTTGCGCCCCTGCACCTCGAAGCTGGCCCCGCCCTCGGCCAACTGCTGAGCCAGCGCCAGCGGGGGAGGCATCCCGGCCTGACTCGCGGCCTGGCTCATCCGGGTCCAGGCCACCTCCACCCGGTCAAGGGGCGCGGCTGCCGCCGGCCGGAGCGAGGGCGCGAAGAAGTCGGGGCTGGTCAGGGGTCGGATCTGCACCAGCCTAGCTTAGGTCAACGCCCTGAAAGGGGGCCGAAAGAGCAGCTCATTCGCCAGGGCCTGGCGGGTCGGCTCCGCGACGGTTGCGCAGCACCACCCCGCCCACCAGCACCCGTTCCTTCTCCACGGCCAGGCCTTGCGAGCTGGCCCGGGCTCCCTCCACCAGGCGGTGGACCTCCTCCGAGGCCAGCAAGGTGTTGAACAGCAGCTCCATATCTTCAGCCCGGCCAGCGTAGCTCGGCACGCTGGCCAGAAGCTCGGACACCCGCTCGCGGTAGGCGCTCAGGTCGAATCCCTCCGGGGCGACCGCGCATGCCTTCCAGACCGCCCAGCGAGTCTCGGGAGCGGTGACCTCTTCGTGCAGCCGGCTGGCCACCCCGGCCAGGAACTTTGTGTCGGCCTGCTGCGAGAACTCTTGCAGGACGGCCCGGTGGGCCTGCTGATCGGTCCAGGCGATGCTGCCCGCGGCCAGTTCCCCCAGGCCGGCGGAACCGACCGGAGCGGGGTTCTCCAGCAGCCCGTTGAGGGCTATCTCGCTGGCGACTCCCCAGCGCCGCAGGGCCAGGGCTCCCGGGCTCTCGATCTCGGCCAGGAATCCTTCAGCCAGACGGGCCATCTCGGCCGGCCGGTCCGGGATGTTGACGTTCTTGATCTCCTCGACCAGCGCCAGGGTATTACGGGCATGCTCCAGGGCGTCGCTTGCAGGGGCCAGCACGTGTGCTTTCCAGACTGCCCAGCGAAGCTCGCCCGACTTGAGCCGGTCGTGCACGCGCAAAGCCCGCTCGGCCCCGTCCCGGGTGGCCGGGTCGGCGGCCAGGTCGGCCAGCACCGCGCGATGGCCTTTCTCGTCCGACCAGGAGATCGTCTTGGCGGCCAGCTCTCCCAGGGTGGTGGGCGGGGGATCGGCAGCCAGGGCCCGGGCGGCCAGGTTCGAGCTGCTCAATCCCCAGCGCGCCACCGCATCGGCCCCGGGTGTTCCAGCCATCTCCTGGAGGAAGGCGACGGCCAGTTTGTCGAGTTGGGCAGCCTTATCGGGGATCTCGACCTCGGTCTTATCCAGAATGGCGTAGGTCTCTCGCGCCAACCGGACGGGGTCGGCTTTGGGGAGCTGGGCCCCCGCCTTGAAGATGGCCCAACGGATCACCTCGGACTCGACCGCATCGTGAACCCGCAGAGCAGCCGGGGGACCGAGCTCGGCCAGCACCTTGCGGTGAGCCTCGGCGTCCTTCCAGCCGATCGAGTTGACGGCCAGCTCTCCCAGCTCGGCCCCGGCATACCGGGCAAGACCCTGCTCGGCCAGGTCCGTGTCGGCCACCCCCCAGCGCTCCAGAGCGGCCAGCGCCGAGGCGCCCACACCCAGAGCCACGAGCTCCCGGTTGGTCGCCCGCGCCAACACCTTCAGGTCGGCCTGCTTGCCCTCGTAATCGAGCCGCTCGACCAGCTCGTTGGCTCCTCTCGCGAGGGCTGAGACGGCTTCTTCCCCGTCCCCTTCCGGGCTCAAGACGCAAGCCTTCCAGATGGCCCAGCGGGTCTCCGGAGCCTGCACCAGGTCGTGCAGGCGCTCGGCCACCCCGGCCTTGAAGCGGGTTTCGGGGTTGCTGATCAGCTGATGCAGGAACTTGCGGTGCGCCTCCTGGTCGTCCCAGGTGATGACCTCGGCGGCCAGCGCGCCCAGCTCGGCCGGCTTTTCCAGCTTTGGATTCTGGGTCCATCGGCGGGCCAGCCGGTCGGCCGGCAGGTCGCCCAGGCCCGCCAGCGGAGAGGGAGGCAATTCGGCCAGGAGAGCCCTGCCCAGCTCCCGGGCATCGGGGCGATTCTTGTCGGGCACGGTCTCGAGCAGGTCGTAGATTCGCTGTCCGAAGGCGAACACATCCGAGCCGGCGGGCTCCTCGGCGAAAGCCTTCCAGACCGCCCAGCGCGTCTCAGGGGTGGTCACGGCCTCGTGCACCCGCTGGCAGGCCCGGGCCAGCGTGGCCGTGTCTGGCTCGGAGGCGAATTCGGCCAGGTGCTTGCGGTGGGCGGCCTGGTCGTCCCAGGGGATGAATTCGGTGGCCAGCCGGCAGAGCTCCACGCCCCTGGCCGCGGGGTTGGCCTCGATGGACTTCAGGGCTCGGCGGTGATGGTCGGGCTGCCAGCGCTGCACGGCGGCGGCCGTACTCGACCGGGAGGCCAGGGCTGCCACCAGCGCGGCCGCAACCGGCTCGCTCACCTCCTGCTGGCACAGGTCGAGCAGGTTCTCGGACCGGAAGAAGGCCTGGCGCTGGGCGTCGCTCTCGGCCACCTTGATCAGCTCGGCCCGCGGGTCGTCCCCCAGCCGCTCCAGCATCATGGCCCGGTCGGAAGGGAGGATCAGCGATTCGAGCTGGTCGCCCAGAGCCTCTGCGAGCAGGGGAGCCAGGCGGTCCCGCTGTTTCTGGGAGCGGCCTTCGAGCAGCCCGCGGGCCGCCTCCAGATCGATTGGCCCGGCCCGGTCGACGGCTCGGGCCAGGTCCACGTCACCCCCGAGCTTGCTCTGGAGGGCTTCGAAGGCTTGCAGCCGGGACCCGAGCGCCTCGCCCCGCGAAACCCAGGGCTGCTCGCGTCCGACCTCGCCGCCCTGCAGCACGAAGGCCGGCTCCACCTGGCCCTGAGGGTTGAAGAAGCGATAGCCGGCCTCTTCACAGCGCGCCTCCTCAGTGGGCGCGAGAACGTAGAAGGTGGCCATCTCGGTGGCCTTCTCGGCCGAGGCCAGGGGAACGCTGCGCTCCTCTTTGCGCGCCGAGACCTTGAGCGAGAAGTGTCCATCGGTGAGCGCATTGTAGGCTCCGTAAGGACCCACCTGCTCCCCCGCCTCGTCACGGAACTGCCAGCCGTGGCGGGCCAGCTCATTGAGCCCCGAGGCCAGTTCGGGCCGCTCCAGATCGGCGCTCTCGCCAGCCTGGAAGTAGGCCAGCTCGCGCAGGTCCTGCTCGGTGTGGACGGCAAGCGGCACGCTTGCGCCTGGAATCCAGGCCCGCAGGGACTTGCCCTGCTCGAGGCACTGCTCAACCTCCTCGGCCGAGGCGGGGCGGTAGGATTCGTGGAGGAAGGAGAACCAGCGGGGCCGCTCGAGGCGAACTCCCTGGGCTTGAAGTTTGCGCACCACCGGAGAAGTCTGCATCCTGCGGAGCGTAGCCTGGAAGGCTGAAATTGGACGGAAATAAGCTCGATTCTGCCCGGTTGGTCAGGGGCTCTGCAGGCAGAGACCGACAACCTTCTGTCCGTTCTCCACCGTCACCAGCAGCCCGTTCCGGTCATAGAAGAGCACCTGTTGGCCCCCCTGGGGACCGCATCCGTACAGGACCCGGTCTGGTTTGCCCAGGGCGGCCCGGGGGTCGCTGTCCCCCAGGCGCAGCAAGACCTTCCCCCCCTGCTCGAGGGTCTGGCCCCACACCCCCACCACTTTGCCCGAGCGAAGCTCCACGGTGGTTCCCTGGTGGGTGCACTGCCCATCGGCGGGATTGTCCAGCCAGCTCACCTGGTCAGCCTTCATCCCCAGACGGATGCCGTCCAGGCTGTAGCCGGGCTGGGCCAGGGCGAAAGCGGTGAGATAGAGCAGCAGGCAGATGGTGCGCATGACCGTCCGGTCGCCTTGTGGGTGAGGATCTTCCCGGTCCGCCGAGCCTCTGCAAGGAGGTCAATCCTGTTCCGCCAGCCACTTCTCCCGCTCTTCGGACGGCCATCTGCGAGCGGCTGCGGTCAGCTCCTGGTGGATGAATTCCTGGAAGGCTCGGAACACCTCGTTCTGGACCCAGCTCGTCCGCGGCAGATCCAGGGGCAGGTTGTCCGTCCACCAGAACAAGCGGGTGCCCGGGCAGTTCGGTCTCCACCAGCAGAAGATCCGAACCCCGCAATGATGGATGTCGAGCGGGACGCTCTCGGTGCTCTCGTCGCTGACCAGGAGATACCCGTCTCCCCAGGGCGTTCCGGGCAGCTCCAGGTGCACTTTGCCCACCAGGGGCAGCGGAGGAGCGCCGATCCGGACACGGTACAGAGAACCAAGATTGAGCTCTGGCAGCGAGCTCTCCTCGCGAAAGCGCAGGGGGGCGAGGCGGCAAACGCGCAGGTAATCCGATTCGAGCGATCCGTGATGCCACCAGGAGCGAAGCCGACCCATGCCGCGCATCCGCACCGTGTTTTGCGCCAGAGGGGCTTGCTCCAACTCCAGGCGCCCCCGCTCCAGAGTCAGACGCGTCGTGCCGGATAGCACCTCGACGCGGGGGCAGAGCTTGAGCATTGCCAACATGGCCACGGTGAGGTCATACATCCGGTCCACCCGGGACCCGAGGTCGAACAGCCGGGCCAATTGCTCGCGCTCCAGGACCTCTCCGTCCCAGCTCAGCTCGATCCCTCCGGGGATCCGGCCCAGGTTGAACCGGCTGGCGCGGCTCTGGACGGCGATGGCTACCAATCGATAGAGGTAATCCGACTCGGACAGGAACAGGTCGTTCTGCAGCCGCGCGATGGCCGACTGCACGTCCAGGGTGAAGGTCCCGCTGGAGTGATAGCTCCCGTCCCCCTTGAGTCTTCCAAGGAGCTCATCCATAGCTCAGCTCCTCTCGTCGCCTGACTTGCGGCGTCTGGGTGGGAACGATCTCCACAACCGGGAACTTCGCCGTCCACCCTGAGAGCCTCCGACCCGCCCGTGATTGTGAACTGAGGTGAACCGTTTGTGTCCCTTGATGTCCACAATGCTCTACTTCGTCGCCCTGACAGCGGCGTCGCACATCAGGCAGCTCCACATCAGCTTGTAGGCCTCCGCCCCCTCGGCCTGCTGCACCTTGAGCTGACGCCGCCCCTCCTCGGCCGCTCGCTCGAAGCGGGGCGACCAGGCTGCCTTCTCCTCGGGGCTCATCCGCTCCAGGCGGCGACCCACCCACACTCGTACCAGCCGCCCGAGTGCCGAAGTGCGCTCGAGAGGGTTCTCCGAATCCAGCTCCGCCGACCTGGTCTCCCCGGAGTTCGTCCGCTCGCGATAGGCTCGCAGCCCCTGCTCGACCCCGGCGCAGATGGGGCAGCCCGGAATGAGGCTGTAGGGCCGTCCGGTCGCATCCCTGGCCAGCAGCCGATCCACCGTCTCATGGCTCAGCCCCAGCTCCTGCGCGCCCTCCAGGACAGACTCGCAGACCAGCTCCTCCAGGCCCGGGTCGGAGTAGCTCTCGGCTCGGGCCGACAGCATCGTCCCCAGAACCAGCAACACCATCAGTAGATTCTTCATCGTTTCTCTCTCCTCGACAGGTCAGAACATGACCGAATAGTCCAGCCGCAGCCGTTCTCCGCCCGGCTCGGTGCGGTACTCGAGCTGCAGCAGAGTGGTGATCTCCGTCGTGTTGGGCGTGGCCAGCACCAGGTAGGGCACGAAGTTGACCGGCTTACCGGAGCGGTTGGCGTGCTCCATCCGCAGACCCAGCCCCGGTCTCCAGGTATCCTCCGCCAGCGTGGGCAGGTACTCCAGCTCCAGGCTGGCGCGCAACTGGACCGGCTTCTTGTCGGTGGCCACGTCGTCGAGTCCCACTCCGGCGGTGGCGTAGAAATCTCCCGCGTTGACCTCTCCGAGCAGGTTCGCGAGCCACCGGCCCGAGCCCACGAAGCCGTGGGCTCCCAACGAGTTAAGGCCGTCCCGCCAGTAGGTCTCCGCCAACACCCCCTTGGGCACCCCTTCCAGCACGAAACTGGCCTCGCGTTGCGCCTCTCCGGTCAGCGGCAGGCTGACTTCGCCGGGGAAGGGGACGGTGATCTGGTGGAACAGTCCATCCATCGCCAGCTCGCCCTGGACGGATTGGTACGAGAGCGAGAATCCGGGCGAGCGGCCGTTGGGGGAGAAGGCCCTGAGGGCCGTCTTGCGAGCCGAGGAGCTCTTCTCTCCGGGCAGGCTGACGTCGTAGAGCAGATTGGTGCTGATGGACAGCTTGCGACCGGGCTCCACCTGTTGCAGAGGGCGGTACTGCCCGAAGGTGACCGTCCAGCGAGGATCGATCCTGTAGCTGAGCCAGAGGTCCTCGAAACGCCCGCTGCGATCGCGCAAGGTGCCGTCCGAGCGCGACTCGAGACTGAGCGCCCGCCACTCGATGAAGTAGTTGAGCTGCTCGCCGAGGGTCCCGCCGCTGATCAGCTCGACCTTGCCGAAGAAGTTGTTGTTGGTGTCCGTCGCCAGGCGACGGTCCACGTTCTGAGTCAGCCAGACAGACAGCGGCACGGTTTCGTCCGGCTCGAGGTTGAGAAGCGGATCGGGCCGGTAGCCCCGAGCCAGGAAGTCCATCCCCCTCTCATTGAGCTTGGGAACCACGGTGTGGCAGACGTTGCAGCTGTCCGCCTGGTAGCGCCGGGAGAACTCGGGCGTGGCCTGGACCGCCGCCGCCAGAATGAAAAAGAACACCAGAGACCTGAACATGACCTGCTCCTTTGTTAGGCTTGCCGAGGCATACTACTTAGGCTAGCCTAACTCCCCCTGCAAGGTCAAACTTTTTACAGGCCAGATACACCTTGGCAACTTTGCAGGCCGACCTAACAGTGCACCTCCTTCTCTCCTGAGTTCGTCGGGACGGCGAGGAGATCGGTAGGGGATGCGACGGACTGTCGCGCCTCTCCTGATGGCTTCAGGAAGGAGCGCGGCGCCGTTCAACCGATTGTCTACAGTCGGCAAAGGAACTTTCGTGTAGGAAGGATCCTGGTCGAGGTGAAACCTGCCTGACCAGGAGGTGCTGGCCATGATCGCTCGACCCTTGAATGAAGAAAAATTGCATGCTTTCGTGGGCAAACTGGTGGACGACTTTGGCGCCGCCATGAGCTCCCAACTTTGCTATATCGGGCAGAAGCTCGGCCTCTACAAAGCCATGGCTCAGGGCCCGATGACCTCCGAGGAACTGGCTGCCGCCACCAACACCGTTGAGCGTTACATTCGCGAATGGCTGCTCAACCAGGCCGCCAGTGGCTACGTCAGCTACGCCGACGGGCGCTACTTCTTGTCTCCTGAGCAGGAGGTCGCCCTGGTGGACGAGGACAGTCCGTTCTTCGTCGGGGGCGGATTCTTTGTGGTGAAAGCCATGTCGCAGGCCGCTCCGCGCATCCTGGAGGCCTTCCAGAAGGGCGGCGGGATGCTTTGGGGCGAGCACGACCCGGATCTCTTCGTCGGCACCGAGCGCTTCTTCCGTCCCGGCTATCGAGCCCATCTGGTCAACGAGTGGATCCCTGCCCTGGAGGGTGTGGATGCGCGTCTGCGCGAGGGCGGACAGGTGGCCGACGTGGGGTGCGGGCACGGGGCTTCCACGATCATCATGGCCCAGGCCTATCCCAACTCGCGCTTCTGCGGGTTCGACAACCACGTCGCCAGCATCGAGCACGCCCGGGCGGCCGCGGCCGAAGCCGGACTGTCCGACCGGGTGAGCTTCGAGGTGGTCAGCGCCACCGAGTTCCCCGGCTCGGGTTACGACATGGTCGCCTTTTTCGACTGTTTGCACGACATGGCCGACCCGGTGGGCGCCTCTCGTCGAGCCTGCATCGCCCTGGCTCCCGACGGCTGCGGGCTGATCGTGGAGCCTATGGCGGGACGCACGCTGGAGGAGAACTTCAACCCCGTGGGCCGCACCTACTCAGCCGCGTCCACCCTGTGCTGCACGCCCAATTCACTGGCCGGAGGAGGCCCGGGGCTGGGCGCCGTGGCCACCGACGACGCTCTGAGCGAAGTGGTCCTCCAGGGCGGCTTCAAGAGCTTCCGGCGCGTCCGAGAGACGCCCTTCAACCGGATCTTCGAAGCCCGCCGCTAGACACCGGCCCGCCGGGTCAGGCCTGGATTCCGCCGCAGTGCTCCAGGCGGACAGCCCGCCGGATGGACGCGACGACTGCTGGCATCGACGCTGCAAGAGGCGTTCCGCCGAAAGGACCAGGGCCCGCCTGAGTCAGCGGCGCTGTGCCTCCACCAGCCCGAGCTCGCGGCGCAGCCAGCCGATGTCGTTTCGTTGCTCGGCGGGCAGGTTGGACTCTCGCATCTCGAAGTCGCTCAGCAGCGCCTTCAAGCGCTCGCGCAGGCGAGGAGTGCGGGCCGCCTCCCGGGGCGTGACCCCGTCCAGGGCGGGAATCTCTTCGTCCAGCCAGTCCCGCATCCATTTCTGCTTGTAGGCCATCAGGGCCGCCAGTTGCTCGGGCTCGAGCCGGGGCGGAGCGCTGGTGCGCTTCTTCTCCATGAGCTGCTCGGGCGTGCGCTTGTCGCGCCGGGCCCGCTTCCAACCGGGAATCTTCCATCCCCCCAGGCGCTTGCTCAGTTGCTCGGCTCGCTCCAGCGAGTTCGTCTCCACGATGAGGGCCCGCTCCTGGAGCGTGAACTGTCCCAGCACGACCTCGCCCTCGCCTCGGATGAAGCCTCTGTCCTCGGACGTGCCGAATTCAAGCAGCCGCTCTCGAACCAGCTCCAGGCCGGAGGGCTCGAACACATACCGGTCTCGCACCAGCAGCAGATCGTGCCCC
>CAZWUN010000057.1:0-9866 GCA_964637145.1 uncultured Burkholderiales bacterium
AGGAAGGCCCGCAGGCTCTTGCTGGCCAGATCGTCCTGGGCCAGCTCGACGGCCAGCTCGAGAAGCTTGATCGGCTCGTCCTGAAGGTGCCTCCAGACTCGCTCGCGGTGCTCGGCCTTCTGCAGCACCGTGGCCCAGAAGGCCATGGGGGCCAGGGCATGCTCGTAGGTCTGGGCGTCCACCATGCGGATCTCCAGAAAGCGGCGCAGGCGCAGATCGGGAAAGAGCGTGGCCAGGTGCGTCTCCCAGTCCGAACCGGTGGGTCGGGTGCCCCGGTAGCCCCGAGACGCCCAGTCCTGGAAGCGCAGCTCGCCGTAGAGGGGCTGCTCCTCAAGGGGAAGATCCCCCGCCAGGAACACGTAGGCGTTCTCGGCCCAGTCGGCGTAAGCCCGGGCCAGGTCGGGCGCCTGGGCGATGGGAGGGATGCCCGTGCGGCTCGAGTCGATGGCCGCCCAGATGCGCTGTCGCTCCGAGCCCGGCCCGGTTCGTCGCCCGTGAAAGTAGCGCGAGTTGGCGAACAGCGCCCGGGCCGCCGGGGTCAGGGCCAGGGTGAGGCGCACCGCGTCGTCCCAGCCGTCGGGGATGTCCAGGTTGGGCTGGGAGGTGGCCGAATAGCGCATCATGTCGATCCCCCGCCCGCCTGGCTGGGAAGCGAAGTAGCGCGTCAGGATCTGATAGCGATGCTTGGGCACCAGCAATGGAAACTCGGCGTCGGCCACCGGGTTGGTGCCGTGGTCCAGGAACACGGCCTGACCCGCGGCCGCGTCCTCCAGCAAGCGCAGGCCGCTCACCAGATCTTCGAGCAGCCCCGAGAGCGTGTTGTGGGGGCTGGTGGCATACTCCACCTGTCCGCCAGGCTCCAGGCTGAAGTTCCCGCCCGCCAACTGAAGACCCACCACCACTCCGGTTGCGGGGTCCAGCTTGAGGTGGCTTCCCGAGCATCGCTCGTGCATCCGGGTCAGCAGGTCTTGAGGGCTCAAGCGCGCCTCGGGCAGGCCCAGGGGGGCAAAGGTCTGGGCATCGAAGGCGAGCATCTCGACTTCCAGGCCCATACGTTGGGTGGCTCCCGGGGTGGGGGCGATGGGGGTCAGGTCCATCGCCTGCGCTTTTACGTCGAGAGGGGGAACCCTGCGCCCGTTTGAGAGCCTTTTGGTGGGCGTATCCTCCCGCCTTTCGCGCTCGGGGTCGGGGTCGGCAACCCGGCCCTGAACATCATCCGTGCGAGCTCGGGGCTTTGCTCGGACCGAATCTGGCACCTGGCCCGACCCGGTTCGCCTCAGGCCCCGGGTCGGAGAGCCTGAGCCGTGGCTCCGTCTAACCCAGCGACCTCAATAGGTGAACTGCCGGATGTCATACAGCGTCACCGCTGGCCCCCGCGGAGGGGGCGCATAGCCTGCCAGTTGCCGGATCTCCCTGGCCTGCTGACGGCACTCGCGACGATCCAGGGCGGTCAGGCCCAGAGCACCGTAATCGCTCTCGGGGTGTACTTCGAGGTCGGAGAGGTAGACCCGGTCGCCAGGGCCCAGGGGGAGGCGCGCGAGCAGGGCAGCCGAGGCCCTGGTGTGCTCTTCAGCCAACTCGCGTCCCCCGGCCCCCGTCATCAAGATCACGTTCACGCCCACCCGGGCTTCCTTCAGGCGCTCCACCAGTTGCTCCACCAGACGAGGGTGACCGGGCTTTCTCAGGAGCTTGAGGACGGTCTTGGAGCCCGATTCCACCCCCAGATAGACCTCGCGCAGTCCGGCCACGGCCAGCTCGCACCATTCCGACTCGCTGCGCCGGGCGGTGAACGTATCCAGGAAGGCTCCCACCTGGTCCAGCCTCTGAGGGTCGGGGGACGGAAAGGCTTCCCGAACGGCTCGCAATCCCTCCAGCAAGACGGACGTCGGGATGCTGGCGGCGCTGGCGTCGCCCAGGAAGATGCCGCGGCGGGCCGTCAACCCCGCCCCGAATGTGTGCCGGGCCGCCTCGAGGTGAGCGCGAAACTGGCTGCCCGAGCGAATCAGGAACCGCTCCTTTCGAAAGAAGCTGCAAAACGAGCAGCGGTTGTAGGAGCAACCCCGGGTAAGCTGCAGCACCAGGCTGGCGTACTGGTCTGGCGGCAGAATGCCGACCCGTCCGTAGAGCTCGCGAAATCGCGCTGCATCAGCGTCCCAATCGAGGTCCGGCCGCTCACCCGCCTCACCGAGGCGTTCCCGGAGCCGTTTCAGCTGCTCGCTCAACTCCGGGGGCTCGAGTCGGCGCACGTCGTGGAACCGCTCCGCACCCTCCTCACGCCGACGCAGCTCGAGCACCGTCCCGTCCAGGCCCCTGCGATAGGTTCGACCCTGGCGGACCCAGCTCAGCGGGCGCCCCGCCTCATCCAGCTGATAACGCTCCAGCCGGTCCCGCACCAGCAGAATCCGGCCTCGCTCCTGGTTGCGCTCCCAGCTCGCCACGAGACTGAGCCTACCCCATGCATCTCCAGGCCGCATTGAGCCAGGTCAACTTGATCCGGGTCATCGCATCCCTGGCTGCGCTCAGGCAAGCTGCAAGGGTGAGAATACCAGTGATGCTCTCGGCCGGGCTCTGGCTGCTGCTCGGGCTGGCCACCGGCCTGACCCGTCTGGGATGGGGCCTGGCTCCGGACGAGCTTGCGGCACTCCACGGACCTCTGCTGGCGGCGGGATTTCTGGGCACGCTGATCTCCCTCGAGCGGGCGGTGGCGCTGGGCCAGGGGTGGGCCTACCTGGCTCCCTTCCTGATGACGAGCGGGGCCGCCTTGCTGGTCACCGGCCAGTCGGGGAGCTGGCTCATCCTGGCCGGGAGCCTGGTCCTGCTGGCTGTGAACCTGGCCCTGCACCGCCTTCAGCCCTCGACCTCAAGCTCCACGATGGCGTTGGGCACGCTGGTCTTCGTGCTGGGCAACCTCCTGTGGGCAAGTGGCCGTCCACCCGGCCAGGTGGTGCTGTGGTGGGCCTCGTTCCTGGTGCTGACCATCGCCGCCGAGCGTCTGGAGTTGTCCCGCCTGCGCCTGCCTCCAGCCTGGAGCCGGGTCGCCTTCCAGGTGTGCGTGCTCGCGCTGGTGCTGGGTCTGTGGCTCCAGTCTGCCCTGGTAGGCCTGGCCTTCCTGGGGCTCACCGCCTGGCTGGGGCGCTTCGACCTGGCCTGGCGCACGGTGCGAGCCCGAGGGCTGACGCGCTACATCGCGGTCTGCCTGCTGACGGGGTACTTCTGGCTGGGGCTGGGCGGGCTGCTCCTCTCGACCGGAGGGCTGCCGGCCGCGGGACCCTGGCGCGACGCCGCCCTGCATGCCGTCTTCCTGGGCTTCGTCATGGCCATGATCTTCGGGCACGGGCCCTTGATCTTCCCGGCGCTGACCGGGCTTCGCATTCCGTATCGCCCGGTTTTCTACGCCCCGCTCACCCTGCTCCACCTGTCCCTGGCCGTCCGGGTGTGGGCCGATCTGGCCGGTCCGCTGGAGCTGCGACCGCTGGCCGCCCTGGGAAACGCGGCCGCCATCCTGGCCTTTCAGGCCTGCATGGTCCTCAGCGCCCTTCTTGCCAGCCGGGCCGCAACCGGTCGGCCAGGGGGAAGAGCACCCCTTCCTCCAGCTCCACCAGTCGCTCAAAGAGCATTCGCGCGGCTTGATCGCCCCGGCCAGCCAGCTCCATGAGCTCGGCAAACACCAGGCTGCGCTCGAGCCAGGGAGGGCCCATCGGGTCCAGGGTGGGGCGGAGCCAGCGGTAGACGGCCCTCTCTTCCTTGCGGGCGTGCTCTTCGAGCTCTCGCAAGAACGTGGAATAGTCCCCGACCTCCAGGAGCGAGCGCAGGTGTTCGTGCTGCGATGCAAAATCGTTCATGGTTCTGTGCGGAGTTTACCCCCACCAGACCCTGAGGATCGTTGAGGCAGATCAAGTGGACATAACCCGGCTCCCCCTCTTCTCCGGACTCAGTCCGGAAGACGTCGAGGCTTTGCAACCCGCGCTCCAGAAGCGCAAGATGGCGGTCGGAACCCGAATTTTCGACGAGGGCGACCCGGTGCGCGGGTTCTACGTGGTGTTGAGCGGCTCGGTCAAGATTTTCAAGACCTCGCCCCGGGGCACCGAGCAAGTGCTGGCGGTGATCCTGCCGGGCCAGACCTTCGCCGAGGCAGCCGTCTTCATGGGCGGAGGCTACCCGGCCTCGACCGAGTGCCTGGACGACTGCGAGCTGCTCTTCGTGGAGCGCGAGCCTTTCGTGCGCCGCCTGCACGCCGACCCCGATCTGGCCCTGCGCATGATGGCGGGCATGGCCCTCAAGCTGCGCCGGATGGTGGCCATGGTGGAGGATCTGACCCTGCGCGACGCGCGGGGGCGTATCAGCCGCTACCTGCTCGGTCTCTTGCCCGAGGGGGCCACGGCCCCGGTGGAGCTGGAGTTGCCCGCCCAGCAACTTCTGATCGCCCGCATGCTGGGAGTCACGGCCGAGACCTTGTCTCGCACCCTGAAGACCCTGCGCGAGGACGGGGCCCTGGAGACCCTGGGTGGAGGCAAGTTCTTGCTGCTCGACCTGGAGGAGCTGCGCAACTCGGCCGGTGAGGTCGTGGCCGCCTGATGCCGCCGAATTGATCTAGATCATCGTCATCTGGGCGGACGGGGTGCTAGCCTGGAGCTGTGATGACGCGCCGGCATGCCGTTGAGCTCGAGAAGCTGACCTTTCCAGCCCAGGGAAGTCCCCGCGAAAAGCTCCACTTTGCTTTGCATGCGGCCATTCTGGCCCCCTCGGGCCACAACACCCAGCCCTGGCTCTTCCGGCTGCATGAAAATTCGGTGGACATTCGGGCCGACCGGCGACGCCGACTGGCGGTCATCGATCCCCAGGACCGCGAGCTGACCATCTCCTGCGGAGCTGCCCTCTTCAATATCCGGGTCGCCCTGGAGGCCCACGGCCAGGGCTGCAAGGTCCACCTCCTCCCGGATGAAAAAGACGGCGACCTGCTCGCCAGCGTGCAACTCACCGACGCCCCCGAATCCACTCCGCTGGCTCGCCTCTGGCCGGCCATCCCTCGACGACACACCCATCGCCTTCCGTTCACCGACCGACAGGTCGAGCCCGACGTCCTCTGGGCCCTGCAAGAAGCGGGTATGGCCGAGGGCTGTCGTTTTCTCCCCCTGACGGGAGACCTGAAGAACGAAGCCATCGGTCTGATCGGCGAGGTGGACGTGCGGGTGGCCACCGACCCCATCTATCGTCAGGCGCTCGACCGATGGCTCTCCAATCATATCGAGGCTGACGGAGTGCAGGTGGCGGAAGGGATCGAGATCACCATTCTGGATGACTTCGCGGCCAGCCTGCCCCGCTGGCTGATGCGCTTCAAAGGCAATGGGCAGGCCCGGGGAGAGCGCGACCAGGAACTGGCCCGCAGGGCCCCCTTGCTGGCGCTGCTGGCCTCTCCGGGAGACACTGTCTGTCACTGGCTGATGGTCGGTCAGGGCCTGCAGCGCGTCCTGCTCGAGGGCGTCCTGGCCGGAGTGCAGGCCTCCTACCTCAACCAGCCGCTCG
This sequence comes from uncultured Burkholderiales bacterium, assembly GCA_964637145.1. GTDB lineage: Bacteria > Vulcanimicrobiota > Xenobia > Xenobiales > QWHO01 > QWHO01. Next base: position 5,524 of record CAZWUN010000057.1, read on the forward strand.
AGCTGCCCGACACGCGCGCCTGGCTGGCGCGCTGGACCTCGGGCACGACCCCGCATCTGATGCTGCGGATGGGCTACCCCGAGCACGAGCACCGCTCGCCGCCGAGGCGCCCTCTGAAGGATCTCCTGGAGGACGCTCCATGACATCGGTCCAGGGCGGTAGCATCCGCCCTTGGGAGGTCCGGACGGAACTCACAACTCCAGTCAATGATGAGGAGGACTGACGCGTGGCTCGCCCACTCGACTCACTCAAGGGTGAGGCCTACTGGAAGGAGGCTGCCCGCCAGGCCCGGGTCGACCTCGACCAGGTGGCCGCTCACAACCACGGGCTTCCTCTAGCCTTTCATCGGAACATCCGAAGGCGGCAGATCGACCGACTCGAGCAGGCGATCAGCGCTCTTCCCGTGCCACCCCGGGTGCTGGATCTGGGCTGCGGCCCTGGACTGTGGGCCCTCGAGCTGGCCCCAAAAGTGCGCTCCTGGCTGGGCTTCGACATCGCCCCCGCTTTCGTGGAGGAGGCCACCCGGCAGGCCCGCCAGCGAGGCTTGGAGCACCTCGAGTTCAGGGTGGGCTCCCTGGTCGAGCTCCCCTTTCAGGGCTTCTTCGACCTCGTTGTCATGGGCGGAACCCTGGGCCTCTTCGACGATCGGCAGTTGCCCGAGCTGCTCGAGACGGTCCGTCATCACATGGGGCCCGACAGCCTGGCTTACGTGCGCGTCTCCACGGTGCCGTGGCCATATCCCCGCCTGACCATCCGCCACGACCTGCCGGTCCGCTATCGCCGCATAGAGCACTACTTGAGCCTGTTCCGCGCAGCTGGCCTCGAGGCCACCTTCGAGCGAGACCTGGCTTTCAGCGAAGCTTCGCTGGCCACCATCTATTGCCACGTCGGACGCTGGTTCGGCCTGTCCGGCGAGGCCTGCTGCCGGCTGGCCGAACGCTTGCGCCCCCTCAGCTTCGGCCTCGCCCGGCGGCTGCTCGACCTGACCCCGGTGCCTCGCTCCACGGTGTTCTGGCTGAGGCCGGCGTGAGCTGGGACTTCCACACCATCATCGAGCCCTTTCGCATCCGTGCCGTCGAGCCCATCCCGCTGCTCGACCGCAAGGCCCGCGAACGGGCCCTGGCCAGGGCTGAGCACAACCTGTTCGGGCTGCGGGCTGAGGAGGTCACCATCGACCTGTTGACCGACTCGGGCACCGGAGCCATGAGCGCCGAGCAGTGGGGTGCCCTGATGATGGGCGACGAGACCTACGCCGGCAGCCGGTCCTTCCGGCGCCTGGAGGCGGTGGTGCACGAGCTGACCGGCTACCCGCACGTCTTTCCCGTGCACCAGGGCCGCGCCGCCGAGCGCATCCTGGCTCGCACGGTGCTCGAGCCCGGCAAGCTGGTGCTCAACAATACCCACTTCGACACCACCCGCGCCAATGTCGAGCAGGCCGGAGCCCGGGCGGTGGATCTGCCCGCCTCGGGATCGGACGACCCCATGCATTCGTGTCCCTTCAAGGGGAACATCGATCTTGCCATCCTGGAAGAGACGCTGCAGTTGCACCGCTCGGAGGTGGCCCTGGTCATGCTCACCCTGACCAACAACGCCGTGGGCGGGCAGCCGGTCAGCATGGCCAACATCGAGTCGGTGAGCGCTCTCTGTAGGCGCTACGAGGTTCCCTTCTTTCTCGACGCCGCCCGCTTTGCCGAGAACGCCTGGTTCATCCACGTGCGCGAGCCCGGTTACGACCGCTGGCGGTTGCCCGAGATCGCCCGGCGCATGTTCGACCTGGCCGACGGGTGCACGTTGTCGGCCAAGAAAGATGGCATCGTGCACATCGGCGGCCTGCTCTGCACCCGCCTGCCGGAATGGGCCGAGAAGTTTCGCTGCGAGCTGATCCTGGGAGAGGGCTACCCCACCTACGGGGGTCTGGCCGGCCGTGACCTGGAGGCCATGTCGGTGGGCCTGCTGGAGGCGCTGGACGAGGATTACCTGCGCTACCGGGTGCGCAGCATCGCCTACTTCGCCGAAGGCCTGGAGCGGGCCGGAATCCCCGTGGTTCATCCCCCGGGGGGCCACGCGGTCTTTGCCGATGCCGGGCGACTTCTCCCTCACCTGGGCCCCGACCAGTTCCCCGGCCAGGCCCTGGGGGCCGCTTTCTACCTCGAAGGCGGGGTGCGCGGCGTTGAGGTTGGCTCGCTTATGTTCCCGGGCGCGCGTCTTGAGCTGTTGCGCCTGGCTGTGCCCAGGCGCGTCTACACCCAGGCCCACATCGACTACGTGATCGAGGTGGCCGAACGGGTAGCTGCCCGGGCCAGCGAGCTGCCAGGCTATCGCATCCTGCGCGAGCCGCCCTTCCTGCGCCACTTCAGCGCCAGCCTGGAGCCTCTGGAGGCGTGCGTCTCAGCATCCAGCCCGGCCCGAAATGCTCCGGGGTTATCGTCCTGAGAGAGGCCCTTCCTTGTCGGCCAGGTCGCTGAGCTGACTCGCCTCGATGGCGACATCCTGGTCGGTCCCATCGCGAAAGAGGTCGAACAGGACGAGCTTCTTGGGAGTCAGGTAGAACCCGGGAGTGTAGCGCATGAAGGTCGGGCCGGGATCGGCGCCCATCGACCGGGCCATGATCGGCTCGGCCAGGGTTCTCAGGAGGTCCATGTAGTCGGCCTTTTGCAGGAACAGGTCGCGTAGCTCCAGGGTTCGGCCGGTCCGAAGATCGATCGTGCGGGCCGCGAAGAAGTGGGTCGTCGAGCTGCTCCCGCGGTGGCGGCCCCAGCCGGTGTAGCGCACGCTCAGGTAGCGCTCGTCGAGACGGCCGACCCGGAAGGTCCGCTCGGTCTCGTAGATGCCGTCGCGAGGGCTCAGCTGAGGCAGGCGCGCCGGCACGAAGGCCGCCCGTAGCTCGCGGTTGATGCTGCTCTGCAGGTCCGGGTCGGCGAGTCCCCGGACGGCTGGATAGCGGTAGAGGACCCGCGCCAGCCCGTTTTGCTCCGTGCGTCGGAACCCTTTGGTGACGACCCTGGGCCCCGACCCCGCGAGATCGTTCACGAGGTAGAACCGGCAGGCGCCGTGCGTCTCACCCAGGGCGCCATCGTCCCCGGCGAGTTGGTCCTGCAAGGCCAGCACCTCGGGCCGATGCACGCCGCACACGAGCTCGATCAGGTGGCAGCACCGGATCTCGGGCGAGCGACGCGCGCCCGCGTCCATGGTCATGGGCATGGCTCGACCTCGGTCGCGCTCGGCGCGCTCGGCGGCGACCAGGGCCTGGATGCGGCTGGTGGTCTCGTCCCCCAACTCGGCCAGCGCAGCATTGAGCGCATAGCCGACGTCGCGATGCTTCTCATTCTCCAGCCGAGCCCGCAAGGGTGGGATCGCGGCGGCGGAGTGCGTCCCTCCCAGGAGCAAGGCTGCTTCGTAGCGCTCCCAGGGTTGGTCGCTCTCAAGGAAGGGTGTGAGCTGCGCGACCGCCTGCGGCCCGACGCGGACCCATTCCCGACGAGCCTGGCGGAATTTCTGCAGAAGGGACTCCCTGTGGATGTCCGGCGTGATCTGGTGGGCCTGCTCGAGATAGCCCCTGGCTGCCTGACCGAGCGCCGACGGCAGCGCCTTCAGGATGGACTGCTCCGCCTCTCGCCGTCCCCCCCAATTGCTGTCGAAGCTCGGCTCGGGTTCGGCGCGGGCGGGCAACAAGAGCATGAGGAGGAGCAAGAAGACCAGCATCCCACGAATTCGCAGCGCGAGAGTTTCCATGCCGGAATGTTCAAGGGTTCGGTTTGCCGGCCCTCCAACTCGGCCAGAGTCTCCCGGATATCGCCGTCAGGCCATCCTCCGCGCCCCCCCGGGCCCATCAGCGCCAGCCTGGAGCCTCCGGAGTCGTGTATCGCAGCATCCAGTTTATGGCCCCTGGCCATTCATGCTTCTTTCACGTCCTGGAGGGACAATGCAGACTGCGATGATCCTGCGCCCGACTGCCAGTTCCAGCTCCCTCCCCTGCCCGGTCAGCGACGGGGAGCTGGAAGCATGGAAGAGCGGGCTATCACGCTCGGGATGGTCCGATCCGATCCAGCAGGCCCTGACATCCGGTCCGCCTGACGGCAAGGCTGAACTCAAGCGGCTGGTGAAGGCTGCCAACGCCGAGCACGGGCTGGCTCTCTTCAAGAAGCTGCCCGCCGACCCCGCGCAGCGCGAAGAGGGCATCGCCCTGTTCGAGGAGATCTGCACCTGGCGCCCCGGTATCGGGGAGTTCGGCTGGGCCAACGCGCTGCACGCCGCGCTCGGCCCCCGGCAACCCCTGTCCACCGGCGAGCTCAAGCGGCTGGTGAAGGCTGCCAACGCCGAGCACGGGCTGGCTCTCTTCAAGA
>CAZWUN010000057.1:9966-19842 GCA_964637145.1 uncultured Burkholderiales bacterium
TGTTCGAGGAGATCTGCACCTGGCGCCCCGGTATCGGGGAGTTCGGCTGGGCCAATGCGCTCCACGAGCACATTCGAGTTTCGAAGGAACCGGAGCTGGAACGAGCTTTCCTCAGCCACCGAGTGGTCCAGGACGGCGCTGATTCGGCACTCAGAGCCCGTAAAAGTCTGGCCGCCATCGACAGTCCGCTGCTGCGGGAGCTGGCCCTGCGGGCAGGCGAGTCGGACGGCGAGCTCCCTGCCCTGGGAGCCTGGCTCCAGAGTCGCTTGCAGGCAGAGCGGCTCGACCCGGGCCAGATCAATGAGCGACTCCAGGTGCTGGAGCCCCGGCGAGCGCTCCGATTGCTCAGGGAATTGTCCCACACCGACGTCCCATCGCTCGACCAGGCTCTGAGCCGTCTGATCCCTCTCTGCCAGCACCATGAGCTGGACGCGGCGGAGATTCTCCAGGTCGTGCGGATGGCCGGACCACCGCCCGGCTCGGCCATCGACGAGTCCGAGGACCGCTGGCTCATCGGCGGCGTGGCCATCAAGAAGCGCGAGAACTGAGTCCGGAAGCTTCCGGCGGAGCAACTCGCCTGGCCTGGCTCCTCGGACCTACCTCTTCCCGGAGCCCTCGAAGAGCGACCGCCAGCGCAGCCCCAGTAAACGACCATAGAATTTCAGCGTGTCCAGCACGGGATGAAAGTGCGAGCTCTCGTTGCGCCCGATGTAGATGCTCTGGACGCGAATCTGGCGGATCCGGTGGTTGCGACAACGCCAGATCATCTCCATCTCCCACTCGAAGCGATCGGCCTTGATGTCCAGAAGGTCGGGGAAGAGCTCGAAGGGGATGCCCCGCATTCCCGTCTGCACGTCGCGGATGTCTTTGAACAGCAGCAAGAAGGTCACCAGCCGCTGAAACACGCTGCCGATCTTGCGGGGCACCGGAACGCAAGCCTCGGTGAAGGAGCGACAGCCGAGCACCAGCTCGTGGGGATGCTTCTCCAGCTCGCCGGCCACGGCCAGCACGTCCTCCACGGCGTGCTGCCCGTCGGCATCCAGGGTGACCGCTCCCACCTCGCCGGCCGAGGCCGTGGCCTGGATGTGAGCAAGACCCGTGCGCAGAGCTGCCCCTTTGCCTCGATTCTGAGGATGCACCAGCACCTCGGTGCGAGGCAGGGCGCGCAGGGCCTCGAAGATCTCGGCCGTCCCGGGCCGCCGGCTGCCGTCGTCCACCACCACCAGGCGGGCCAGGCCGCCCTCGAGCAATCCGCGCGCCGCGTCCACCACGGCGGGCTGGGGCTCATAGGCAGGGATCAAGCCGCAGACATGGATCACCATAAGGTCTTCGAACAGGGGGTCGGGTCGCCTGCCTTCCGAGGGGTCCCTTGCCCAATCTGTCGGCTGCCCTCCAGGGGGATGGTAACATTCGGGCAACGTCCTGTCCCGACCTGAGTGCTACCTTACCGTCCATGTTGATCACTTGCTCACCCCCGATGCATGCCCCCGTGCGCGCCAGCGCCCCTCGCAACCAGGAGCCGGAGCCTCAGCCCCCCGAGGAGTCGCTTCCGTCGCTCGACCACGTGGCCCGCTGGTCCGGCGCCTGGGCCGCCGTCGGGGCAGTCAGCTCGGCTGCCACGGCCCTGGTCTATGCTGCCGCCGGCGACTGGGCCGGTCTGGGTTTCCAGCTTGCCATGGGCGTGGCCGGAGCGGCCGCGGGCGCCGCCGTGTTGGGCGACACCTTTGGTGGCGGGACGGGCGGGCGTGCAGTCGGAGCGCTGATGGGCGTGCCGGCGTTCTTCCTGACGATCCCAGGAGGCCAGGCGGCCCCCCTGGCCGCGGCCGTCACTGGCGCCGTAGTGGGAGCTGTCTGGGGCGGCTTCGCCTCCACTCTGGTCCCCGAGCAGAAGTAAGCCACCTCGCCCTGAGCGGGTTCCCGGAAATTCGCGGGTACCCCGCCCCGGCGTATACCTCGCCCTCAGTGGCGTACCCGGAAATTCTCGGGTACCCCTGCCCCGACGGCGTATACCTCGCCCTCAGCGGCGTACCCGGAAATTCTCGGGTACCCCGCCCCGACGGCGTATACCTCGCCCTCAGACGGCGCACATCCCGCGACTGAGCACGCTGACCTCCGAGCGACTTGAGCCAGGTCAATTTCCGGGCCTTTCCCCCCGTGCTAGGCTTGAGCCATGCTCTCACTCCCGGTTGTCAATGGACCACGCCCGATGCCCGCCGTCTCCGGACCGGCGGTGCTGGCCCTGGGATTTCGACCCTTCTTCCTGCTCGGCTCCTGGTATGGAGTCCTGACCGTGCTTGTCTGGGTGGCCATCTTCCTCGGATGGCTGACCTTTCGCCCGGGCCTGAGCCCGATGCTGTGGCACGGTCACGAGATGCTCTTTGGCTTCACGGCCGCGATCATCGCAGGCTTTCTGCTCACGGCCGTGCCCAACTGGACCGGCATCCCCACGCCCCGGGGAGCCCTCCTGGGAGGCCTGGTGGGCCTCTGGCTGCTGGGCCGAGGGCTGATCCTGAGTTCGGCCGTGCCCGCTATCCTGGCCGCCGCCGTTGACCTGGCCTTCCTGCCAGCTCTGGCGGCAGCCCTGGCCTACCCCCTGATCAAGGCTGGCAAGCCGCACAACCTGGTGTTCCTGCCCGTGCTGGGGGTCTTCACCCTCTCCAACGGACTGGTGTGGGCCGAGGCTCTCGGCCAGGCGGGAACCGCGGCTCTGGGCCTGGAGCTAGGACTGCTGTGCATCCTGCAGCTGGTGGCCCTGATCGGAGGGCGCGTGATCCCCTTCTTCATCCGGGCCGCCCTGCCAGAGAGCCCGGCCCGCAGCTGGCCCTGGGTGGAGCGACTGGCCATGGCCAGTCTCCCCCTGTTGGCCCTCTTGGAGGCTCTGGGCCTTTCGCTGGGGGCGGTCTACTGGGCCGCCGCCCTCCCCCACGTGGCCCGCCTGGTCGGCTGGTTCGACCGCCGCCTGGTGCGGGTCCCCTTGCTGTGGGTGCTCTACCTGGGCTATGCCTGGCTGCCGCTGGGCCTGGCTCTGAAAGGCTGGGCCCGGCTGGCCGGGACGAGCCCCTTTCCCTCCCTGCACGCCCTGACGGTGGGCTGCATCGGAGTCATGATCCTGGGCATGATGGCGCGGGTGGCTCTGGGCCACACCGGTCGAGCGCTCAAGCCCCCCCGACCGGTGGTGGCGGCCTTCGGGTTGCTCCTGCTGGCGGCCGTTCTGCGGACGTTCGGACCCATGCTGGCCCCGTCCACCCTGTGGGTGACTTCCTCTGCCGCTCTCTGGGCGCTGGCTTTCGGACTCTACGGGCTCTTGTACTTCCCCATTCTCACCAGGCCCCGTGTAGACGGCAAACCCGGTTGATCGAGATCAACGACGCCCGCTCCGGCCCGGGTTAGGATGCCCTCTATGGATTGCCTGGACAACTATCGCTGGAAGCTCGGAAAGCACGAGCTGGTGCCACTGGTCATCGGGGGCATGGGGGTGGACATCTCCACCATGGAGCTGGCCCTGGAGGCAGCCCGGCTCGGTGGGGTGGGCCATATCTCCGATGCCATGGCCTGCCTGGTCTCGGACCGGCGCTTCGGGACCCGCTTCAGCCTGAGCAAGTTCAAACGCTACCAGCACGAAGGCGACCGCTCGCGCTATCGCTTCGACCCGGCCGAGCTACGAGAAGCCCAGCTGCGCCACGTGTCCGCGGCCATGGATCGCAAGGTGGGCCAGGGTCTGATCTTCCTCAACGTGATGGAGAAGCTCTCCATGCTGGACGCTTCCGAGACCCTGAAGATCCGGCTCACGGCCGCTCTGGATGGGGGCATCGACGGGTTGACCCTGTCAGCCGGGCTGCACCACAAAAGCCTCAAGCTGATCGAGGATCATCCCCGCTTTCGTGAGGTGAAGCTGGGCATCGTCGTGAGCAGCCTGAGGGCCCTGGAGATCTTCTTGCGGGCCGCCCAGCGCTCGCAGCGGCTGCCCGACTACGTGGTGGTGGAGGGTCCCCTGGCCGGAGGCCATCTCGGATTCGGGGAAGACTGGGCCGAGTACCGGCTGGAGTCGATCGTGGACGAGATTCTGGCCTACCTGCGCCAGCACGAGTTGCCCATCGCGGTCATCCCCGCAGGGGGGATCTTCACGGGCACCGACGCCACCCGACATCTGCAGGCGGGCGCGGCCGCCGTACAGGTGGCCACCCGGTTCACGGTCACCCGGGAGTGCGGCCTTCCGGCCGCGGTCAAGCAAAGCTACTTTCGAGCCAGCGAGGAGGAGGTGGTGGTCAACTCCTACTCGCCCACGGGCTACCTCATGCGCATGCTCACCAGCAGTCCCTGTCTGGATTCCGGAGTGGAGCCCAAGTGCCGCCTGCACGGCTACCTGCTCGACCGCGGCGGGGAGTGCGCCTATGTGCGGGCCTGGGAATCCACTCCCCGGGGACAGAGCGTGAGCGGCAAGATGTGCCTCTGCCATCACTTCAGTCGCCACCAGTGCTACACGTGCGGCCACTTTGCCTATCGGCTCAAGGACACCAGCCGACCGGACGGCCAGGGAGGCTACCGGTTGCTCAGCGCCGAGCACGTCTTCCTGGACTACCAGCACAGCCGCGAGCACCAGATCCGCCTGCCCGATTGATCCAGGTCAATGACTCCAACCCCTTTCCTGGCTTAACCTGATGCTGAGATGTCCGTCCTTATCATCGGCGGCGGTCCGGCCGGGCTGGCCCTGGCCAACCAGCTGCAAGAGCGAGCGATCGAGTACACCCTGCTGGAGCGGGCCCCCTTCCTGGGGAGCACTTTTCGCAGCATGGCCGCCAACACGACCCTCAGCCCCTGGATCAACACCGTGCTGCCGGGCACGCGGCCCAGCTGGCGCATCGCCCTGCGCCCCACCGAGCGCGAGGAGTACGCTCAGTACCTGACGGAGTACGCCATCCAGCGCAACCTGAGCTACCGCACCTCCGTGGAGGTCCACGAGGTCGCCCGCGAACCGGGCCAGTTCCATGTCCGCACCAACCAGGGCCACTTTCAGGCCCGGGTGCTGGTCAATGCCACCGGCTACTTCTCCAACCCCTACATTCCCGAGCTTCCAGGCGCCAACCAGAGCGAGATCCCCCAGATCCACGCGGCCTCCTATCAAGACCCCGATACGGTTCGCCGGCTGCTCGGCTGCAACCGCGGCCGCGTGCTGGTGGTGGGCCATCGAACCACCGCCGGGGAGATCCTGGAGGGACTCTACCGAGCCGGCTACGAGGTCTGCCTGTCTCACCGCTCGCCCATCCGCTATGCGCTTCCGGACATGCTGCAGGCCTGCCTCTCCCCCTTCAGCTACGTCCTGGAAGAATCCCTGGTGCACCTGCCCGGCATGCGCGCCCCTCTCTCACTGGAGAGCCGCATGCCGGGCGGAGTGGCCCGCCAGCTCATCGAGTGGGGACTGGTGCGGGGCTTCCCGGCCATGGCCCGCCTGGAGCGCCAGGCAGTGGTCTTCCAGGACGGTCAAGAAGTGCCGTTTGACCTGGTGATCTACGCCACCGGTTATCGCCCCGCTCTCAAGCACCTGGCCGGACTGGTCTCGACCGACCCCGATACCGGCCTGCCGCCCCTCTACGGGGCCGAGAGCAGCGAGGTTCCGGGCCTGTTCTTCCTGGGCCTGCAGGGTCTGCGCACCTTCCGCAGCCAGTTCCTGAGGGGCATTCGCGAGGACGCCGTCTACCTGGCCGATTGGCTGGCCAACTACTGGTTCCTGGCCCGCCAGGCGGCTTGAGAAGGGCTACGGGTTCTTTCGCAGGATGAAGCCCGCACCCGGCCCGGGTGCGCCCACCACCTCGAACTTCTCGGTCAGGTAGGCCAGCGTGGCCGGGGCCACGTCGTGGAGCGGCCAGCCTTCGCAGAGGAACTCTCCCCCCGGCGCTAGCACGCGGTACACCTCCGCCAGGCCCGCGATGGCGTCCTCCGAACGGGCTCCGATGGGGAAGCTGGCATAAGCCAGGAGCAGGTCTTGCGAGCCATCGGCTACCGGCAGCGAGAAGAGATCCCCCACGTGCTGGCGTGAGTTGCGGGCGGCCGGGCCGCCCACCGAATCGAGCACCTCCCGCTGGCGGGCCAGGGCGGTGGCATTGACGTCCACCCCGAGATAGCGGTTGCCGGAGTCCTCCGTGAGGAGCGTGCGGGCCACATAAGTGGTGGCAAAGGGACCGATCTCCAGAATGGCAGCCCCCTTCAGGTGTCCGTAGCGCTCCCGCAACAGCTGGCTGCGTTCGCCGCGCGACTCGTCCCAGGCCAGCACGTCCGCCACCGAAAGGCCCTGGGCCCGCTCCACCTCGCCGTCCAGAGCGTGGGGGTCGCGCTCGAGATCGCTCATCCGGTGGGCCGGCCGGCGAGCGCCCTCGGGGCCGGTGCTCTGGTAGACCCGGAGCTCCTCGCTCCAGAGCTCGCCCTGGCGCACGTCGCGCACCTGGACCACCGGCTGGCCGTTCTGGCTCGCCAGAGCGGTCTGGTCGCTGAGCAGCCAGCCTTCTTCCGAGGGCAGATAGCGCGTGCGGATGACCGTCTCGCCCTCGGGCTGCTCGGGCACCGGGCTCACCGAGCGGGGCGGAAGGCTGGTGGGGAGCGCCCGGGCGTGCTCGTCGAGCGGCGGCAGCTCGCTCAGACTCTGCCCGTTCACCTCGAGCCCCACCAGCAGGCTGCGCTCGCCCTTGGAGACGAGCCTGCGGGTCACCACCAGCTCGTCCACCGGACCTGCCTCGCCGCGTTGCGCCTGGGGGGTCCAGGCGGGCCAGGAAAGGCGGCCTGAATCGGTCAGCTTGTCCATCTCGGGAGTATTCTAGCAGGCCAATATTGCCAGAAATCGGTCCCTATTGATCCAGATCATTGGACCCCCGGCCCCGTCTGAGGCAAAGTCGGAGTATGGCAAGCGCCCTCCGACGTCCCGCCTCCGACAACTCCGTCAGCCCCTTCCTGGTGATCTGGGAGACCACGCAAGCCTGCGACCTGGCCTGTCGCCACTGCCGGGCCAGCGCTCAGAAGGAGCACGACCCTCTGGCCCTGAGCCACTCCCAGGCCAGGACGCTGCTCGAGCAGGTGCGCAGCTTCTCCGATCCCCCGCCCCTTTTCGTCTTCACCGGAGGCGACCCGTTCAAGCGCGCCGACCTCTTCGACCTGGTGCAGTATTCCAGCGAGCTGGGCCTGCGTCCGGCGGTCTCACCCTCAGCCACGCCCCTTTTGACCCGGGACAACCTGGCCCGCCTGAAGGAGTGCGGCGCCCGGGCCATCTCGCTCAGCCTGGATGCCTCCCAGGAGCAGGCCCACGATGCCTTTCGGGGCGTGGCCGGCTCCTACGCGCTGACCATGCGAGGGTGCGAGCTGGTGCGCGAGGTGGGGCTCAAGCTCCAGGTCAACACCACGGTCACCCGCCACAACCTGGCCGACCTGCCCTCCCTGGTCAAGCTGCTCGTGCCCCTCGAGCTGATGACCTGGAGCGTGTTCTTCCTGGTGCCCACCGGGCGCGCCCAGCACCAGGACGCCATCAGCGCCGAGGAGTGCGAGGAGGTCATGCACTTTCTGGTGGACGCCTCGCGCTATCTGCCTCTGAAGGCCACCGAAGGTCACCATTACAAGCGCGTCCTGCTCCAGCGGCAGAATGCCCCGGGCCCCGACAACGAGCTGCGCCGCGAGCTGCGAGGACTGTCCTCGGCCTGGTCGCCCCGAGCCGCCGCCCGGCGCACCCCCATGCACATCAACTCGGGGGATGGATTCGTCTTCATCTCCCACCGCGGCGAGGTCTTCCCCAGCGGCTTTCTGCCCCTGTCGGCCGGCAACGTGCGCCGCGCGAACCTGGTCGATCTCTACCGCCACAGCCCGCTCTTCGAGCTGATGCGCAACACCTCCGACCTCAAGGGACGCTGTGGGGTGTGCGAGTTTCGCTCGGTGTGCGGAGGCTCGCGCTCGCGAGCTTACGCCACCACCGGTGACCCGCTGGCGGAAGAGCCCTTGTGCGCCTACCAGCCGGAGGCCGCATGCCCCGCGTGATCGTAGTCGGGGGGGGCCTGGCCGGGCTGGCCACCGCCTACTTCCTGGGCCAGCGAGCCGAGGTCACCGTCCTGGAAGCCGCCCCCCGGGCAGGAGGCAAGCTGCTCACCGAGGCCCGCGACGGGTTCCTGCTCGAAGGCGGACCGGACGCCTTTGTCACCTACAAGCCAGCCGCCCTGGAGCTTTGCCGGGAGCTGGGTTTAGAGCTGATCGAGACCCTGCCCGCTCGTCCCCGCAGCCTGGTCCTGGACCGGGGCCGACTCACCCCCGTGCCCGAGGGCTTGATGGGCGTGATCCCCAGCCGCTGGCTGCCCATGGCCCTGACTCCCCTGCTCTCCTGGACGGGCAAGCTGCGCATGCTGGCCGACCTGTGGCTGCCGGCCCGGCGCGAGTCCAGCGAGGAGTCCCTGGCCGAATTCCTGAGGCGCCGACTGGGGGGCGAAATCGTCGAGCGGCTGGCCGATCCGCTGCTGGCCGGCATCTACGGCGCTCCTGCCGACTGCCTCAGCTCGCGGTGCCTCTTCCCCCGCCTGCTGGCCCTGGAGGAGAAGCATCGCAGCCTGATCATGGGGGTGCTGCGCCAGCCTTCCCGAGCCAGGGGGCCCGAGATGCTGGGCCTGCGCGCGGGCATGTCGGGCCTGACCGAGGCCCTGCAGGCCCGGGTCAACGGACGCCTGAGGGTCGGGCAGCAGGTGGAGCAGGTGCTCCCCGGCCAGGTGCGAGTGGGCGGGGAGTGGGTCCAGGCCGACCAGGTGGTGCTGGCCACCCCGGCTCCCCAGACGGCCCGCCTGCTGGGCCCGGGGGCTCTGAGCGAGCAACTGGCCTCCATCGCTTACCAGAAGGTGGCCACCGTGGCCCTCGGCTTCCACCGCCGCCAGGTGATCCACCCGCTCGACAGCCACGGCTTCGTGGTGCCCACCCGGCAAGCCGGGCTGGTCAGCGCCTGCACCTGGTCGAGCTCGAAGTTCCCCGGCCGGGTGCCCGCGAGCTGCGTGCTGCTGCGAGCCTACGTGCGCAACCCGCAAGATTCCGATGAGGAGCTGGTGGAGGGCGTGGTGCAGGAGCTCCGCCCCCTCCTCAAGCTGATCGGGCAGCCCCGAATGACGCGCGTCTTTCGCTGGGAGAATCCGGTCTACCGGGTCGGTCACGGAGAGCTGGTCAGCGGGTTGGATCGACACGTGCCGGCCGGGCTGTTCCTGACGGGCAGCGCCTACCGGGGTGTGGGGGTGCCGGATGTGATCGAGCAGGCTCGCAGCACGGCCGAGCGGGTGGCCCAGGCCGGTCTCGGGTGAGCCTGTCGGAAGGCCTTGCCCGGATTGCCATTGCCAGCCGGCCTGATCAGCGGGCCCGGGCGTCAGGAGTTCCCTCAGGCTCGAGTCAGGCCGGACGCTGATAACCCAGCGCCAGCATCTCGCGGAACTGAGGATACATGGGCGGACGGCGCAGCGACAGCACATCCTCCACTCCGCCTTCGGCGAAGAGCTGGCGGGCCAGGGGACTGAACTCGACCGCGTCCGAGTGGCTGCGGAAGTAGAATCCGTCGCGGGCGAAGCGCACCTCGGACTGCATCACCACCACCCGCTCCTCGGAGGCGCACTGCAGGCACAGGTAGAGCCGCTGGAGGATCTTGAAGCCGCACTCGCAGCAATGGCTGATGTAGCGCAGCAGGGACTCGGGATGCACCTCGCCGGGTCGCAACTCGGGCTTGGGACGAAGCGGCAGGCCGTCTTCGAGCGGATCCAGCTCGTCCATGCGCTCGCTGAAGGAGAGGCCCGACAGGGTCTTGCGCGGAGTCTCCTTGGGACGGGAGGCGGCCGCCGCCCAGCTGGCCGCGAACTGACTGCTCTTGCCACCCTTGATGCCGTC
>CAZWUN010000058.1:0-19534 GCA_964637145.1 uncultured Burkholderiales bacterium
CCATCAAGGAGCTCCTGGGCCATTCCAGCCTCTCCACCACCCAGGTCTACACCAACCTGTCGCGCCAGAAGATGCGCGAGGTCTACGACGAGTCTCACCCGCGTTCATAACCTCGATTTCATTTTCAACCAGGCTTCGTGGTCAGCTCGAGCAAGGTCTCACTGCGGCTAGGAACGGTAGCGTTTGGCAAGGTGATCGTCTGCTCGGTCTTGGACTCCATCTTCTGCCACACGGGGACTCCCGTGGGAACATCGACATGAATGGTCCAGCGAACCTGGCTAGCTGATACCGTACCCACGCTGGGGCTCTGACCCTTCTGGTCGATGGTCAGTGCCAGGTCGAGCACGGCCAGACCAGGACCGAGGCGCGTGAAGGTTGCCTTGCCCTGCGTGCGCGTCTCGACCTTCATGACCTGCGACCCGACCGGTACCTCTCCCGTGACGGTCTGCTCGACAGGCCAGGACTCGCCCACTTCCACATTCCGCGTGGGGAGGAAGGCTGGCTGGTCGAGCAGGCTCGCACCCCGAACCGGCCTTTGCTCGCCGAGCTTGGAGACGAGCAAAGACGTGGGATCGGAAGGGAGCAGGCTCTGGGTCTGGCCAACCGGGCTCCATTTTCGAACCACACGGGTCAACGTGACAGTGCCCGCGACATCGCGGGCAGTCACCGTATCTACCCAGGCCAGTTCCTGGTCTTCACTGGCGGTGGACTCGCCCTCGGGCAACCTGGTCCAGCTCTTAACCGAAAGTCTTCCCTCGGTCAGCCAGGTCGACCCCGGGTCAGGACGGTAACGGAGTTGAAACCTGGCCGACTCTCCCGCGGCCAGCAAGCCGAGTGCCAGCAGGGCCAGGGCCAGCCTCGTCACGGGCCAAGACTACCGCGATCCAGCGCGGGTCCCCGCCGAACAGCAGTCGGACGGGGGGGGGTCGTGGGCGGTCCGATCGACGGCCTGCCCGTGATGTCGGAGTGATGGTCTGGGCCGTGCACGGAGCCGGCATTCCCGTGCTGAGCGGCGTGAGGGTCCAGCACAACGATCAAATTGTTGTCGCGAGTCGACTGCAGGACCACCATGTTGTGCTCTGTGCTCTGGCTTCCCACGGCGATGGCCACCCCGATGGCCCCACCCACGACCGTCCCGGCCGGCCCCGCCAGGGCGGTTCCTGCACCGGCGGCCTTGACTCCTGCGATGGCCGCTACCGGGGCCCCGAAGTAGATGACACCTTGACGGCCCAGACCGGGGACCCAGTTGTACGGATGCACGGTGAAGGGATTTGAGCCTCCGGTGTGCGGTGCCAGACAGGTTGTGGTCTGGCTCTGCATGTCCGCGCACCCGCGCACCCAGGCGCTTCCTCCGAACGGGGTGCTCATGGAGTTGAGCATGTTGCGCAAGCCGCCCGGCGCGGTATCCCAGGTGCGAGGATTATTCGCGATGTAGGTGTTGATGTGGTTCTGATAGGTCGTCAGAAGGCCGCCCAGGTTCTCGAGCTCGGCCGGAGTCAGCTGATCGAGCACGCCTCGCAGGGAAGAGTCATCGACGGCCTGCTGGGCCAGGTTTGCGAGGGGAGAGTCGGGGTTCTGGCCCAGCCAGGCATTGAAATCGCCCACCGGAGCCTCGGATGCCGTATCGCCTTCGCCCCGGCCGCCGTCGCGGTCAGGCCCGTCACCGGGCACGTAGACGTTGGGGGTGGCTCCCGGAAGGCTGGATGGACCGGAGGCGCCGTGCGCTCCACAATCACCCCCGGAGGGCATTCCCGGCTGAGCGGCCACCGGCCCAAGCAGAGCGAGCGCAACGATCATTGACGGCAAAATGCGCATAGAAAAACCCTCCCGACCATCAGTGCATTTTCCTGAAACCGAATTGAGATTCCTGCGCGCTCGATGCGACCGGCGACTCGAAAGGGGGTTCGCCGCACTCCGACTGACGTCGTCTCGCCACTCTAAGACGAAACCCACCCGCGTTCATAAAACGGCAACCTGGATTTCATCTCCCGGCAACAACGCGGCAACCATTCACCCTGTCGAAACGGGGCTCTCCTGAGGCATCCTGGAGGCGGAGGTGAGCGATCATGAGCTTGACAATCGACAAATGCCAATCCTGGCGGAACATGGGTCGGAGCCTGGGCCGGAAGGCCTTCCGGCCGGTGGGAAAGGGGGACTGCGGGCCCCGGGTGCGCAAGCTGCAGGCCGCCCTGGTGCGCTGGATGCCCGCCTGGAAGGGCAAACTGGCCGTGGATGGGGAGTACGGACCCCAGACGGCGGCCGCTCTGGCCGTCTTCAAAGCCACCTACGGGCTGGGGGTGGATGGCAACAGCCTCGATCCGGGCACGGCGCGGGCCCTGCGGTCGGTCCGGGAGGGCAGCTGGTGGCGCGGTAAGGCGATGCCCCTGGCCAACGGCGAGGTCTACGAGCGGGCCCGCAAGCACGGCTTCCCGTTCGACCTCGAGCACCGACTGCACCAGCTTCCCCCTCATCAGCTGGTGAGCTGCAACGGGTTTCTGATGCAAGCCGCGACCGCCCTGGGCTGGCTCGACTTCAACCGGCGCCTGGAGGTCGAGATGCCCGGCTTCACGGCCCACCTGACCTGCACCACCGGAGGCACCCACTCCAGCCCTGCCCATTCCGAAGGGCGGGCCATCGACTGCGTGGTGGAGGACCCCCGTGGCTACCCCGTAACCCTGGAGGAGTCCTGGCTGGCTGCCGCGTTGGCCGAGGCAAGCGGATTCTCCGTCTTCAACGAGTATGCCCACGACAGCCTCTACAAGACGGGAGATCATCTGCACCTGGAGGCGCCCGCGCCGTGAGAGCTAAGGCTTGGAAACCAACAAGACCAGCGAGCTTTCTCCCCCGCCCACCAGGCCGCGAACCTCCACCCCTGGCTCGATCGACTGCTGAAACAGGGATTCCCCATTTCGACCAAAGGCTCTCAATTTTCCGGCCGAGCGCTCGAGCGCGACCACCATGGAAGGGAGCGGCTGGCTCCATCCATGAGCGTTCTCCACGATCCATTGTTGCTGGCTGGTCCCCGGGTCGAGCGCCACCAGGTTCGGCCCGTGCTGAAGCACGACGCTACCGCTCATGCCCGTCAGAAGCTCACCTTGAACTCCCTCGAGCACGACCTTCCCGGTTCGCAGGTCGCGAGCGGCGAGGCCCTCGCCGTGGCGGGTGAACAGCCGTCCATGCTCGATGCTGAAGTTGCCTTTGTAATCGAGGGACCAGAGCTTCTTCCCGGTGCTCGCCTCCAGAACCACAACCGACGAGCCGGAGCGACCTGCCACCAGACCCTGGTCCAATTTGACCTCGGTGAGGGGCTCAGGCAGTTTCACTGCAGGCCCCAGAGCCTGGCCGGTCATCCCGTTGAGCGGCGTCAGGGTAGAACCCTCCAGACGATAGAGATCCTCATCCAGGAGGATCTGGCCCGAATCTCGCCAGAGCAGCTTCCCGCTGTCAGCCTCCCGGACCACCAGTTGCCCCGAGCGAGTCCGGGTGAAGAGGAGCGGGGCTCGGGCCGAGACCACGAGCTCGGGGTCGGTCGTCTCGACCTGCCAGAGGCTGGCCCCACTGTCCACGTCGACAGCGGTCAAGAGCCCATCGTTGCTCCAAAAGATCTTCATAGCGCCGCAGGTGAAACGGTCCACGGTGGTTTCCATCTGCAGGTCCACCTCACGCACCCTCTGGCCCCTGGAAAAGAACCACACGTAGCGACCGGTGAGCTTCTCCGGCGTAGGCGCAGGAGTGGGGTCCGGAGCCGATGTCGAGGCAGACGGCTCAGGTTTCGGCGTAGCTGAAGGCTCTGGCCTTGACTGCGAGCTCGACGCCGCTTCGCGGTAGAAAGCGATCAGCTCCTGGACGGACGTCACCGGAAGCAAGTAAAACTGAATCCAGACCGGCAGGGCGAGGTTGGCGATTACGAAGAGAAAGACCGAGGTGTAGAGGGGGCTCCAGGGGGTATCGGACTGGCGGATCTGGCGCTCGCCGGCGGACAGGTGGACGCGTAGCCAGTTGAGCACCAACAGCCCCCCCAGCGTTGGAAGCCCGAGGATCAGCCACGGCGCCAGCCTGGGATGGTCCTTGAGCAAACCGCGCAGGGGATGCTCGACAAAGCCGGGGAGGATCAACCAGAGCTCATGCGCCAACCAGAAGACGGCCAGCGAGAGCAACACGAGGAAGAAGGAGGACCAACAGGTCGCCCGGTGCATTCCCAGCAGATAGCGACGCAGAACTTCCTTGTTCATCGCCATCGCTCCACCACGCAGAACAGAGCCACTCCGAGAGGCACCAGGCTGAAAAGGGCGTGAGCGACTGGCAAGAGCCAGGAGTTACGGAAGGCTATCCTGCGCAAATACAAGCGCAGTGCCAAAAATAGAAGCGCGTTCAGGAAGAAAAACCCGGCCAGGCAGGATTTAGGATAGGCCAGGACCAGGCCCACTGGCAAACGCAAGGGACTGTCCGAGAAGGCCACCACCCACATCAGCAACGGCACGATCTGAAACCAGGTGCACGTCCAGACGACAGCGGTCAGGAAGAAGGAGGCGGCCAGAACCGTGTTGAGCATCCGCACATCGGACAGGCCCGGTGGCAGCTTGCTCGGTCGCGGCATTTCCAGTGTGATTCGGGGAGCTCCCAGCCCGAACCTCTGGTCTGAGAGATTTTTCAGGCCTCCAGGCTAAACTCAGGTATGCTTGTCTCCATGCGTCTCTGGAGCCCCGTGCCGAGCCCGCCTTCCCGGGCGGCTTCCAGCCCGGCCGACGCTGTCTCGCTCTCAAGCTACTACGATGCCGCTCGTGACCAGGCCGAAGCCCAGAGCTACTATGGCCGGGTCGGTCAGGAGCAACATCCCGCCCAGCTCTTCCTCAAGCTGAACAAGCTGCTCGAGAAGACCCACACCATCGAGCCCGGTTATGAGCCGGCCAAGCACCTCTTCCCGCGGGTGGACCGGCGTCCCGATGGCGAGCTGGCCTGCCTCTACACCACCCGCCGGGTGCTGACCGAGCAGGGCGAAACCTGGTCGCGACTGGCCCTGGCCGCCCCCCTGGACGCCGTCGCCCTGGGTCTTTCGGTGGCCGCCGAGGAGTCGCGCCCGCAGTTGACCGCCGAGCACGTGGTGGCCCGCGACTGGTTTGACGACCGCCAGCCCATGCGCGGCGACCTGCACAACCTCTTCGCCTGCGACAAGGACGTCAACGAGGAGCGCGGGTCGACCCCGCTCGGCGACGCCGGTCCGGGTCGAATCGAGGTTCGGGGAGGCTGGTTCAGCCCCGATGGTCAGCTTTTCGAGCCCCGCGAGGGCAAGGGCGCGGCGGCCCGGGCCACGCTCTACTTCCTGACCCGCTACCCGGGAGCCATCCACTGCTACGGACGCCAGGAGGTCGAAACGCTCCTGCGCTGGCACCGCGAGGATCCGGTCTCCACCTACGAGCGCCACCACAATCGCGAGGCCTTCCTGCGCCAGGGCAATCGCAACCCCTACATCGACCATCCCGAGTGGGCCGAGCGGATTTTTCCGCGCGCGTGACGCCGGCCAGCGCAGACCTGTAGTTCGAATTTCGTTAGACGGACAAGAGAAAGCATGCAGCTGAGCACAATGGTGGAAAGGGCACTGTGTTTGAAGGCAGTGGTGGCCATCGCGCTGGGCTGGCCGGACTCGAAACAACTCGAGAAACTGCCCCGCGAGGAGCTGGAGAAGGCCAACCAGGACACAGACCGCTTTTGGGATATGGTGCGCAACAGCGGTGTCTACGAGAACCTGACCCCGACAGAGCGCGCCTTCGCCGAGCAACGTTGGCCTGGTCTGTCCGACCGCGACGTGGTGGCGTTCAGCTGGCGCATCGAGGCCTACAAAACCCTGCTCTGGGCGCTCCACCTGGTGGACGACGTCGGCCCTTACCACGAGCTGGCCGATCCATCGCTGGTCCGGTTGAAAGCCGCGGAGATCCGCTCCGGAGCCCGTCTGCGCGCGGACGAGGAAGTCAGCCGGGCCCGGGAGATCGCCGAGTTGTGGCACTGGCGCAGTCGCACGCGTGAGCTGTTTCCAGACGATGACGCTCTGGTCGCCGGAACGGCGAAAGCCGCCTTCGAGCGGGGAGATTTGACCGAGCTGGTGGAGGGCGACTTTGGCGTGAAGGGCGCTTCTTATGCCGAGTTGAGCGAGCAGGACTGGCAGACGGTCAGCTCGATCACTCGCGAGCGACACTACGCCCTGAACTGGATCTGCGGGGAAGAGCCGTGGGACGAGGTGCGCACCGACACCTGAAATTCCAGGTGGCGGGGAAAGACGACCGGGAGGGAGAACAACGCTTGATGAATCGGGGGAATGCACTGCTCGCGGTGCTGATCGTGTCGGTGGCCCTGGGCTTGGTCTGGTTTCGCTGGCAGGGTTCCAGGGGGCCTCGCGACGCCTACCTCGACCGGGCCTATTCGGTGAACTGCAACCTCCTCGGCCCAGGATACAGCATCACGCTCATGGAGAAGTCGCCCGGCGGCGAGACCACCTATTCGATCCACTCTCGCCTGAGCAGCCAGAGTTCCTATCACGCCGACGGAACTGTCACTCGGCTGGGCGTGGTGCCCGGCATCGAGGGAACTCTGAGCGGCAGGGAGATGGCTGAACTCATGGACTACCTGAGCAAGTCCGGAATGCTCCAACAGGTGGACCTCGTGGATCCGGCCAGCTCAAAACCCATCGTCGAGGGATTTCTCAGCATCCGCTGCGGCCCGACCTCGCTGAAACGAAGTTTTCCTCTGGAACGATTGAACGAGCTCCTATGCAACGCCCCCCATCTGGGGCCGCACGTGCAGGCGATGGACAAAGCAATCCAGGCTGAGCTTGCGCGTCCGGAGGTACGCAGGCTGCAAGAACGCTCTCAACCAGCTGAAGCGCCTCCCTGAGCGCGATCCGTCGGACGGCGGAGGGCTGACGGCTCAGTGGTTCGAACACCCGGCAAATGAGCGCAGAAACAATCCAGGCCCTGGAGCACCTCGATCTGGGCGAGCTCGAGCGCGCAGGGGAACTGCTCGCCCGGCACGAGGATGCGGAGTCTCTGGCCTATCGAGGCATGGCCCTGCACCTGCAGGGGAAGGACGGCACCTCCCTGTGGGAGCAGGCCCTGACGGCTCCAGGCGAGGGATGGCGCCAGGACGCGGCGCGCGGATTGGCTTTGCTGGCTCTTGGACGTCCGCACGCAGCGCAGGAGCATCTCAAGCCTGTGGTGGAGAGTCACCCGGATGCGGGCGAGGCGACCTATCTCCTGGCCAAAGCGCTCTTCACCCTGGGAGACCTGGTGGGCGGTGGAACGGCCCACTTTCAAGCTTGCCTGCTGGCACCGGGCCCGGGACGCAGCTCGGTCTATGAGACGAAACCCCGCCTGGAAGAGATCCCCAATACCGTGCCCTTGAAGGGGAGGCTGAACCGGCCCCACGACCCGCGGCCCGTCGACATCCCCGATCCGGGCCTGGTGAGCGCGGAGCAGGCTCGCGACCTGATCGCCGTGATCGAGTCCGAGTCAGACCCCCGCAGGCTCCACGGACTGGCCGTGACCCTGTTCGAGCTGACCGGCAGCACTCACGGGGAGGTCCTGGCGCGAGCCGTCCTGCGCGCGGCGGAAGCGGGTGTGGCCGAAGCCTGGGTGGATGTGGGACGCTGCCGCTGGAACGGTTGGGGCTTTCCAGGGGACCCCGAGCGCGCCATGGAGGACTACAAGCGCGCCGCGCGCGCCGGGTCGGACCAGGGCGCCTACGTGACCGCCTTCAATCTGTATCACGTCTTCCAGGAGTATGAAGAAGCCCATGAATTCGCCCGCCTGGCTCTCAAGGGCGGTGATCCGGACGGCCGCGTCCATTACCTGCTCGGGCTCATGGCGTTCAACGGGCGGGGGTGCGACAAGAACGTGGAGCTGGCGATCAGCTTCTA
The DNA here is from genome assembly GCA_964637145.1 of uncultured Burkholderiales bacterium. Classification (GTDB taxonomy): domain Bacteria; phylum Vulcanimicrobiota; class Xenobia; order Xenobiales; family QWHO01; genus QWHO01. The sequence goes on from CAZWUN010000058.1 coordinate 7,907, forward strand.
CCAGACTGCAGCCAGCCGCAATGACGGGGACTCGATGTTCGAGCTCTACTGCTTGCATCAGCACGGGGTGGGGCTTCCGCAAGACGAGCGACGCGGGCTGGAGTGGCTGCGCAAGGCCGCTGACCTCGGCCAGATGCGCGCTTGCTACAACCTGGGCGCGATGTACGCCACGGGAACCGGCCTGGAGCAGAGCTGGGACGAGTCCGTGCGCTGGTATGGCAGAGCTTCGGAGCTGGGCCACACTCAGGCCACCTTCACCCTTGGCTGGATGTTCCTCAGCGGGAGTGGCCCTGCCCGGGATCTCGGACGGGCCCGCACCGAGTTGCTGCGGGCCCTCACGGGTGGTTTTCCCGTGTTCGATCAGCTCTATGGCAATATGGGTCTGGATGAGGACACTCTGGATTCCCTGGCCCTGTGGCTCGATGACGCCAGCGCCCCGGCGCCGGAGGTGTAGCTTAACCCGGCCCGATCCGCACCGGGCACACCTTCAGTTCGGCCGTCTGGGTGATGGGGTCGTAGCCCGAGCCGGTGAGCACGTTGATGGGCACGTTGGCGAAGCTGAAGCTGGCGAACACCGTGCCCCGCTGAGCGCGCTCGCTGGAACGGGCCCGGATGCGCACCGAGCCGCGGGCGCTGGTCAGAGTGCACCAGGCCCCCTCGGCCAGGCCCCACTCGCGGGCGTCCTCGGGGTGCACCTCCAGGTATTCCTCGGGCAGGAGGTAGTCGATTCCCTGCGAGCGACCCGTCTGGGTGCGCGTGTGGTAGGCCTCCAGCCGGCGGCCGGTGGTCAACCAGACGGGGTAATCGGGGCTGATGGTCTCGGCCGGGTCGCGGTAGCCCATCAGGGTGAATTTGCCCCGGCCGTTCAGGAAGCCGTCCTCGTGCAGGCGGGGGGTGCCGGGATGGTCGCGGTCGGGCACGGGCCACTGGAATGAGCCTTCCTCCAACCGCTCCCAGTCCAGCCCCCGGTAGATGGGCGACAACGAGCACAGCTCGTTGAACACCTCGCGGGGGTGCTCATAGACAAAGCCGGGAAAACCCAGGCGGGTGGCCAACTGGCTGATGATCCACCAGTCCGGCCGGGCCTGGCCCGGAGGGGGCACCACCTGGCGCAACCGCTGCACCCGACGCTCGGTGTTGGTGCACACGCCGTCGGTCTCGCCCCAGGAGGTGGCCGGGAAGACCACGTCGGCCAGGGCCGCGGTCTCGGTCAGGAAGATGTCGGCCACCACCAGGAAGTCCAGGCTCTTGAGCGCCTTCTCCCCGTGATGGCGGTCAGGATCGGAGATCAGGGTGTTCTCGCCGTCGATGAACATGGCTCGGATCTTCTCGCCGCAGCTATCGAGCGCACTGACCTTGGTGATGCCGCGCTCGAGATCCACCTCGCGGCCATAGGCCTTGAGGAACTTGGCCTGGTGGGCCGGGTCGGTGACTGCCTGGAAGCCCGGGTAGTTGTTGGGGATGGCGCCCGCGTCGCCAGCCCCCTGGATGTTGTTCTGGCCGCGCATGGGGTTGATCCCCGTGCCCTCCCGGCCCAGGTTGCCGGTCATCAAAGCCAGGTTGCACAGGGCCTGAACGTTGTCCACCCCGCAGATGTGCTCGGTGATGCCCAACGTGTAGTAGATGGCGCCCCGCTCGGCCCGGCCGTAGAGCAGCGCGGCCCGCTCGATGTCAGCCGCCGGGACCTGGCAGATCGGCTCGGCCCACTCGGGCGGAAACTGCTTGAGGTGCTCGCGGAGCTCTTCCCAGCCGACGGTGCGCTCGGCGATGAATTTCTCGTCCACCAGGCCCTCGCGGGCGATCACGTGGGCCATGGCCAGGAGCAAAGCTGCGTCCGAGCCCACCCGGATGGGCAGGTAGAGGTCGGCCATCTCGGCCAGCCGAATGCGCCGCGGGTCGGCGTTGATCAGGGTGGCCCCGTGGGCCAGCGCGCGCTTGATTCGGGTAGCCGCCACCGGATGGCACTCGGTCATGTTGGTGCCGATCGTGAAGATCACGTCGGGCTTGTCCATATCCGCGAGCGGGTTGGACATCGCGCCCCGTCCGATGGTGGCTGCCAGACCGGCAACCGTGGGAGCGTGTCAAGCTCGGCTACAGTTATCGATATAGTTCGTGCCCAGCCCCGCCCGCACGAACTTCCCCATCAGGTAGCAGGCCTCGCTGGGCGTGCGGCCGGAGGCGACGCAGTAGACGCTGTGCCGACCGTGCTCTTTGACCACCCGGCCCAGGCCCCGGGCGGCCCGATCCAGAGCCTCGTCCCAGCTCGCTTCGTGAAGCTCCCCGTCCTCGCCGCGCACCAGCGGCGCCTTCAGGCGGTCGGGGTGGTGCACGAAGTCGAAGGCGAACTGGCCCTTGATACAGAGCGCTCCCTCGTTGGCGGGGCCGTCCATGGCCGGGTGCACCCCCACGATGCGCTCGCCCCGGGACAGCACGTCCAGCGTGCAGCCCACGCCGCAGTAAGCGCAGGTGGTGCGGGTCTTCTTGGTCTCGCCGGGCAGCTTTGCGTTGGCCAGCGCCTTGCGATCCGCCAGAGCTCCGGTCGGACAGGTTTGCACGCACTGACCGCAAAAGGTGCACTGCGAGTCCTTCAGCTTGCCCTCGAACTCGGTGGTGATGCGGGTCTCAAAGCCGCGGTTCATGATGGAGATGGCGTAGTCGCCCTCTTGCTCGGCACACACGCGCACGCAGCGGTAGCAGGAGATGCAAAGGTCATAATCGCGCAGGATGAAGGGATTGTCGTCGGGGTGGCTCTGGCCCGAAGTGCGCCCCTTGAAACGGCCGGTGCGGGCGCCGTAGCGGTCCACCAGCTCCTTGAGCTGCTGAGAGGCGTAGCCGCGCAGGGGGTCCACCTCCAGCTCGCGGTTCTCCGAGGCCACCATCTCCAGCAGGTTGCGGCGGAGCCTGGCGAGAGACTCGCTGTCGGTGCGCACCACCATACCCGGGGTCGCCCGCATGGTGCAGGAGGCCACCGGGGCCCTGGTACCCTCCAGCTCGACCGCGCACAGCCGACAACCGCCGAACGGCTCCAGGCGGGGGTCGTAGCAGAGGGTGGGGATGCTCTTGCCGTGCCGGCTGGCCAGCTCGTAGAGGGTCTCGCCGGGGGTAAACTCCACCAGTTGCCCGTCCAGGGTCAGGCTGTTCTCCGTCATGCGTTCCTCCCCACGTGGGCCGCCACGTCCTCGGGAAAGTAGCGGTTGAGACTCTCGGTGACCAGGGGGGCGGCCATGCCCAGCCCGCAGGCGCTGAGGGCCTTCATGGTCTGCCCCAGGTCTTCGACTTCTTCCACCCAGCGCTCTTTCTCCCCTGGACCGGCCTGGCCCGACAGGCGCTCCACCAGGCGCTGGGTGCCGATGCGGCAGGGGAAGCACTTGCCGCAGGACTCGTGGGCGAAGAACTCCATGGCCGTGCGAGCGGCCTGCACCATATCCCGCCCGTCGTGGAAGACGATGATGCCCCCGGCCCCCAGGAAGCTCCCCCGGGAGCGGATGGACGGCTCATCCAGGGTCACCTCCAGGTCCTCCCCCGCCAGGAATCCCCCCGAGATGCCGGCCATGGTCACGGCCCGGATGGTGCGCCCCTCGGTGGCGCCGCCGGCCCAGTCTTCCAGCAGGGTGCGCAGGGGCAGCCCCAGCGGCACCTCGTAATTGCCGGGCCTCTGGATGTCGCCCGAGAGGCTGATCAGCTTGGTGCCGGCCTGACCGTTTCGTCCCAGCGAGCGGTACCAGGCGGCTCCCTTGCGCAGGATGGGGGGCACCGAGGCCAGCGTCTCGACGTTGTTGACGGCCGTGGGCAGGTTCTCGAAGCCGTGCGTGACCGGGAAGGGGGGGCGGTAGCGAGGGAAGGGGTGGCGGCCTTCCAGGCTGTTGAGCAGGGCTCCCTCCTCCCCGCAGATGTAGGCGCCCGCCCCGCGACGCAGGTAGATCTCGCAGGTGCCCAGCAGCCCGGCGGCGCGGGCTTCCTCCAGGGCGCGCTGGAGGATTTTCAGGGTGTGGGGATACTCGTAGCGCAGGTAGAGAAAGGCCCGGCTGGCCCCGGTGGCATAGGCGGCGATCAGCATCCCCTCGAGCACGGCGTGGGGATCGTGGTCGAGCAGGGCCCGGTCCTTGAAGCAACCGGGCTCGCCTTCGTCGGCGTTGCAGACCACGGTCTTGGGATGCCCCTCGGCCTGGGCCACCAGCTTCCACTTGGTGCCGGTGGGAAAGCCCGCCCCGCCGCGGCCGGCCAGTCCGCTCTCGGCCACCAGGTCGAGCACCTGTTGCGGGGTCATGGTGAGGGCCTTCTGCAGGGCCTCGTAGGAGTAGCCGGCCAGGCTGGAGCGGCCTGGCTCGCGGATGTGGGCGAAGACGCACTCTTCGCAGCCGCCCGGATTGGGCACGGGCAGAGGCGAGGGGAGGGGCTGGCCGTGGGCATCGAGCACCTCATCGCCCGAGAGTACCGGCACAGGCTGATCGCAGCGGCCGGCACAGGGCATCTCGGTGGCCCCCAGAGTGCGCACCAGGTCGTGCCCCCCTCGCAGGCAGCAAACCGAGCCCGTGCACACCCGGGGGGCGGCCTTGCCGCCCGGCGTGCGAGCGAAGTGGTGGTAGAAGGTCACCGTGCCAAAGAGGTCGGCCAGGGGGATGCGCAGACCTTTGGAGACCTCGCGCAGGACCTGGTCGGAGAGATATCCGTCGCGGTCGTGCAGGGCGTGCAGCACGGCCAGCAGCGGCGCCGGCTGGTGACGGTAAAGCTCGATCAGCTCACGGGTTTCCACGGGGCGGGGTGTTCGGCAGGCCGAGCTATCTTCCTCGGGCTGGCATCGAACCTCGCTGCTCGGGCGTCCGCTTCCTCGTCAGCTCGTTGTGCTTGCTCGATTTCAACCTCTCTTCAGGGTCCTGGCCCATGATCGAGGGCGATGTCGACCGTCTCCTCGAGCACCGCGGCGGCCACCTTGTTTGGCACTCCCCGCCCCGTATTGACCACGCTGGCCCGGCTGCCGGACGAACCGGTGGATCTGCCCCCGGTGCTGGCCGCCGACCGGGTCTACGCGGGCGATCGCTCGGGCAGCCTCCAGGCCCTGGACGCGAGCGGGTCCCCCCTGTGGAGTTGTCGGCTCAAGGGCCCGCTCGAGCACCCCCCCACGCCCGCGGCCGACGGCTCGGTCTATGTGCTGGGCGGTCGCCATCTGCACCGGATCAGCCCGGAAGGCAGGCTGCTCTGGGCCCGGCCTCTCTCCGAGCCGATGAACGCGCCGGTGGTGCAGGGAAACCGGGTCTTCGTCGGGACCCGAGGTTGCATGCTGCTCTCTTTCGATCAAGACGGCAACGAGAAGGCCAGGATTCACGATGCTCTGGGAACGCCCCACAGCTTCTTCGTGCTCCCGGGACCGGGCAAATCGGTGCTGCTGGTGGGCAACCAGGGGCGGGTGGTGCAGTACGACCCCACGGCCCTGCTCTTCAAGAGCAAGCGCTTGAAGGATCTGCCCGGAATGGCCGGGCGGCCTCCCCGGCTCGGGCCGGATGGTCGTTACTACTTCATCACCATGGAGCCGGGGATGCGCCACCACCTGGTGGCTCTGCAACCGGCCACGGGCCGCGTGGAGATGGACGTGGCCTTCGGCGAGTTCAGCCTGCCGGGCCAGCCGGGGCTGGGCCTTCCCGGCTCGGTGGCTCTGGCTCTGGCGGGAGGCGCGGTTCACCTCTACGATACCAGCGGAAATGAGCGGGGCCTGCTGCCCGGCCTGGTGGAGAAACTGCCGGTGGACCCCACCCTGGAGGTCAACACGATGGGGTCGGACGGAGCTCTGATCACCGGAAGCAAGAGCGCGCCCCGCCTGATCTGCCAGGGCGAGGAGCTGGAGGTGCCCTCGGACATCGTGGGCGCCGCTCGCGGGCCGGAAGGCTGGCTCTACGTCACCCGACGAAACGGGGACGTGAGCCGCCTCGAGCTGCGGGTCGTCTCGGAGGACTCCTCGGCGGTGGCCGAGGATGCCAGCAGCGTCCGCTTCGGATCGGTGCGCCTTAAGAAGAGGCTTCCGCGCGGCTGAGTCGACCATTCCAGCACTGGTAATCCGAAAGGGATACTTTCAAATTTCCTGAATATAGAAAGTCATGATTCAGCGTTTCCTCAAACTACCCGGGACTCCGGAGGATAGCTTCTTCTTGTGGGGACCTCGTCAAACCGGCAAAAGCTGGCTCCTCAAGCACTGCTACCCGGAAGCAGTGTTTCGCGATCTGCTCCAGAGCGAGCTCTTCATGCGCTACACTCGTACTCCTGAGAGGCTTCGCGAGGAGTTGGCCGAGCTCGCGCCAGGGAGCCTGGTGGTCATCGACGAGATCCAGAAGGTCCCGGCGCTGCTCGACGAGGTCCACTGGATGATCGAGAATCGGGGCCTGGTCTTCGTTTTGTGTGGCTCGAGCGCCCGCAAGCTCAGACGGGGGCACGCCAACCTGTTGGGAGGGCGGGCTCTGCGGGTGGAGCTCTTCGGCCTGGTCTCGACCGAGCTCGGAGCCGAGTTCGACCTGACCCGCGCCCTGAATCACGGTTACCTGCCCCGTCATTACCTCACCGCGCAACCACGCCAGCGCCTGCAAGCCTACGTGAGCGACTATCTCAAGGAAGAGGTTGCAGCCGAGGGTCTGGTGCGCAACCTTCCCGCCTTTGCAGGCTTCCTCAGGGCCGCCAGCCTGTCTGACACGGAGACGGTCAATTTCGCCAACATCGCCCGTGACTGCGCGGTCAGTGGCCCCACGGCGCGCGAATACTTTCAAATCCTGGAAGACACATTGCTCGGACGCTTCCTGCCCGCCTTCACCCGACGCCCCCGTCGCAGGGTCCAGCAGGCTCCAAAATTCTACTTCGCCGACGTGGGGGTGGTGAATGTGCTGGCCAGACGCGGGCAGCTCGAGCCCGGTGGGGAGCTCTACGGCAAGGCGTTTGAGAACTGGGTCGCTCACGAGCTCTGGGCCTGCTCTTCCTATACCCGGATGCACCACGAGCTCTCCTTCTGGCGCCTGCACTCGGGGGCCGAGGTTGACTTCGTCCTCAATGACGGCGAAATGGCGCTGGAGGCCAAATCCTCGCAATCAATCCACAGCCAGCACTTGAAGGGACTGCGTGAGTTCCGCCTCGAGCATCCCGAGGTGAAAAGGCTGGTGATGGTCTGTCTGGAGAGCGAGCCACGGCGGACCGAAGACGGCATCAGCATCCTGCCGGCCGCTCACTTTGCGCGTCAGCTCTGGGCCGGTAAGCTGTGGTGAAATCGGGGCTACTTCCGCCTGACGCCGGACATGGAATGGTTCCGGCCAGCCTGGGGAAGCGAAGCGACCCTTCTTCGGCAGGCTGATCGGCCGCTCGGCCTCAGCTATCCTCCTCGGGCGCCGCCAGGCCGGCCAGGATCACCCCCAGGTCCGCCCCGGCTGGCTCCAGCTTGTAGTCCCGGCTCTGCTCGGCCCAGTCGTAAGGGCGCAAGCGGCGCACCAGCTCCTCCACCAGCCACGAGCGCGGGAGCTCGCCGGCCCAGTGGCCGAGGGCCAGCTCGCGCGCCAGCGCCAGGCAACGCCGGCGCAGAATGGACTCCAGCTGATCCGAGTCCAGCGGAAAGGGCGCCTCCTCGCGCTCGTCCATCCAGAGCACGAAGCCGTTGGCCCCTCCCCTCCCCCGCAAGAGCTCGTTGAGCAGGCTTCCCCGGGCCGAGCCCAGGAAATGCCCCACGATCATCCGCCTCCCCTGCACGCAGTAAGGCTTGCCGGTCAGCTCCAGGTAACGGGCGAAATCGGCCGCCAGAAGGTCCGAGACGGGCGCGCTGCGGCCACGAAAAGCCTCGGCCGGGGCCGCTTCCCCTCGGCCCGCCCAGACCTCGCGCCCACCCGAGTCCGAGCCCAGCTCGCGGGTCACCCCGCCCAGCGAGACACGCTCGGGCAGCGAGCCGTCCGGCCGCCGGGTGACGTGGCCCACCACCCGGCCCGACTGGCGGTCGACCACCGCCACCTCGCGCCCGCTCTCGCCGCTGAAGTTGTGGTGGATCTTGCCCAGCTCGAAGAGCCGCTCGAGCCGTTTGGCAGGTCGATAGCGCTCGCCGCTGCGCTCGAAATACTGGCGCTCGGTCAGGCGGTCGAGCAACTCGACGCAGCGCTCCAGGGGATAGCGGCGGGCCACGTCCTCGGGCAGGCGGGCGAACAGGGCCTCGGCGGTCAGGAAGCGATTGGGGTTCTGGTAGGTCAAAGAGAAGGCTTGCTGCACCAGCACCGCCGGGCTGAAAGGCACCTGCGGAGCCAGCAGGCGCCCCATGCGGGCGCATTCGAGCAGGTGCTCCAGGCGCTCCTTTCGTCCCGGGCCCTCGTAGAGGGCAAGCACCCGCGTCTCGCCGGTGCGGCGGTTGCCCCGCCCGATGCGCTGCAGCACGCCGGCCACCTCGGCCGGGGGCGCGGCCAGCACCACCAGGTCCACGTCCCCGATGTCGATGCCGAGCTCGAGCGTGGTGGTGGCCAGGCAGAGAGCGGTGGGCGCCTTGAGGAAGGCCTTCTCGACCCGCTCTCGCTCCTGGCGCGACAGGCTGCCGTGGTGCACCAGCACGTGGTTGCGAAAGGGCGCCTGACCGCGCAGGTCGGCCCCCAGCTGCTCGGCCTCGCGCCGGCTGCCGGCGAAGAGAAGCACCTTTCGACCCCCCGCCTGCAGGAGGGCCTGGCGGACGTCCTCAGTGCTCTCCATCAGCGCCAGCTTCGCCTGCAGCTTGCGCTGGCCGGGCACTTTGACCACCACCGCCCCCTCGCCCAGATAGCGCCGGGCCACCTCCTCGGGATGGCCCAGCGTGGCTGTGGCCGCCACCCGCTGCAGGGCAGGCCCGCCCAGGGCCGTCACCACTCGCTCGAGACGGCCGAGCAGAAGGCGCAGCTGATCGCCCCGCGGGGTGCCCTCCAGCACGTGCAGCTCGTCCAGCACCACCGCCCGCACGTCCTTGAGCCAGCGGGGATGGCGGGCCAGGATGGAATCCAGCGACTCGGGCGTGGTCAGCAGAACCCCGGCCGGATCCTCCTCCAGGCTCTTGGGATGGTCGCCCGTGCGCCTTTGCAGCCGCACCTTCAGCTTCTCCAGGGGCACCTCCAGGCGGCGAGCCAGGTCGTTGACGAGGGCCCGGGTGGGGCTGACGATCAGCACCCGGAGCAACGGCTTCTTCAGGTCGTCGAGGTGGCGCTCGACCAGGGGCGCGGCGTAAGCCTCGGTCTTGCCGGTGGCGGTGGGCGCAGAGAGCAGCACGTTCCGGCCGGCCGCGATGGGGGCGATGCCCTGCTCCTGCACGGGGGTGAGCCGTGGATGGCGGGCCAGAAAGGCATAGTGCGTGCGCGGGAGGTGATCCCTCATCGACCTTGCTTCGCCCGCCCGGGCAGGCGGCCCTGGCCGGCCCGCGAAGCAAATTCGGGTGACCGCCGAGGAGATCGAGGCCCTGGTCGAGGCCTGGCGCCAGCAAACCCTACCGTTTTCCGAGTGGACTCACCAGGCCCACCTGACCGTGGCGCTCTGGCATGTGTTGCGTTACCCGCCTGAGGAAGCGCTGGATCGCGTGCGGGCCGGCATTCAGGCCTATAACCTGTCGCAGGGAGTCGAGCAGACGCCCGAAGGGGGCTACCACGAGACCCTGACCCGGATCTGGATGGCCCTGGTGCAGGACTTCGTCAGCCGGTGCGGCCCAGGGCCGATCGAGCAGCTGGCTCCAGCTTTGTGGGAGGCTTGCCAGGATCAGAAGGTTGCCCTGCGCTTTTACACTCGGGAGCGGTTGCTGTCGTGGGAGGCCCGAACCACATTTCTCGAGCCCGATCTGCTTGCGCTGCCGTAAGGTGGGCGAAGCAAAAGAGCACCAGCAGCACGCCGGCGCCCAGGTTCAGCCAGAAAGTGATCAGTTGCTGGTTGGTCTCACGTTTCACTCTCTCTCCAACCGCGTGCGGCGCAAAAGGTTTCCAGGGAAGGCGTCGAAAGACGTTGCCCTCAAAGTGAAGTTGCGGAGGTCCTCATGACGGTGCAGGCTGGAATCGAGCTCCAGGCACCTTTATCGGCGGAGGCGGCCAGCGTGCTGACCCCCGAGGCTCAGGCCTTCCTGGCCGAGCTGCATCGGCGTTTCGAGCCCCGCCGTCAGGAATTGCTGGGCCGGCGGCGCGACCGCCAGGCCGAGCTCGATCAGGGCGTGCTGCCCGACTTCCTGGCCGAGACGCGCGAGGTGCGCGAGTCCGACTGGACGGTGGCCTCCATCCCCGACGACCTCAAGGACCGGCGCGTCGAGATCACCGGTCCGGTGGACCGCAAGATGGTCATCAACGCCCTCAACTCGGGGGCTTCCACCTTCATGGCCGACTTTGAGGACTCCAACGCCCCCACCTGGCAGAACAACCTCGAGGGCCAGGTCAACCTGCGCGACGCCGTGCGCCGCTCCATCGCTTTCACCAGCCCCGAGGGCAAGGAGTATCGCCTGAAGGATCGCCCCGCCGTGCTGCTCGTGCGGCCCCGCGGCTGGCACCTGGACGAGAAGCACCTCAAGGTGGACGGCGCCCCCATTTCCGGCAGCCTGTTCGACTTCGGCCTGTTCTTCTTCCACAACGCCCGCGAGCAGCTCGCCCGGGGCACACGGCCCTACTTTTACCTCCCCAAGCTGGAGGCCCATCAGGAGGCCCGGCTCTGGAACGACGTCTTCTTGTTCGCCCAGGAGCACTGCCAGGTGCCCCGCGGCAGCATCCGCGCCACGGTGCTGATCGAGACCATTCTGGCGGCCTTCGAGATGCACGAGATCCTCTACGAGTTGCGCGAGCACTCCTCCGGGCTCAACTGCGGGCGCTGGGACTACATCTTCAGCTTCATCAAGAAGTTCCGCAACCGCCCCGACAAGATTCTGCCCGACCGGGCCCAGGTCACCATGGACCGGGCCTTCCTGAAAGCCTATGTGGACCTGCTGATCCAGACCTGCCACCGACGTGGCATTCATGCCATGGGCGGCATGGCAGCCCAGATCCCCATCAAGAACGATCCGATCGCCAACGAGGCGGCCCTGAGCAAGGTGCGCCAGGACAAGCTTCGTGAAGTCAAAGCCGGTCACGACGGCACCTGGGTGGCCCACCCGGGGCTCGTTCCCGTGGCCCGCGAGATCTTCGACGAGCACATGACCGGGCCCAATCAGCTGGAGGTCAAGCGAGAGGACGTGACGGTCGGCCAGCAGCAGCTGCTTGAGGTCCACAGCGGGAGCATCACCGAGGCGGGCCTTCACGTCAACGTGGACGTTGGCATCCAGTATCTGGAGGCCTGGCTGCGGGGAATCGGCTGCGTACCCATCTACAACCTGATGGAGGACGCCGCCACGGCCGAGATCTCCCGCTCGCAGGTGTGGCAGTGGGTGCGCCACGGGGCCAGGACCGACCAGGGGGTGACCATCACCGGTGAGCTGGTGCGCCAGGCCATCGCGGCCGAGAAGACCAAGCTGGCCGAGCGACTGGGGGGAGAGACGCTGGAGCAGGCCGCCCGCCTGTTCGAGAAGATGATGACGGCCGAGGAATGCGCCGAGTTCTTGACTTTGGAAGCCTATCCCTACCTGTAAATTCCGGAGGAAACCATGGAGAAAGCCCAGTTCATTGCCCAGATCGAGCGCGATTGGCAGGAGAACCCTCGCTG
>CAZWUN010000059.1:0-1280 GCA_964637145.1 uncultured Burkholderiales bacterium
CTCAATCGAGAAACCCGATCCTATGGATGAGCTAGAAAAACTCTTCGCGGAAGCTTCAGCCTCCGTCAAGAAAGCCACCGCGCGCCCCAACGAGGCGCCCACCCCCGAGCCTGCGGCCGTTGAAGCGCCGGCGCGCCAGCCATCGCCCGAAATCTCACTGATGGCCGAGCCTCCGGCGCCCCCTCCCCCTCCGCCGCCAGCGCCTCCCGTGCAACAGCAGGCCCCCAGGCCGGCCGCCCCCAGCGGCCCGCCGGGTGGTCCGATCCACCTTCCCGGGGGGCAGCAGAGCCCCAGCGGGTTCGTGGTGCAGAGCCCCAACGGTCCGGTGGAGATCGCCTGGAACCGCATCGAGTCCCTCCATCTGGGGCGGGCCGAGAACCGCCAGTTCCTGGCCTTCCGCTTCAATCGCAACCTGTTCTTCTTCCGCGACGACAACGTGGCCTACAAAGGCCTGTTGAGCCAGATGCAGCCCTCGGCCACGGCCAATTGGCGTGCCCTGGTGGTGGAGTTCGCCCAGAAGTCCGGTCAGGGCGACGAGGGCGTGCAGGCCGTCATCTCTGGCGGGGGCGTCGTGCCCAAGTTCAACACCGCCGCCGATTTCTTTGCCCGACTCGGCTGAGCCGCTCCCCCTCTCCAAGGGCAGGCTCTGGCTGGGGGGTGGGATCATCGTCGTGGGCCAACTTGGCCTGGCTCTGATCCCCGTCGTCACCAGCTCCAGTCTACCCACGGTCTGGAAGACCGCCCTGACGGGGATCCTGGTGGCAGGCATCCCCGAGCTCAGCTTGCTGGCCGGCGCGGCGGTGCTGGGTCGGCAGGGGTTCGAGCACTTGAAAGGCCGTTTTTTCGGGCTCTGGAAGGGCCCCGTGGGACCGATCCGCCATCAGATCGGGGTCGCCTTCTTCCTGGTCTCGGGCTTGCTGGCCTGGATCGCCCCCTACGCGGTCTATCTCTTCGAACTGGGGCTGAAACAGCTCCTGATCTGCGCTCTCACGGCCGATGGACTGTTCATCGTGTCGCTGGTTCTTCTCGGCGGACAGTTCTGGGACAAGCTGCGCGGCTTGCTCACGCGCTGAATACCCGGGAATTCCCGGGTACCCGCTCCGAGCCTGCGTATACCCCGGTCCCGGCCGGGTACCCCGGAATTCTCGGGTAAACCGAGCCGGACCGGACCGCCCGGACCGCACCGCACCGAACCGGACCGACGAGCCCCCCGCGCCCGCTGAATACCCGGGAATTCCCGGGTACCCGCTCCGAGCCTGCGTATACCCCGGTCCCGGCCG
>CAZWUN010000059.1:1380-19366 GCA_964637145.1 uncultured Burkholderiales bacterium
ACCCGGGAATTCCCGGGTACCCGCTCCGAGCCTGCGTATACCCCGGTCCCGGCCGAGTACCCCGCAATTCTCGGGTACAAAGAAGGAACCCGGCCCGAGCGGACCAGGTGGTACTGGGGAGGTATGATGATTCTGGAGGGTTTCCGAGTCGAGAGGGGCTTCGAGCAGGGGACACCACCTTCAGCCGTTCTCTCGAGGGGAAGCACGCGGTGGATTCGAGGGGTTCTCTCTTCCGGGGCGACTTCCTGACCCAAGAATACCCCCCCGCCGACGATCCATCCAAGATCCGGCCGGGATCTGCATGCGTGAAGTCGAAGGGCCCTCGATGCTCCCCCGTCGCGCTCCCAACTTCATCGGTCGTGAGGCCGAGAAGCGCCGCATCCTGCAAGACCTCGACTCCCAGAACCTGGTGCTGATCGAGGGGCCGCGGGGCATCGGCAAGACCGCCCTGGCCCTGGAGCTGGCCCACCAGCTCCAGGGCCAGCGCCAGGTGGTCTGGCTGAGCGAGCTGACGGGACTGGAGAGCCTGCTGCACGCTCTGACCCCCGTAATGGGTGAGTCTCTGCGCCACGACTGGCTGCAGGCCGTGGGCCCCAGCGACGACAAGTTGCTGCTCCTGATCCAGGCCCTGGACGCGCGCCAGCTGCTGCTCTTCCTGGACGATTGCCACGAGCTGCTCGACTTCCTGCGCCTCTCTCAGCGCTACCTCAGCGGCAGCACGGTGCTCTTCACCAGCCAGGAGCGGGTCAAGCTGACCGCGGCCGAGCGGGCAGACGGTCTGGTGGTCCGTCTCAAGGGCCTGAGCGACCGCGAGAGCGAGGAGCTGCTCGCACGCCTGCTCGACCAGCAGGGTCCCTTCGACAACCTGGTGCAGCTCAGCCGGGGTCATCCCCTGGCCCTGAAGCTCTGTGCCTCGCTGGTGCGCGAGCACCGCCTCACGCCTCAATCCGAGTCGCCCCGGGCGCTGATCGACGAGTGGGCCCGCGAGCTCGAGCTGGGCCTGAGCGAGCCGGAGCGCGAGGTGATGCAGCTTCTGGCCGTGAGCCTGGCGCCGCTGCCGGTGCACGCCTTCCCCGCCGAGGTGCTGCGCGGGCTGGAGGAGCGCTTCCTGGTGGAAGTCTCCGACGCCCACGTGCGTCTCTTCGATCTGCTGGCCCACAGCCTGAGGCGCGAGCTGGAAGAAGCCACGGCCCGGGCCCTGCACCGACGCTGCGGCGAGCTCCTGGCGGGAGATTCGGGGCTGGACGCCATGGTGCACGCGGTGGAGCACTTCCTGGCCGGTCAAGACCCCGAGCGCGCCGTGGAGCTGCTCTTGCAGGCCAAGCTGCCTCTCTACCAGGCGGGCCGTTTCGAAACCCTGCTGGGGCTGATCCAGCGGGTGGGTCCGGGCTGGCCCATCCTGGAGATCTCCAGAGCCGACACCCTGGCCAGCCTGGGGCGACTGGAGGAGGGGCTGGACGTGCTCGAGCGGGTCGAGCGCCACGCCGACCCGCAGACCCGGCTCAAGTCGCTCAACTCGCGTTGCCACATGCTGCTCGACCTGGGTCGCTTCGAGGAGGCCGAGAGCATCGCCAGGCAAGCCATCGAGCTGGCTGATAGCCTGCCCGGTCGCCAGCCGGGCCGGGTCAAGGCCCTCAACGGACTGGGGCGTCTGCAGGTGCTGCGGGCCCAGGGTGCGGCCGGCCAGGCCACCGCCGAGCAGGCCATGGCCATCGCCCGCGAGCTCGACGACCCCAAGGGCCTGGCCTACGCGGGCTTCGTGCGAGCGCGGGCCCTGGGCCAGCAGGAGGCCTGGGCGGATAGCCTGCAGCAGTGCCATCGCAGCCTGGAGCAGGCGCGCGCCGTGCACGAGGAGCGGCTGGCCTTCCTGGTGCGCTTCCTGGCCGGCGAGGCCCTGCTCAAGCTGGGCCGGACCGAGGAGGCCTCCAGCTACATCGAGGAGACCTGGCGCGCCAGCCGCGGCTTTCCCGACGTGCAGCTGCGCGGGATGGCCGAGCTGATGCAGGCCAAGCAGCTGCAGGCCCAGGGCCGCAACGAGCAGGCCGAGGTGCACCTTTCGGAGGTGGATCGGCTCTGCCAGCGCCTGGGCAATCCGGCTCTGGCTCTGCAGGTCTTGCTCATGCGCGATCAGGCGGCCGAGGCGGGAGCCCTGGCGAAGGGGGTGGGAGCGGCCCAGATGCAGGCCGAGGTGGCTCGCAAGGCCCCTTTCCGGGCTCTGACCTTCGAGGGAGAGCGGGCCCTGAGCCCGGCCGACTACCAGGAGCTGCAAAAGCGCGAGGGCGAGTTCGACCTCTTCCTGGACCTGCCCGCCGGGCGGGCGGTGGAGAAGAGCCGGGGTGTCCTGAACCTGCTGAGCCGAAAGATCCTCACCCGCATCCTGCTGGCCCTGATCCGCGCCCGGGGGGCGCCGCTGACCCAGGAAGAGCTGTTTGCCCGGGTGTGGGAGTATCCCTACGAGGGCGAATCCAGCGCCGCTCAGGTGCGCAAGAACATGTCCGTGCTGCGCGACCTGCTCGAGCCCGACCGCACCAACCCGGTCTATCTAAAGCAGGGCGAGCACGCCTTCGGGCGCAAAGGGGGCTACTACTTCAACCTGGAAACCCGCTTCTGCGTGATCGAAGGCTAAAGCGCGGCCAGCTCCACCCGGCCCGGCTCCTCGGCCGGCAAGAACAGCGACTCCACCGGCGCCCCTCCCTCCAGGTAGCTCTCCAGGCGGGTCACCCGCACCACCACCTGGTCGGCCTCGGCGATGCCCATCAACTGCTCCACCAGCTCGCGCGGCTTGGCAGCGAGCCCATCCACGTTGCTCAGGCCCACCCTGTAGCTCACCTGATCGTCCTCCACTCGCTCCAGCGAGAAGAAACGGATCAGCGGGCGGAGGTCGACCTCTTTCATGTCGCCCTTCTTGGTGCGTCGTTGCACCAGGATCTCTCCACGAGCCATCAGCTCGGCCGGGTCGAACAGCTCGCTCATGGACGAGCGCGGCACCTCCAGCAGGTAGTCCGCCCCCGTGATGGCCGACATCAGCGAGGGCGCCGAGAGGGGCACCTCGCCGCAGTCGAGCACCTTGAAGCCGGGCGGCAGCACCTGGTTGACCCGCAGCTTGAACTCGAGCGGCGGCACCGCGAACAGCAGCAGCACATCCACGTAGTCGGCCCGGGTGGCCATGCCCACCGGGAAGCCGGTCGAGAACGCCAGCCGCGGCTGGGGGTGGAAGCCTTCCGAGTAGCTCATGCGCAGCCCCGCGCGCCGCAGGGCGCGGGTCCACACGTTGGCGGTCTCGAGCTGGCTGAGCAGGCGCATCTTGCCGGTGCGCTCGAAGCGCGCCACGATGCGCTGGGCCGGAGTCTGGGGAGGCAGCTTGGGCAGCTCGGGGCGCTCCCAGGTCTTCTCCTCCTTGATTCCCTTCTTCTGGCGCGAGAGCATCTCCACGCAGGAGTCTTTCTCCTCGGTGATCACGCCGCAGGTCGAGCAGCCGGTGTAGCGGCAGTCGCGGTTGAGCATCTCCATGCGCGACTTGAGGTATTCCTTGACGTGGTATTGCTTGGTGACCAGGGTGTCGATGTGGTCCCAGGGCAGTGGCTCGTCCAGGGGGCGCTCGCGCAGGTAGTCCAGGGCATCGATCCCGGTCTGGTCGGCCGCCTTCTCCCAGCGGCGAAGGTCCAGGTGCTCGTTCCAGCCGTCGAATTTGGAGCCGTTGCGATAGGCCTGCAAGAGCAGCTTGCCCAGGCGCCGGTCGCCGCGCGAGAGGATACCCTCGAGCAGGCTCTGCTCGGCCTCGTGGCGTCCGAACTTGAGCCCGAAGGCGCGGGTGCGGTCGCGCAGGAGGTTCTGCTTGTGGAGCGTCTCGGGGATGTCGATCTGGCGGTCCCACTGGAACGGCGTATGGGGCTTGGGCACGAAGGTGGAGACCCCGATGCGCAGGGCCGCCCGCCGATTGACCGCCT
Source organism: uncultured Burkholderiales bacterium (assembly GCA_964637145.1). Taxonomy (GTDB): domain Bacteria; phylum Vulcanimicrobiota; class Xenobia; order Xenobiales; family QWHO01; genus QWHO01. The sequence continues at coordinate 5,328 of CAZWUN010000059.1, forward strand.
TGCCGCGGCGCAGCACCTCCTGAGCCAGGTAGGCGATGCGCAGCACGTCCTCGTCGCGCTCGGTGGGCAGGCCGATCATGAAGTAGAGCTTGATGTGGTCCCAGCCCTTGCGGTAGACCGTCTCGGTGGTCTCAAAGAGCATGTCGTCGGGGATGTCCTTGTCGATTACCGCCCGCATGCGCGGCGTGGCCGCTTCGGGGGCGAAGGTGACGCCGGTCTTGCGCACGCTCTGGACCATGTCCACCAGGTCCACCGAGAAGGTGTCCATGCGAAGCGAGGGCAGCGACACGGCCACGTTGTCGGGGCCGCCCTGCAGCACCGACTGGGCCACCAGCGCCTTGGGCTTGGAGTAGTCGCAGGTGGACAGGCTCGAGAGCGAGATCTCCTCGTAGCCGGTCTTCTCGATGGTCTCGCGCATCAGGTCGCCCAGCGTGTCCAGGTTGCGCTCGCGCACCGGGCGGTAGATCATGCCCGCCTGGCAGAAGCGGCAGCCCTGCGTGCAACCGCGCAGCACCTCGAGCGAGACGCGGTCGTGCACCTGCTGGGTGAAAGGCACGATGTAGTCGGTGGGATAAGGCGTGTTCTCCAGGCTCAGGAGCAGCGACTTGCGCACCGGCGCCGCTCCGGGCGCACCCACCACGGTTCCGTTCTCCAGGGTGGCGGTGGGATAGAAGGCGGGCAGGTAGGCGCCCTTCACCTTGCGCAGGGCCTTGAGGCGCTCGTCCCGGGCCATGCCGCGGGTGGCCCGCAGGGCCTGGGCCAGCTGCAGCACCGAGTCTTCTCCGTCGCCGATGATGAAGCAGTCGATGAAGTCGGCCAGGGGCTCGGGATTGAAGGCGCAGGGCCCGCCGGCCAGGATGATGGGGTGCTCGTCGCCTCGCTCGGCCGAGAGCAGGGGGATGCGGGCCAGGTCGAGCATGTTCAAGATATTGGTATAGCTCAGCTCATACTGCAGCGTGAAGCCCACCGCGTCGAACTCGGCCAGCGGCGTTCTGCTCTCCACCGAAAACAGCGAGATGTCCCGCGAGCGCAGCTCGTGCTCGAGGTCGATCCCCACCGCGTAGGCCCGCTCGCACCACACGCCCGGCTGGCGGTTGAGCAGGCTGTAGAGGATGAGCAAGCCCAGGTTGGACAGTCCCAGGTCGTACATGTCCGGAAATGCCAGACAGATGCGTACGTCCACTTCCGAGAGCGGCTTATGGACGGAATTGAGCTCCTGGCCGATGTAACGACTGGGTTTCTCGACGCGAGGGAGGATGAGGTCTTCAATCAACTGCATTTCTGCAGTATAGCCTCAGAACCGGGGAGGGGCAAGGTGAATGGCGTTCCAGCGGGATTGAATGGCCGCAAAGCGAAGATCCTGACCGTGGCCGATGCCCCAGTTAACGCCCGCACCACCGTCAAGCTCCGTGACCTCGCTCTATTCACGCGCCAATTCGTGGCCATGCTCGATGCCGGCGTTCCCCTGCACAAAGCCCTGGACATGTATGCCAAGGGGGACCAGGGCAAGCTCGGACGAGTCATCACCGACGTCAGCGACCGAGTGCTCGGCGGAACCACGCTTTCGGCCGCGCTGAGCTATTATCCCCGAGTTTTCTCGCCAGTTTACGTGGGCATCACCCGGGCCGGCGAGCAGTCGGGCCGACTGAACCTCATGCTCGAGCAACTGGCCTCCTTGCTCGAGCGCCAGGACGGCCTGTATCGCAAGCTGTCAGCCAGCCTGACCTACCCGGCCTTCCTGATTCTGGCCTGCATCCTCTGCTCGGCGGCCTTCATGTTTTACATCCTGCCGGCCATGGGGCCGCTTTACAATACTCTGGGCGTTCCCTTACCCTGGCCCACGCGCATGCTGGTGAACATGGGCAACTTCCTGCGCAATCCGCTGACACTGGGCATGTCGGCCCTCACGGTGGCCATGGTGGTCTTCACGGTCTGGCCCGCCTTCCAGCGCTCGATGGCTCGCAACGCGGAGCTGCGACGCAAGATCCACCAGGGTCTGCTGGACATCCCCCTGCTCGGCAGCGTGTTGCGGAGGATGATCTATGCCCGGCTCCTGTTCACGCTCTCCACCCTCCTGGAGGTGGGCATCCCGTCAGCCACTGCGCTGGTCATGGTGCGCGACGTTTCGGGCAATGAGGCGATCCGCCAGGGATTGTCCACGTCCTGCGTTCGGCTCGAGCACGGATGCGGGCTGGGGGAGGCCCTGGACGCCATCTTCCCGACCGGCGCCGTGATGATGATCACCGTGGGGGAGGAGTCTTCCAACGTGGTTCGGGCCACCTATTACGTCGCCAAGGTGTACGAAGAAGATGCGGAGATGGCGGTGGAGTACTTTGCGGCCATGTCCGAGCCCCTGATCATGGCCGGTATGGGCGTGGTGGCGGCTTTCCTCATTCTGGCCCTGATCCTGCCGATCGTGGCCCTGCTGCAGCGGATGTAGATGGGCCGGTTGCTGCTGGCCCTGCTCTTGCTGCTGGCCTGCAGCCCCCCACCGGCGCAGGTTCACAGCCCCGAGTTGGAGGCCGCCGACCTGGCAGCCATTGCGGCAGCCTTCGGGCCCAACCCCGGCTCGCCTACTCCCCGGCTGCTCGCCTTCCGGGGCCCGGTGCTGGTTGTCCTGCGCAAGGATGGACGCCGACTTTCGCAGGCCTGGTCGGAGGGGTCGGACTGGTGGGCCAATCTCGAGCAAGCCGCTCGTCAGGCCCGCCAGGCCACTGGCGAGGCCCCCACCGCGGCCGAGATCTGTCTCACCCACGGCTACCAGCCCCATCTGGGCAAGCTGGCGGGGGTGCATCGGGGCATTCTGGGCCTGGAGGTGGAGGTTGGGGGAGCGCGCTCGCGTCTGGCACCCACCGAGATGCTGGCCCGCAATCTCAGCTTTCCCCGGGCCATCAAAGCGCTGGTGGACACGCGCGCAGTGCCTCCCGACCAGGTGGCTGTAACCACTTTCAAGTCCGAGCAGGTGCTGGTGCAACTGGGGCCTCCCCCCACCGCTCGCCGCATGGTGCGCGGCAACGAACTGGTGCCCGAGGAGGCGGTCACCCGCCAGGCCCTCGAGAGCATGAGCGCCGACCTGGTCGCCTGGCTGCAGGCCAACCTGCAGCCGGACGGGCGACTGGTCTACAAATACTGGCCCAGCCGGGGCCAGGAGTCCGAGGCCAACAACCCGCTGCGTCAGTTCATGGCCACCTGGGTGCTGGAGCAGTGGCCCTCCGCGCGCGAGCAGGCGGCCCGCAATCTGCGCTACAACCTGAAGACCTTCTACCGACCCGGGGAGATCGTCTATCGCGACGAGGTCAAGCTGGGAGCCATGGCCATCGCCGCCCTGGCTCTGCTCGACAGCCCCGAGCGCAAGCGCTACGCGACCGAGCTGGCGGCCCTTTGCAGCACCATCGAATCGCTGGCCCGGCCGGACGGCTCCTTCCGCACTTTCCTTCGACCCAAGAAGCGCGAGAACGATAACCAGAATTTCTACTCGGGCGAGGCCCAGTTGTTGCGGGCCCGGCTCTACCTCGAGCGGCCCACCCCGGAGGCCAGGGAGCGTTTTCTCAAGAGCTTTGTCTACTACCGCGAGTTCTTTCGCCGCCAGCCCAACCCGGCGTTCGTTCCCTGGCACACCCGCGCGCTGGTGCTCTTCCACAGCAAGGAGCCTGACCCCGAGCTGCGCGACTTCGTGTTCGAAATGAACGACTGGCTGCTCGATCGGGCCGCCATGCAAGAGTGGGACAACTCCCTTTACCCCGACCTGAAAGGTCGCTTCTACAACGAGCGTCGGCCCGACTACGGCCCGCCCCACGCCTCTTCCACCGGGGCCTACATGGAGGGCCTGGCCGAGGCCTACAAGCTGGCCCGCGACCTGGGTGACAGGCGTCGGGCCGAAGGCTACCTGCTGGCCTTGAAGCGAGGGGCACGCGACCTGATGCAGCTTCAGTTTCGCGACCAGGTGGATCTGTTCTACGTCTCGCGCCCCGAACGGGTGCGCGGTGGCCTGCGCACAGAGGTCTACGACAACGAGATCCGGGTCGACAATGTGCAGCATGCCCTCTCCGCCATCCAGGCTTTGCTCGAGGTCTGGCCTCAGGGCCAGCGATAGCTCGGGGGAGCCTCGGGGCCGGGTAGCCGGATCCACTCGTTGTGCCGCAACGGATGGTAGCGTTGCTCCCTGAAGTCGGGTATGTCCAGAATCACCGCCTCATCGGGATAGCCGTCGAGCTGCTGGACCATTCGAAGACCGATGCGGTCGGGCTGGTAGCGCTTCTGCAGCGATCGGGCCCAACCGTAGTAGAGGTAGGGATCTCCGAACATGCGCGAGGAGCTCTGCTGGAACAGCAGCGGGTTGAGGATGACCACCCCCTCGTCCGTGAGGGGACGACGCAGGTCGCGCCAGCGCTCGGTGGGGCGGCCGGGGTAGCGGGCCGTGGCCCGGACGCGGGTGGTCCAGTCGAGCACCTCGCGCCGTGGCCAGCCGAACTCGATGTCGAACCGGAAGCGCTTGCCCGCCTTTTCCACTTCGAGCACAGCCTGCACGCGTCGATTGGCATCGAACATGAACAGGCCCAGATAGCGCCCCTCGGCGGTCAGGCGCACATCGCCGGGGATGGCGAAGTTGTAGAGCCCGCCCACGAGCTGCCCCAGCACGTAGAGCCACAGCACGAGATGGCGCCGCTCCAGCCGATAGCCCGACTGCATGGGCTCGGGCATGTCCAGCAGCGCCCCCAGGACCAGGGGGAGCATCAGCGTGGTGTACCAGTAGCCCACGATGAGCCCCGAGTAGAGGTGGAAGAAGAGCAGCGAGCCCAGCATCCAACGGTGCAGCCAGCGGTTGGCGGTCAACCAGGCGAAGGGGCCGACCAGCTCCATGACGAGCACGTAGAGCGACAGCGCCACGATCAACCAGTCCCAGCGAGGGAAGAAGGGCAGGCCGGGAGGCACCGAGCGAAAATACTCGCCGTAGAGCCAGGAGGGCGTCAGCTTGGCGAAGGCGGCCAGCCAGTAGGTGAGCCAGAGCCCCACCCGAAAGAAAAAGAGCTTGCGGGTGCTGAAGAGGAAGAGCAGGCTGAGGATCAGGTGCACGTGGTGGAAGTTGGCGGCCAGGCGCAGATCGTGCAGGTAGAAGAAGAGCTTGGCCAGGAACTCCACGGCCAGCACCTGCATGGGCCAGAGGCACCGGCTCGAGCTGAAGAAGCCGAACATGCCGGCCACGGCCGCCAGGCCCAGCACTCGCATCAGGCTGCGGGCCGCCGGGTCGCTCAGGAGGCCCAGCTCGGGGAAGCTCTCCACCGGCCACATGGGCACGAAGTTGCCCAGCGACTCGCCCAGGGTCGATAGACCTGAGCGGGGGAACCAGAACTGAAAGGTCAGGAAGTAGTGCAGCAGCAGGGCCGCTCCCAGGAAGCGCAGACGGACGCTGGCGGCCACCTCCTCGGGGGCCAGCAGCCTACTCAACCGGATCCTCCTCCGGTTCGGCCGGCTCGCTCTCCTCGGGCAGAGCAAAGTCCAGTACCGGCGCCGACCCGGGCAGCAGGAACGGGTTGTTCCCCCAACGCCGGTAGTGCAGTTCCTGGTAGGAAGGAAGCGCCAGGACGCAGCGCAGCTCACGCTTCCCCACGAAGAGGTGCAGGGCCGCGTTGCGCGGCGAGGTCTGGCGCCAGACTCGGGCCAGGTAGTCGAGGTGGAAGGCCGGGTCGGCCATGGTCTCGGGGGAGGCCAACCGGAAACGGGCCGGCGCGAAGATCACCTGTCCCTGGCGGGTGATAGAGCGGTCCAGGCGCTTGAGGTCGCGCACCAGGGCGGAGTCGCTGAAGATCTGGGCCTGCAGGCGCACCCGGGGACGGTCGGTCCAACTGGCCGGAAGGGGCATCTCGGCCAGCACCTCGCAGCGGTCGAAGCCGTCGTGCTCGAAGCTGTAGCGGGCCAGCACCCGCCGAGGGGCCTCGGGCTCCCAGAAGTCGAGCCAGCGCCCTTCACCCGTCAGAGGACGGCCCAGCACCAGGCTGAGCTGAGCCAGCAGCAGCATGCCCAGCAGCACCCAGCCTGGCCAGCTCCTTCGTTCTCCCGAGGGGTGGCACGGAATGAGGATCAGCGCACCGGCCACCAGCAAGAACCCGCTGTCCTCGAAGCTGGTGTGGCTGACCGGGGCGGTCAACCCTCGCCACCACCAGATGCCAGACTGCACGGCCAGGTAAAGCGCCACTCCCAGCTGACCAGCCCGGCGTTGCGGCGTCAGCGCGAGCAAGCTGCCTCCGGCGGCCAGGTAGAGAAAGACATACCCGCCTTCCAGAGCCGCGCCCAGGGCCAGGGCCGCCAGCGTCACTCGCATGAAGAAGAGCCGGGGACGCGTGAGCAGGAAAGCGGCTGTCAGCCACAGGTGAGCGTTGTGGGCGGGGCTGAGCAGGCGCATATCGGCCGCCACCAGGGCCAGCTTGAAGAGCAGCAGGGCCAGCAGCCCCGGCAGCGCCTGCTCGAGCCGGGCACGCGGCAGCAGCATCCAGAAGAATCCTGTCAGCGAGGCCATGCACAGCAGATAGAGGCAGGGGCGATTCCAGAAGGGGGAGAGGAGGTCGCCCCAGAGAGAGAGCCCCCCCAGTGGCCAGGTTTCCAGGCTCGAAGCCGAAAGCGAGCCCTGACGGGGCAGGCGGTACCAGTGCACGAAGGTGACATAGAACCAGAGATAGAGAGCGGCCGCGACCCGGCGCTCCTGGCTCACCGGGCCGTGACGCGGGCCAGGAAGTCTACCATCGCCTCATAGCCCGCCCGACGACCCTGCTCGCGCGTGAGCCCGTGGCCTTCGCGCTCGAGACGGACGAACTCGACGGAAGCGCCGGCCGTTTTCAACTCGGCCACGAAGCGCAGGGCGTCCTGGACCGGAACCCGGGTATCCTGGTCGCCGTGGATGATCAGCAGGGGGCGCTGAAAGCGAGGGATCTGGTGCAGGGGAGAGAGCTCCTCGAGCACGCTCTTGTCCAGCTCGGGGTCGCCGAACTCCTCGCGCCGCGTCCAGCTACGGCCCGGGACGCTCTGCACGAAGGACGAGAGGTCCGAGATGCCCGACAGGCTGACCGCGCCGCCGAACTTCTCGGGCGCGCGGGCCAGCGCCGCCAGGGCCAGGAAGCCCCCGTAGGAGTAGCCGGCCAGGGCCAGCCGACCGTGGCCCCGGGCCTGCAGGTAAGTCCCCGCGGCCACCACGTCGTCTACCGCCAGGGTGCGCTTGGGGCCGTCGTCGGCGGCCAGGAATTCGCGCCCATAACCCAGGCTTCCGCGGTAGTCCGGCAGGAGCAGCGTGTAGCCCTGGCTGGCCAGATACTGGAGCAGGGGGTGGAACTCGGGACGGGACTGGTTGGCCGGTCCCCCGTGCAGCATGACCAGGGCCGGGGAGCCCGGGGGGCCGGCATAGACCAGCGAGGGGATCGACAGGCCCCCGGCTCCCGGGTAGTGGACGCGCCGAGGACTGACCAGCTTCAGGTGGGCCGCGGATGGCCCCAGGACTCGCTGCGCCTTTCGGGTCTCGGGGTCCAGCAGCCAGGCCGAGCCGGGTTGCTCTGGCCCGGAAAGCCAGTAGGCAAGCTGGCCGTCCGGCCGAAAGGCGAGGTTGCGCACCACTGCCTCGGGCAGACTGACCGGTTCCCCGCCCAGGAAGAGCTGCGAGCGCCCTTCCTGGTTGACCAGATAGGCCAGCAGACCGTCCTCGCGCCAGGCATAGCTCTCCACCTCTCCGGGGGCGCTGACCAGGGTGCTCCACTGCCCGTTCTTCAGGTCGAGCTCGGCCAGGGACAGCAGGTTGGAATCCCTGTCGGTGAGGGCCAGCACCTTTCGGTTTCCTCGCCAGCGTGGCTCGACAAAGCGGGACCCCGCAGCCAGGATGCGGGCCTGGCCCGTCTCCAGGTCGATGGAGAGAAGGTCGCTGGCCAGACTGGAGCGCTCGGCCACGGCCAGCAGGCGCGTGCCATCGGGACTGAATCGAACCGGCAGGAGCCGGCCCGGACCCGAGTAGAGCTTTCGGACCCGCCGGTCGGACAGCCTCAGGATTTGCAGCGACTCGTCGTCAGAATAGGCCAGGCGGCCGGCCTGGAGCACCGGGTGGTGGCAATTACGATCGGCCGGGGTGAGCGGCTCGAGCAGGCCGTCTCGCACCCGCAGGCGATAGATACGGGTGAGCGAGCGCTCGACCGCCTCGCAGATCAGGGCCTCTCCATCGGAGGTCCAGAAGAAGGCCCGCACAGCCAGCGAGCGGGCCAGGGGGCGGGGCGACGAGGGCGGCTCCAGCAGGTAGAGTCGCTGCTGGCTGAGGAAGGCCAGCCGCTTGCCGGCCGGATCCCAGCGGGGCCGATCAAATTGCGGAACGCCCAGGTAGGCGGCCAGGCCGGGGGGCGGCTCGGGTGTGGAGCCGTGGGCCGCAGGAGGGGAAGACGTGCCCGTCTGGCTGGCCACCAGACCCATCCCGAGGAGCAGAATCACAATGAGGATCCCCTTGCGTAGCGCCACCTTCCAGGAGGATTCCCAGGGCTGCGAGAATCTCCTGGCGTGACCCGCCTGGCTTTCTGTTTACCTCTCCTGCTCCTCGGCATGCTTTGCGCCAGCTGCGGGAAGGCAGGCCCCGACCTGGGCACCGAGATCCAGGGTCGCTGGCTCAAGGGCAACGAGGGCTGGGTGATGTTCAGCCACGGCATGGTCTGCCGGGTGGATGACCGGGCTCTGGTGGGGAGCTACGCGGTGCTCGACGAGAAGACGATCCTGGTGGAGGAGATCACCGGGGACGCCACCATGCGCAACCTCTGGCAGGCCGCTCTCACCCCGAAGGGTTTGGAGCTGACCTATCCGGGGGGCGAGAAGGTCGTCTACGGTCGGGCCAAGCCCCAGGACGTCAAGCCCGAGGAGTTGTTCGGCAAATGGACCGCCAACGTCGGGGTGGGCAAGGTCAATACGTTCGTGTTCGACTCCAGTGGAGCCTATCTGGCGGTGCGCTGGATCCGCTCGAGCTCGCGCGATGAACGTGACCGTCGCCAGAGGCGCGTGGTGGAGGCCGGTCGCTGGAAGGTGGCCGAAGGAACCCGGCTCGATCTGTCCGGTTTGAGGCGTCGGCCCTTCACGCGCTCTTATGAGTTCCGGGTCACTGGCGATGACCTGAGCCTGACTTCGACCGACAAAAAAACTCGGGTCTACAAACGGGTCGCCAGGTAGAAAACCGCCCGGCACGGTGCTATCCTGATTTCTGATGCGTCTATGCCTGTTGTCGCGCCGCGGCATGAACCTGCTCGAGATGATGATCGCGATCACTCTGTTTGGAGGCGTGGTCATCTCGTTGATGGGGGTCTGGGTCATTCACACCAAGGCCATCGAAAAGTCGCAGGACACTCTGGTGGCGGCCAACCTGGCCGAGGCCATCATGGAAGACCAGCAGGGTCTGGCCTTCAAAGTGGAGCCCATCCCCAAGACCCTCGTCCAGGTCAAGCGGATTCTCAACGACGTCGAAATTCCGGTGGACTACTACTACGAAGTGGAGGTGGTCGATACCAGCGGCCCGACGGGCCCGGACTTGAAGGAGGTGACGGTCAAGGTCACATGGACGGAGGGGAGCGAGACCAAGGAGACCCGGTTGGTAAGCTATGTTTACTGGCAGAGCTGAATCCAGACGGGGCGCCAGCCTGGTCGAGCTGCTGGTCTGCTCGGGCCTGCTCGGGCTCTTGATGCTGGGAGTGCTGGCCGTGATGGTGGCCAACAACCAGTATCTGCGCAACAGCGAGCTTCGGCTGGACATGCAGCGCGAGGCGCTCCAGAGCCTCGGCCAGATGACCCGCGAGTTGACCGAGTCCAACCGCTACGCCATCAACGTGGAGCCCGATGCGATGGTCTTCGCCTCCCCTCGCGACATGAGCAGCAGGATCACCTTCGACTCGCGGGGGCGCCTCCAGTGGCACAAGTACGTCTGCTACTACCGCGACCCGGATTTTGCGGGCAGCGGGACGGCTTGTCTGGTGCGCAAGGTGCTTCCCCTGCCGACCCCGGCCATCGACGTGCCGCCTGCCCCGTCCGTCTCTTCGGTGCGGGATAATCCCGGCCTGACGCCGAAAGTCGTGGCTCACTACGTGGAATCCTTTACTCCCGAGCTCACCCCGGCCGGGCCCGTCCAGCTCTCGGTCCTGGTGAAACACAATCATTACGGCAAGATTCACGGTCTGGAGATCCGGTCCAAGGTTTTCGTCAGGAATTAGGCGCGATGGAGGCTTGTCTTGCGGTCGATCAGACTCGTTCTTAAACGCAAACGTTCGCCGGGTTTCGGGGCCCTGGCGGTGGTCTTGCTTTTCACCTCGGTCTTCGCGATGGTGGCGGCCGGCATCGGGGTCCAGGCGAACATGCGCCTGCGAGCCAACTCTGACGACTACCTGCTCAAAAAGGCGCACTTTGCCGCCAAGGCCGCCATCCAGGTCTGCTTGCGCGAGCTGAATGCCGACAACAACTGGGACCCGGGCGTCACCCTGACCGACGTTCCTCTGCCCGGCGACTCCGTGTGCAGCTACACGATTCGGGTGGATAACAATTGGGCCGGACGGCTCGGAACGCCTTCCTGGACGGCGGCCGACGGCACGGTCATCCCTGAGAACCTGGTGTACCTGCGCATCACCGGTCAGGTCAGCACCAGCTCGGCCCGGGTCCTGTCGGTGAACATCGCCAGCCTGGGATACCTGGGCGACACTTTCTTCAACCACGCGGCCCTGGGAACGAACTTCGTGGGCATGTGGGACCAGTCCAAGACCGATGGCTGGAAGTCGTCCGAGGGACCCTACGCGGTTTCCTATCGCAACGGCCGGCGGGGCAACATCATCACCAACGGGATCAAGGATTCCATCGAGTTGCGGCGCCAGGTGCGCATCCAGGGTCACGTTCTCTATGGGCCGCTGGGCAATTACGCCGACTCGACCAAGATCGAGCCCGATGTGGTCGTCACCGGGAACAAGCAGGCCAACTCTCGCCTCAAGCGCGTGCCGCGCTTCCGTCCTCCCTACAATCCCAACAGCGCCACTGCACCGGTCGTCCTGGCGGGCGGAGTGCAGGACCTCACTCCGGGCTCGTATCTCAGCTGTGACGTGAGCGGCGGCGGGTTGCTACGGTTGGCCCCGGGAACTTACTACTTCAAAGACAACTTCGTGATCACCGGAGGCACGCTCGAAGTCGTGCCGGCCGGCGTGGTGCATCTCTATGTGGGAGAGACCTTCGCCCTGAACAACGGGACGGTGGCCAACAACGAAGGCACGCCTTCCAATCTGCGGGTGTTCTTTGTGGGCAGCGGCGCCCCGTTCAGCGCCCAGAAGTTCGAGATGACCGGGACCAGCAAGGCCTGGTTGGTCACGGCTGGCGCCGGCCTGGTGGCCGAGTTGGATGGCCAGAGCGAGCTTTACGGCGCCATCAAGGGCTTCAATGTGCTGGTCAAGAACCAGTCGGCCATCCACTATGACGTTTCCCTCTACAATGCCCCCAGTGAGGGCCTGCGGGCCTGGAGCCTCCAGGGCCTGGTTGAGGAGGGCTACGACCTCGATGTAGAGGACGTCGACGACGGCATTTACTACAGCGGTGACGGCGATGGGGACGGCGACGGGGATGGCGATGGCGATGGGGACGGCGATGGGGACGGCGACGGGGATGGGGACGGCGACGGGGACGGCGATGGGGACGGTGACGGGGACGGCGATGGTGATGGCGACGGGGACGGCGACGGCGATGGGGACGGCGACGGCGATGGTGATGGCGACGGCGATGGCGACGGCGACGGCGAAGGCGACGGTGATGGCGACGGCCATGGGGAGGGCGAAGGCGACGACGAAGGGGACGGAGGCTGGTAGGCTCAGTCGCTGACGGTTTTAGTCCTCGACCTCTTCGTCGCCCCCCGCCGGGGTATCCCCGGGTTGGCCGGGAACCGGCATGTAGCCCTTGCGGCTCTTCATCGTCAGGCGGGGGATTTCCAGTTGGAGTTGTCCCTGGCTGTCGGTCACATTCAAGTGGGTTTTGCGAGCCGTCTCGAAGCCCGCCGCCCGCACCGAAACGTCGGCCTGGCGCGGGGGCTGGGTGCTCAGAAAGAAGATCTTCCCTTCGAAGGCGCCGCTCGAGGACATTTCCAGGTCGGAGTGATAGAGCGTCTTCTCGGTTGGGACTTCGGGAAAAATCAGGGTAATCCGGACGTCCTTGAGCAACTCTTCCGGTCGCGAGGAAGAGCCCGGCCGGAGCAACTCCACCTGGCCGCGCACGCGCACCTCGCGCGTAGCCTCTCCCGGCTGGAGAGCCAGATCACTGGCCGCGCCCGTGCTCTTGTGGCCAGGGACCAACCAGACTGCCATCGCCACGGCGCCGAGCAGTCCAAACCCCGCCAGCAGCCGGAGCGGCCAGGGGTTGCCCTCTCGGGCGGGAGGCTCAATGGCAACGGGCAGGGGAGCGCCCTCCGCTCTGGGCCCGCCCGCCTCGTTGAGCATGCTGACTTCCAGGCCCTGGGCCACCAGCGACTTCTTGGCCTCGGCATAGCTGGCCGCGTCGACGCTGCCGCTTCGTACGCGCCCGGCTTTGTCCTTGGCCTTGTAGAGAAATCGCGCCATGTCTGCTGGAAAGTTCCCGTCGCCATGGGCCTATCCCTCGTGGGGGAAGAAATCCCTCGGCTCGGCGTCGAACTCAGCAAGATGAGATCGCGCCTGCCCGACCTGCTCTTCCTGGTGACGGCCACGGCCCTGGCGCTCTGGTTCGTGCTGCCGCGCACCGTGCCGCCGGTTCCCCCCGAGAAGCTCCTGCTGGGAAGCTGGGAGATGTGGGACAAAGACGAGCGCATCCGGGTAACCTTTCGCGAAGACCTCACCCTCGAGGTGCAGGAGGGCAACGACCGGGGCAGGGTCGAGAAGGCCAGGTATCGGGTCGACTTCTCCGTGAAGCCGGCCCATCTCGATATCTGGCCCGAGGGCGACCGACACGGTATTCAGACCATCCTCGAGCTCACGTCCGAGGGCAAGTTGCGCCTGTCGGACAACACTCCGGGCTCGCCGCGCCCGACAGAGTTCAAGAGAAAGACGTTCCTCTTCACCCGGGTCGAGGAAGCTTTAAGGTAGCACCGTCCGACGGCGGATGTCGTGGGCGGCCCGCTTGAAGTCGTCCGGCTCGAAGTTCATGCCGATCCAGCTGTAGGTGACCCGGGCCAGCACCACGCTGCCATCCGGGTCGTGCAGCGCGCCGAACCAGGCCATCCCCTGGGCCCCGCGCCGGTCGAGGTGTACCAGGTCAACCCCTTCGTGGGTCACCCTGGTCCAGTTGCGCTTCAAGCTGGTCTCGGCTGCCCGACGCAGCCGGGGGGCACTCGAGCCGGCGCTCACCTGAATCTCCAGCCGGCTCTCGCCAAAGGGCTCGTTGCGGCGAAACTGGATGGAGCCGGACTTGGAGGTCCAGCGAGGCCGGCTGCCCCGGTAGTCGGGGGGCACGAACACTTCCATGCCCAGTTCGGGCATGACCACGTGGGTGCTGCCGTCCTCCAGCTTTTGCACCTCCGGGGCCGGGCCGAGGCCTGATTCCGGCTCTTCCTGGGGTTTGGGCCGCGCCTGGGGGTAGTTCGGCTTGAGCGGGATGTTCTGGGTGGGCTCGACCCGCGGCTTTGGAGTGGGCTTGGGGCTCGGTTTGACCGTTTTGGAGGGGCTGGGCCGGGGGTTCAGGGCCACCGGGGGCGGGGCCTCGCGCAGCGTCGCGACCGGGCTGGGCGTGGCGATGGCCAGGCTGGGACTGGGGCTCGCCGGGCCGGCGCTCTTGCTGGACATGCGGCCAGCCGTGAAGGCGAGCAGCATGAAGAGCACCACGCCGCCCACCTGGAGGGCTCTGGGAGGGATCGAGAGAGACCGCCTCGGGGGCTTGATCGGGGGAGGCGCTTCCATCACCAGGGTCTGGTCCATCAAGGCCATGGCCTCGAGATCTTGCGCCTCGATGAGGGGCGGGCTGGAGACGGGCGCGGGCTCCAACTCGGGCGGGGTCGGGCTGGCTTGCGGAGGCGGACTGGCCTGGGGGACCGGCGGTGGGGCGAGACT
>CAZWUN010000060.1:0-19030 GCA_964637145.1 uncultured Burkholderiales bacterium
GCTGGTGATCGGCGGCATCCTGTATGTGGTCGAGCGGAGGAAGATCGAGCCTCCCGTATCCACGGCCCTCAACACTCCCAGTCCCATTTCCGAGCCGACCGCCACCCCCCCCGAGCCCGCGCCCGACCCCGAGATGAGCTCCACTCCCGAGCCCAGCCCCTCGCAGACCTCGGAGCGGTTCCAGATTCCGCTGGAGGAGTTCTCGGGCGTGTGGCTGCCCGTGGGCGGTCCGAGCCTGGATACGATCCACCTCGACCTTTCGGGCGACGAGCTGGTCGCCTCGCTGCCCGCCGAGTCGGCCACGCTCATCCTGAAGGCAGGCCAGGGCGATGAGGATCTGGCCGGCACGCTCAGCTCTCCCGCCGAGGGGGAGGCCACGGTCACGGCCAGCGTTTCCAAGGACATGTTCGAGCTCACCCTCACGGTGACACCCTCCGACGGCGAGCCTTCCCAGCGCGTGCTACATCGACCCTACTACACCGTCGGCTCACCGCTCAACCAGAGCATGGCCCAGTATTTCTTGCCTGGCCTCGATCTGGTGCAGGTCTTCGAGGCCCGTTATCCCGACGGCGAGGCCGCCAGCGTGACCGCCACCACGGGCATCCTGCGCACGGGCATCTTGCGCAGCCAGGTCGAAAACGCTTCCGGAGCAGACGAGGTTTACCACTACGTGGCTCGCGAGGACGGCCTCTACCGGGTGGCAGACTCGCGCCCCGACGAGGAGGAGCTGTGGCTGCCCAACGACCTGTCCGTAGGCACGACCTGGAAGACAGACACCTGGCAGAGCGAGGTGCTGGAGATGAACGCCGTCGTCGACCTGGGCTTCGACAAGTTCCAATGTCTCAAGGTGCGCCGCACCAATCCGGCCGTGGAGGTCAGCGAAACGGCCTACTTCGCCCCCGGCCACGGGCTGGTTCGGGTGGAGGACGCTGAAGGCAAGCCCACCTTCAAGATGACCCACATCACTCAGCTGGCCCCCGGCGCCGCCGAGCGCGACGTGCGCAAGAAGGCCACCAACCTGGACCGGATCACACCGGGCAAGGACATGCTATAGTAGGAGGGCGCCTGCGCAGCGCAGAACCAGGCGTGAGCACGGAGAGCTGGCCGAGTGGTTGAAGGCAGCGGTCTTGAAAACCGCCTCAGGGGCAACTCTGACGGGGGTTCGAATCCCTCGCTCTCCGCCAAACATCAAGCCTCCGAGGCTCTCGGGGGCTTTCTCTTTGATCTGGTCTCGCCGCCGCGAATTTAAATTTAGTAAAGCTTGCCCACCTGTACCCGCCTTTCGGGCTCTGCCAGCGGGGCAACCTCCTCCGAGGGCTTGAAGACTTCCCTGACAGCGTAGCTCCAACCAAAAGGAGCCCTGGCGTCTTTGCGCGGCCGCGTGTAGCGTTCGAGCCGGTGGTCAACCAGGTTGACGATCCAGTAGTCCTGGATGCTGGCGGCTGCGTACAGGCTGCCCTTTTCCTTGCGGTCGTATCCGAGCGAGCTGTCCGAGACCTCGATGACCAGGAGAGGGCGAGTCGGATGGCGCGTGATGCCGTGCATCATGGCCTCGGTCACCACGGCGAAGTCGGGCTCGGGCTCGTTGCCCTCACCCAGGCTGAGCGGCAGCTGGCAGCGCACCAGATAGCCCTCGCCAAAGGTCCTGACCAGGAGCCCGTTGGCGCGGGTTACGGAATTGCAGTGGGGCGGATTGTGGGGGCTCTTGGCCACCACCGCCCCGCCCAACAGCTCGACGCGCTCGCCGTGAAACATGCCGTGGTCAGCCATCAGGTAATACTCGGATGTGGAGAACGGGCGCGGCTTGACCATGCTGAGAGTTTTCACGAATCGCACTCCGACTCCTATGGCTGGCTCCCTTTTTGAACCTGCTGAGAGCTGGAGGCTCTTTCCGACAGCCAGCAGGCCGATCGCGCCATGGCCGTGCTCAGGAAGATCGTGGGCGGAAAGCTGGCCGATCCGGAGGCGGTGCGGGTCAGCCGGTGGTCTCAGGAGAAGTTCACGCTGGGAAGCTACTCCTACGTTCCGGTGGGCTCCACCCTCAACGACTACGACGTCCTGGCCAGGCCCGTGGGGCGCCTGCTCTTCGCCGGGGAGGCTACCGAGCGAAAGCTCTTTGCCTCCGTGAACGGGGCCTACGTCAGCGGAGTGCGCGAGGCCGATCGGGCCGTGAAGCTCTTCCTGTAACGGGCGAGCTCGACTCAGCCTGGGCCGGAAGTCTCTGGATCGAACAAATGTCCGATACCCGGGTACAAAAAACGAAGTTCTGTTCGATACCCCTATCCGCTTCGGGGGCGGCCCCGGAGCATGGCCAGGACGAGCACGACCAGCACGGCCACCGTGCCCAGGACAAAGGCTCCCGAGGACGGCATCGCAAGCCATCGGAGCGACTCCTTGGCGGCCCCGGTGCTGCCCAGACCGGGGGCCAGAAAGCCGGCCCACATCCAGAAGACCGAGTAGCCCAGCCCACCTCCGCCCAGGCCCAGGCTGATGGCGCCGCTCACCCGCCCGGGCAGGCCGAGCAGGCAGACGAGCATGATCAGTGCGAAAGCGGTCGTACCCATGCCACCCGCGTGCAGGTGGGCGCGCTGCATGTACTTCCAGGACTTCTCCTGGACCGCCTTGATGGCAGCTTCGTCATTGTTGTAAACCGACTCTCGCACCGGGGCGGCGGATGCTTCCAGCTGGCCCTTGATGAGGTCCTCGTTGAGCCCGAACACGATCCCCATGAGTTGGCCATACAGGATCGTGATTGTGGCCAGGATCAGGCCCAGGGCCGCGGGGCGCAGGCTGGACCTGAGGGCGTTCTGCTCCGATGTCTCCATCTGTTGGTTCCTCCTGTGACTTGAAAGACCATACTGCGGGGGAGCCAGAGCCACAATGATCTTCGTCAAGGTGGCCGCTCAGCTCAAAGGGAGTCTCGCACATACCACCTCCGCCAGCTCGCGGGCCCAGGCATCGCAGCCCCGCGGGCCGGGATGAAACAGGTCGGGACTGAACTCCTCGGCCTGCAGGGGGCGAATCAGGCCGTAGATCGTCCAGGGCGGGCCCAGCCTTTGGGCGGCCCGGACCAGGGTGCGGCTGCGCCAGGCCATTACGTCCTTGAGCGGGCGGGGAAGGCCCGGATAGCAGGCAAAGTCGGGCAGTCCGGCGAGCACAATGGGCTGGCTGCCCCAGCGTCGGCCCAGGGCCTGCAGGTGACGGCGGAAGGCGTTGCCGCTGGTCAGCCGCAGCACGTCGTTCACGCCGGCCGAGACCACCACCAGGTCGGGCTGCTCCAGGGGCAGCTCGACTTCGAGCAGGTCCTGGGCCCGGGCGCCATTGAGGCCCACGCAGCGCCATTCTACCGGACGGCCGGTGGCCCGGGCCAGGTGCCAGGCCAGCCGGCCCGACAGGCCTTCGGCCTGAGCGCTCACGCCCACTCCGGCGATGATGGAGTCGCCCAGCAGCCCCAGTCGGACGGCTCGGCCCTGGCCGGGCTCCATCCCCTGGTCATTCCCGCAGACGGGCAGGAGGGGAGTCCGGCGGCGCACGGCCTGTCCCTGGACCAGCAACAGCGGGCCCAGGGTCGCCAACAATCCGCCCATTGCCAGATGGTCCATCTTGACAGCTTCGCACGCAGGCCAGGAGCCTCCCGCAGACAGGATCCCGTCGGGGTGGCTGGGAATCATCCCAGACCAACGTGGGAGGCTATCCATGAAAGGCGTCGTTTTCACCGAGTTTCTAGAAATGGTCGAGAGCAAGATCGGAGCCGACACGGCCGATCAATTGCTGGACGACTGCGAGCTGGCTTCCGGCGGCGCTTACACCGCGCTGGGAACCTATGATCACCAGGAAATGGTCACCCTGGTGGTGCGATTGAGCGAACTGACCAACACCCCCGTGCCCGATCTCTTGAAGACCTTCGGCAACCACTTGCTGGGGCGTTTCGTGGCCCAGTATCCCACCTTCTTCACCGAGGCAGGCTCGGCTTACGACCTGCTTGAGCGGGTCGAAGGCTACATTCACGTGGAAGTGCGCAAGCTCTACCCCGACGCAGAGTTGCCCAGCTTTCAGTGCCAGCGCGATGGCAACGGCAAGATGGTGCTGACCTACTCCTCGGCCCGCCCCTTTGCCGACCTGGCCGAGGGCCTGATTCGGGGATGCATCGCCCACTACCAGGAGAACGTCGAGCTGGTCCGCCACGACCTGCCCGGAGTGTCGGGCACCTCAGCTCGGTTCGAGCTGCAGAAGACGTGAGCGACCTCGAGCGACTCGAGCGTCGGCTGGCGCGCGAGCGAGCCGCTCGCAAACAGGCAGAGGAGATCGCCGAGCAGAAGACGCGCGAGCTCTACGAAGCCAATCTCTCGCTCGAGCAACGGGTGGCTGAACGCACCGCCGAGTTGGAGACCGCTCGCGATCAGGCGCTCGAGGCCAGCCGGGCCAAGAGCCAGTTCCTGGCTAACATGAGCCACGAGATTCGCACCCCGATGAACGGGATCATCGGCATGACCCGGCTGGCGCTGGATACCCACCTGACCGTGGTGCAGCGCGAGTATCTCAACGCCGTCTCTACCTCGGCCGAGATCTTGCTGACCGTCATCAACGACATCCTGGATTTCTCCAAGATCGAAGCCGGAGCCCTCGACTTCGACCCGATTCCGGTGCAGTTGCGAGACCTGCTCGACGCCGCTCTCAAGTCGGTGGCCCTGCGGGCCCACGAAAAGGGTCTCGAGCTTGCCTGTCATGTCGACCGCGATGTGCCCGACAGCCTGGTGGCGGATCCGGTGCGCCTGCGCCAGGTCTTGCTCAATCTGGTGGGCAACGCTGTCAAATTCACCGATCAGGGCGAGGTGACGCTGCGGGTCGAGCTCGAGCATCTCGACGAGCGCAAGGCCGGACTGCGCTTTTCCGTCATCGATACCGGCATCGGCATCGCTCCAGAGAAGCAAGAGCTGATCTTCACAGCCTTCTCCCAGGCCGACAGCTCGATGAGCCGGGTCTACGGGGGCACCGGGCTGGGCCTGGCTATCTGCTGCCGTCTGGTGGACATGATGGGCGGTCGCATCTGGGTTGAGAGCCAGCCCGGTCAGGGCAGCGCCTTTCGCTTCTCGGTCGAGTTCGAGCGCCACGACGAACCGGAGCTGGGGGCTTCTGGGCAGCCTAGCCTGCAAGGGTGTCGGGTGCTCGTGGTGGACGACAACGCCACCAACCGTCGGCTGCTCGAGGAGATGTTGCACAGCTGGGGCATGCGCCCCACCCTGGCCGAGGACGGGCCAGCCGCCCTCCAGGCCGTGCTGACCGCCGAGCGTGAGGGGCAGGGGTTCGACCTGATCCTCACCGACGCCCACATGCCCCACATGGACGGCTTCCAGCTCATCGAGAAGCTTCGCGAGGAACGTCCTGCCCGCGGATCGGTCATCATGATGCTGACCTCCTCCAGTCTCAAGGGCGACTCGGCTCGCTGCCGCTCGCTGGGCGTGCGAGCCTTCCTCACCAAGCCCATCAACCAGTCCGAGCTGTACAACGTGCTGCTCGAGTCGATGGGAACGAGCGTCGCACCGCGCAGCGCTCCGAGCTCGGAAACGTACCAGATGCCCGGGCTGAGCATCCTGCTGGCCGAGGATAACGCCATCAACCAGAGGTTGGCGCTGATGATGCTCGAGCGGCTGGGTCATCGGGTGCGGGTGGCTTCCAACGGGCAGGAGGCGGTGGATCTCCATGCTTCGGAAAGTTTCGATGTCGTGCTGATGGACGTGCAGATGCCCCACATGGACGGCATCGAGGCTACCGCCGCCATTCGCGAGCGCGAAGCCGGCACCGGCAAGCGAATCCCCATCATCGCCCTGACCGCCCATGCCCTCAAGGGCGATCGCGAGCGCTGCCTGGAAGCTGGCATGGATGGTTACCTCTCCAAGCCCATTGATGAAGCGGCCCTGGTGCGGACCTTGCTGGGAGGGGGAGAAGCCCCACCCGTGCAGACTCCGCGGCAGGCCGAGCAAGAGGTGCTCAACGAGGCTGAGCTCATGGGCCGTGTTGGCGGCAACCGCAAGGTCATCGACACGCTCTCGGACCTGTTTGCGAGCAGTTGTCCCGAGCAGTTGACCCAGCTCTCCCGCGCCCTGGAGCGACAGGACGCGGCGAGAGTGGCCAGCGAGGCACACGGCCTGAAGGGCTTGCTGCTCAATCTGGCCGCCGCACCGGCTGCCCGACTGGCGCAGCGCCTGGAGAAGATGGGTCAGGAGGGCCAGCTGGAGGGGGCCCGGGAGCTGGTGGATCAGCTGGAGTCGGATTGCGAGAAGGTGGGCCAGGCCCTGGCGGTCATTGCCGGCGCCGGGCGGACTGTCCAGACCGGGACGGTGCTGTTGGTGGATGACGACCCGGGCAACCGATTGATGCTGCGGCAGGCCCTGGCTGCCGACGGTCACGAGCTGCTTGAGGCCGAGGACGGGCGCGAGGCCCTGGAGGTGGCCGCCAACCAGCACCTGGATGCCATTCTGCTGGACGTGATGATGCCCCGAATGAGCGGGTTCGAAGTCTGCCGCATTCTCAAGTCTCGTCCCGAGACGGCCAACATCCCCGTGCTGCTGGTCACCTCGCTGGAAGAGCGCAACGACCGCTTGTTGGGTATCGAGGCCGGAGCCAACGACTTTCTACCCAAGCCTTTCGACCCCCGCGAGGTCTCCTTGCGGGTGAAGAATGCCGTTCACATCAAGCGTCAGTATGACCAGATGCAGGCCAACTACCAGGAGCTGCGCAAACTGGAGGAGCTGCGCGACAATCTGACCCACATGCTGGTGCATGACCTGCGCACTCCGCTGACCGGCATCGTGGGTTACACCCGGGTGCTGGAGCGCAGCCTGACCGAGCTTGACGATCTGCAGCGCGAGGCGCTGGGCCAGCTGACATCCCTGGCCCAGACCCTGGTGGAGATGGTTTCGGCCATTCTGGATGTCTCGCGCCTGGAGTCAGAAGAGCTTCCTCTCGAGCTTGGCAGCCACGTGCTGGCCGAACTGGTGAGTGAGGGCTCGGCTCTGGTCGGGGCCGATGGCCGACTGCAGGTCGAGCCCGCCGAGCCCCTCGAGGTCCGTTGCGATGGCCAGCTGGTGCGGCGCGTATTGGCCAACCTGGTGGCCAACGCCCTGCGTTACACCCCCGAGGGCTCCCGGGTGACGGTATCCACCGGGTTGCTCGGTGGGCAGGCGGTGGTGCGCGTCTCCGATCGCGGTCCGGGTGTTCCGCCCGAGCTGGCCGAGCGCATCTTCGACAAATTCGTGCAGGGAGAAAAACGGCCCTATTCCACCGGATTGGGACTGACCTTTTGCCGGCTCGTGGTGGAGCGGCACGGCGGTCGCATCGGAGTGGACAGCCCGGCCGGTCAGGGCAGCACCTTCTGGTTCAGCCTGCCGCTGGCCCTCCGCGAGCCGGCTCTGGACCGCGAAGCGGTTCTGGCCCGGGTGGGAGGGAGCCTGGAGAACGTTGCCATGCTGGCCCGCGTCTTTCGGGCCGGCCTGAGCGGACAACTCCAGACTCTGCAGACCGGGCTCAAAGAGCGAAACCGCGCTCAGGCTCTCGGAGCGGTTGCCGGTTTGAAGGGTTCGGTGGCCATGTTGGGAGCCCAGGGAGTGACCCGGGCTCTGGAGGCTCTCGAGGGGGAGCTGCAGCAGGATCGATTCGGCACGACGGCCGAGTTGGAGTCCGAGCTCGGTCGGTTGGACCGCGACCTGGATGCCTGGCTGAGCTGACCCTCCCGGATCCATTTTTCAGGCTTCTTTCGGGCCATTGTGAGTTGATGGGGCCGCAAGGAAGGTGATCTGCAATGAATCCAGGAGTCGTGTCCTCGGGAGCGGGGGGCCACCTCTGGGCTCGTCCTCGCCCCGCGGGCACCAGGGAGGAGCCGCCGGTCGATCTGTCAGCGACGACAGTCGAAAAGTTCGGCACCAACGTGGTGGTGCCGTCCCTCAGCCTCGATCCTCGAGAGCTGGCCAAAGTCACCGGAGCGGCCCTCTACGAAGAGCGCCAGTTGCACGAGACCCTGGCCGACCAGGTGGTCTTCGTCAGCTCGGCTCCGGTCCACCCCAGCATCGCTGAATACTACTTGCAGTATCTGCCCGAGCGCAGCTGGTCGGATCGCCAGGTGCACTTCGTGTCGGTGGGGGATCAGAGCCCCACCCCCCTGAGCCAGAAGCTTCTGTCCAGCCACGCCACCATGGAGAAGGTGCGCCAGGCCATGGGTCCTTATCCTCGCATGACCTGCTTCGTGAGCTCGCTGGCCGAGAAGCAGGTGGCCACCGAGCTGGGGATCCCCCTCTACGCCACCGACCCTTCGCTTTTGGAATGGGGCACCAAGTCGGGCAGCCGCCAGACCTTCGCCGAATGCCAGGTGCCCCACCCCGATGGCACGCCGCTGGTGCGCTCGGCCGCCGAGCTGGCCGAGCAGATCGACCTGGTCATGGAGCGCAACCCGTCGGCCCGCAAGATGGTGGTCAAGCTGAACGAAGGCTTCTCGGGCGAGGGCAACGCCATCTTGAAGCTGCCCGAGATCGCCCCCGGCACTTCCCGCGAGGAGCGCCTCGACGCCATCGAGGACGCCCTTCATCACATGCGCTACCAGGCTCCGAAAGAATCCTGGATCACCTTCTCGGGTCGTTTCGAGGACCTGGGTGTGCTGGCCGAGTGCTTCGTGGAGGGCGCCACCTCCTCGCCCAGCGCCCAGGCCAAGATCCTGCCCGACGGATCGGTCGAGGTGGTCTCCACCCACGAGCAGGTGCTCGGTGGGCCCGACGGCCAGGTCTACCTGGGCAGTCGCTTCCCGGCCGCGCCCGAGTATCGCGCCGAGCTGATGGAGCACTGCCGAAAAATCGGCGAGAACCTCTCCGCCAAGGGCTGTCGCGAGCGCTTCGCGGTGGACTTCATGGCCGTTCCCGGCGGGGGTGTGCAGGCCATCGAGATCAACCTGCGCAAAGGGGGCACCACCCACCCCTGGGAGACCCTGCAGCAGCTGACCAGAGGCCGCACCGAGGGCTCGGGCACCTTCCTCACCGATGCCGGCCGGGTACGCGCCTACCGGGCCTCGGACAACGAGAAGCAGCCCCAGTTCCAGGGTTTCCTGCCGGGTGACGTCTTGGACGTGGCCGCTCGCCACGGACTGCACTATACTGGCCGGGAGGAGGAGGGCACCACCTTCCACCTGCTGGGTGCCCTGCGCGAGTATGGCAAGTTCGGGATGACCTCCATCGCGGCCACCTCCGAGCGGGCTGAGCAGCTCTACGAGCGCACCCGAGACACGCTCGAGCGCGAGTTGAGCCCGGGTCGCTTCAGCCTGGACGCCCCATCCCATCGCCTCAGCGAGGCCTCCGAAGCCACCGGTACCAGCTCGAGCGGGCTGGTGCTCAGCCAGCGCGACCACCAGCTCGATAGCCCCTGGCTGCGCACCACCGCTTTCCAGGGGCGGCGCATGGCGGCGGCGGTCATCCTGCGAGGTCAGCACGGGGTGCGGGTTTTCGACCTGGAGAACGGCCAGAAGCTGAGCGAGGTGAGCGGGCACAAGACCCCGGTGAGGGCACTGGCCCTCACCGGCCACCAGCTGGCCTCGGGCTCGGCCGACGGCGAGGTTCGCATACAGCGCAAGGAGGGGAGCCCACAGAGCTTTCAGGTGGGCGGGCTGGTCAACGCGCTGGCCTTCTCCCCCGACGAGAAGGAGCTGGCGGTGGGCTCCAGCGACCATGGGGTGGACGTTTTCGATCTCAAGTCCGGCCAGCAGCGCAAGCTCGAAGGACACGGTCACTGGGTGCGGGCGGTCGCCTATCGCGGGCGAGAGCTCGTCTCCGGCAGCCAGGACGGAACCGTGCGCCTGTGGGATGCCCAGGGCAAGACCCGGCGCATCCTCGACTGTGGGGCCGGGGTGCTGAGCCTGTCGGTCAGCCCCGATCAGAGCCAGGTGGCCGTGGCCACGGCCGACCGCAGGCTCTCCCTGTGGAGCCTGGAGACGGGAGAGCCTGTCTGGCAGCGACAGCTGGAGTGGCAGCCGGAGGAAGTGCGCTTTGCACCGGACGGGCGCAACCTGATCTTTCGCTCTTCCAGCGGAGGCCTGCAGCTCGCGTCAGCCGGAGAGGGCGTGCTGGGTCTGGAGCTGCCGCTCGACTTTGCGGTGGGCGCGGTGGCCGCTCGCAAGACCGACATGGGCCTCGAGCTGACGGCAGCATCCGGGGCGGGCGAGCTGCGACGCTGGTCGGTGCTACCCGGCTGAATGTTCAGAGCCCGGTTACAACTCTAAACCCTTGCCCGTGGCATAACCTGACTATGCTCGCCATCCAACCGCCCTGCTCGGAGCGCCTGCCGGCCCGTTTCGACTTTGCCCCCATCGACACGTGCGAGGAGGCCATGTTCGCTCCCGGCGCCGACATGCTCGTGCGCGCCCTGGTGGGCGACGAGGCCCACGTGCGGGTCTCATTCGAGGCCATGGGCCACCAGATCGATTACGTTCAGGATCGCCAGGGGGTGGAGGGTACCATCGACGGCAAACCCTTTGCCATGAGCCGTACGCTGATCGCGGAAGGCTTCACGGTGGGGGGCGAGACCTCGGCCGGGGAGATCCAGGTCAGCGTGCGGCAGCGCGAGACGGGCGCTCTGGTGGAGGGCCACGCGGGCCGGATGGGCTTTCGCCACGAGCTCGAGCGGCGTGACCCGAGCACTGGAAAGATAGCCCTGATCAACGGAAAATTTGATTGAAAAGCTCTTCACGAGAGCGTGTCTCTCGTCTCGAACGGCAACTACCGGGTCTCTGGCAACCTCGGACCCGATCGTCTGCGGGCCACCGTGACCCCGGCCGCCAACGGCACGCTCTTCATCGAAGGCGAGCTGGCCGACATGCCATTCCGGCAGACCATTGAGCGACTCTGAACCTGGTCGCTTGACGTGTGGTCTCCGGGAAGGAGGCCATTCGCCGGGCTGCGAACCGGCCCCGATGCCAATCGCCGTAAGGTTTTGCTGATGGAAGGCACGCTGCTGGCCCTGGCGGGTCTCGACCCCGACCCCTCCCTGGCTCAGTCGCTGGCCGAGGCGCTGGGGCAGCCGGTGCTGGTCAGCCGCGACCCGGTGGCCGGCATTCGCAGCCTGGTGGGCCGGGGAGTCAGCCGCATCGTGGTGCTGCCTCTCTTGCTCAGCCTGGATCAAGAGCAGAGCTCGCTCCGCTCGATGGTCAAGCTGGCCAGCCAGCGCTGGCCCTTCCTGGCCTTTCACCTGGCCGAGCCGCCCGGCTGGCTGGAGTGGGCCGACCTGCTTCGAGAAAAGTCACCCTCGCCGGCGGTGCTCACCGCCCGCCCCACCGGGGACACTCTGGCCGACTCCAACCTGGCCCGGCTGGCCTGGCTGGTGGGTCCCGAGACCGGCTGCGACTTCTCGCAGGGCAACCTGCGCTGGCCCGAGGATGCGCTGGGCCCTGCACTGGTCGAGCTTCTGGTCGAGCGCCATCGGGCTGCCCTGCAAGACGATTCGCTGGTGCGTCCGGTCTGGTCGGAGGTTGCCGCCCGGGTGGCTCTGGGCCCGGAGGACGAGGAGAAGGCCCTGCTCGAGCTCGACCGGCGCATCAACGAGATGCTTCCCCCGGCCTATCAGGGCCGCTATGAGGAGGTGGTCCCTCGCTCGATGGGGTCGGCCTCGCTTCTGGTCGAGCCCGACGGCAGGGTGGCCTGGGACAAGATCTGGACCAGCTTTTGCGATCTGGCCCTGGCGGGCGGTCCGAGCCACCGGGGCACTTTGCTGGAAGCGGTCACGGCCGAGGAGGCCCGGGCCGACTGGCAGCGCTACCTCGAAGTGGTGGCCGAGATCGAGCGGGGCATTCGCCTGGTGACCGCCCTGCCGGTGGTCGAGAGCGCCGTGCCCGGCTGGGTGGGGGTGCGGTGCGACTCGGAGGAGATGGCCGTCTGGATGCTGCGGGCCATCGTGGTGGAGAACGTGATGTGCCGGCGCCAGGGCGAGGTGCTCTTCCTGCCGGCCGGGCCCGCTTTCCGGCTCGAGAAGGAGATCAAGAACGTGGTCACGGTTATGGCCAAGACCTTCCACTACTGGACCTCGCACCGCCGTCCGGCGCGAGCTTGAATCGCCGGAACGGGCGGTGAGCGTCAGGCGGCCTGCTCGAGGGCTTCCAGGGATTGGTCCCGTCGGAAGCTGACCCGCCTGGGCTCACCAGCCAGCGTCAGGGATACGCCGCCCCAGAGCAAAGCCAGCGGCCAGCCAGCCAGCCAGCACATCGAGGCCACCAGGCCGGCCCCGATGGCCGAGGCCAGGGCAAGACAGCAGGCGGCCTCGTGCCGGGCGAATCCGCGCGGCTTCTGCCAACCCCGGACAGCCCCGACCAGGGCCGCCAACAGCATGCCCAGCAACACTCCCCCGGGACCTCCCAGGCTTCCCAGCAAGGCCGGCATGACCACCCGGCCCAGCACTCGCGTTCGCTTTCTCATAGCTGAGGCATACCCTGGCGGGCTGAAAGAAATCTGAAGAAAATTCTTCAGATCGTCAGTAGTCCAGCACGATGGCCATGAACGCGAGCATGAAAATCAAGAGAGCGGGGATGCCCAGGAGGAAGGTGCCCATCTGCAGGGCGCGCTCTTCCTCTTCTTTCTGGTAAGCAGACTTCTCCATGTTCAAGTCCTCCTTCGAAGGGAGCAATGCAGAAGGGGTCGCTCGAGTTCCCCGAGTCAGGTGGTGTAGGGGCGAAGTTGCAGGATGACGATGCCCTCCTGGTCGATCAGCCACTCGATGTCGACCGGATCAGAGAAGGTGTAGTTGGGCGAGAAATGCGACTGGAGCAGCCGTCCGGCGAAGGCCAGTTGCTGCAACTGCTGCTTGCGCTCCTCCGACAGGTCTTCGTTGGCGGCTCCCAGGGAAAGCGTGCGCCCGCCCCCCTCGACGGTGTTGTAGACGAACTGCAAGGGCAACTCGACGCCGTGCACCACGCTGTCCACCGAATGGGTGGAGACGTTGATGTAGACGTTGCGAAAATCGGCTTTGTTGAGCGGGTTGGAGGTCACCAGCACGCCCCCGATCTCGGCCGGCATCTCTTCCTGGATGATCACGCCCATCCAGCAGTCGTCCAGCGAGATGCCCACTTCCTGGCGCAATCGCACGCTGCGGGGCGAGAAAAGCGAGGCCCAGACCTCCCGGATGCTCGCGAAGACCTTCTCGGCCGTGGTCACGTGGTTGAACGACTCGTAGATGCCGGCGGCGGAGAAGTTCTCCAGGTCTTCGGCATTGGAGGAGCTTCGCACCACGAAGCTGCCCACCCCGGCCAGGTGATTGGCGATGGCCGAGTCGATCACCTCGCGCATGGCGTCAGGCAATCGCATGGCCCGGATCCGGGTGACCAGATCGAGACAGAGCGGCTCGAGCTCGCGGGCATTGAGCTGCAGGGCCATCTTGAGCTTGCCGATACCCTGCTGCAGGCCGGGGCTGGACTGCAAGAACTGCTGGTTGAGCGAGAACGGCAGGGCGATGCCGCGGGGCACCCGGATGGTGTGGCGCAGGAACTCGGCCGCCTTGGCGGCCACCAGGGCGCTGTCCTGCACTTCGCTCTCGGTCATTCCGATGAACTTACCCAGGTAGGGGATCAGGTTGGCCCGCGGGGGGCGCCGGATCTTGTAGAACCCCAGCACCCGCTCGGAGCCGTTTTCGAGCAGGTGGCTCAGCTCGCCCAGGTGGGCGGCCTTGGTGCCGTAGCGAAAGCGGTCGGTCAGCCTCAGCTTGTCCAGCTCCACGATGGGCACGTGGTCGGTCTCGGGCTCTTCCAGCACGATGCGCTGGGTGGCCCAGGACGGACGGACCTGCTCGTTGGCGGGCGGCTCGTCGATGGGCTCGAGCCCCACCTCCTGGGCGGTGATCTCCACCGTCATCTCGACCCACTGGCCATCCAACCCGCGCTCGGCGATCTTGTCCAGAATCCCGATCTGGACGCAGTTGGGGATGCCCCAGCCGGAGGCCAGCACGTTTGTGTGCGACAGGGGGGTTGTGTGCTCGGCGTTGAGGATGCCCGAAAGGCGCGGGATGTCGTCGGGCACCCGGCGCATGGCGATGATGTCGAACCACTCCAGGGTGGACCGCTCGCGCGTATACTCCTTTTCGCTCTGGAACACCCGCAGCCGCCCTTTTGCCTTGCCGGCGTTGAGGGCCAGGAAGTCGGACGAGGCAAACAGCTCGTGGTGGAAGATGCGCGGCATCTCGGACGGGTGGATGCGGCCCATGATGGCTTCCTGGTTGTGGTTGGCGGGTTTGAAGAGGAGCGGCAGCTCGCGGTCGAGATAGGCTCGCACCCACTTGCGGAAATAGCGCACCATGGGCTCGTCCATGGTATCGATCTCGACCGTCTCCAGGGTGAAGAAGCGCTCTTCCTTCTTGTGCAGGGCCACGATGCCCAGTAAATACTGGCGGTCGGGCGAGAGATAGACGCTCTGGTTGAATTCGTCGATGCGCTTGTCGAGCTCGGTGCGGGGGATCCCCATGATGGCTTCGGCGATGTAGTCGGAGTGGAACTGGTAGGCGTTGTAGTTGATGAAGTGCACCACCGGATGGGCTTGATTGGCCCGATCCACCACCACCTTGACGAAAGGATAGCCTGCCAGGTTGCCGGCCATCTGGGCGAAGGCGTGCAGCGTCAGCCGCTCGCCCACGATGCCCTTGACCGGTTGATCCTGCTCGCCCTCGAGCTCGAGACCCTCTTCTTCTACCACGGTCGATCCTTCATCCGGTCGGGCCGGGGTCCCTTCTTCCTCGGTTTTGAGCCAGGACGGCAGTCCTGGTCAAGAAATCTTCAAGAGATCTCCCAGTCGGGCTCAAGCCCACCCGGTTACAATGAGGGTGCTTGAGATAGTGCGGCTGCTTCCCCGAGGGCCGCACGGTTGGACGACCCTGGCGCGGGGATGATCAGCACCCCGCGCCAGGGAACCTCCTCCAGGTATTCTCCAGGATCCCATCGTCTTGCTCCTCAGGGGGGCAAGACCAAGGCCTTTCCGGTTGACGCGGCGAAGTTCAGCCCAGATGGAACAGGAAACGGTGCCGACCGCGCCGGAGCGACGCAAAGAGCCTCGCTACCGACTGAACAAGATGCTGGGCTTGCAGGTGGAGCGGGGAGAATTTCGCGCCGATCTGCGCGTCCTCGTTCTGGACATCAGTGGGACCGGCCTGCGCATCTCCTCCCCGCAGCAACTGAAGGATGAGGAGGACCTGTCCTTTGTCCTGAGCTTGCCCGACAAACGCCCCCCGGTACAGGGTCAGTTGAAGGTGCGCTGGCAGCGCTTCCTGCCGGTCAGCGAGAACCACGAGGTGGGGCTGGAGTTTCTCGAGTTGAACGAGGAGAACTGGAGAGCGCTGCGCGACTTCGTCGGCAGCCTGCTGAGTCAGCCTGCCAGGGAGCAGGAAAATCTCTGCAATCCCTGGCATTTCGGCAAGTTCCCGTATTGACCGGGCAATCCGGGGAAGGTAGGATGAATTATCATACCTGGGAGGGCCCCGAATGTCCAAGTCCAAGGTGGCTGTTACCATTGAGTCCGCCCTGCTGCAACGGGTGGACCGCCTGGTCTCGGAGCAGGTCTTCCCCAGTCGCAGTCAGGCGATTGAGACAGCGCTGGCCGAGAAACTCGAGCGGATCGAGGGCACTCGCCTGGCCCGCGAGTGTGCCTGGCTCGACCCCCGCGAAGAGGTCGCCACGGCCGAGGAAGGTCTCGAACTGGACCTGGGGTCATGGCCGGAATACTGAGAGGCGAAGTTCGCTGGGCGGATCTCGACCCCACCCGGGGACGTGAGCAGAGTGGCACTCGACCGGTGCTGGTCATCAGTCGCGACGTCTTCAACGAGCGCTCGCAGACGGTCATCGCTCTGGCCCTGACCAGCCAGGAGCCTCGCGCTGGCTTTCCCCTGACGCTCGAGATCAAGTCCTTGGCGTTGCCCAGGCGAACCTGGGTCAAAATGGGCCAGGTTCGCACGCTGGCAGGGGAGCGTCTGCGGGGCTTCCTGGGGCGAATCAGCCCGGAGGAACTGGCTCAGGTCGTGGACGGTCTCAACGAAATCATCCGAGAGTAGGCTCCGGAGGCAGGCCCCGGACGGCTTTCCGCGAAACTCCCGCGGACTGTAGAGAATCGGACGGTTTTTACCCCCATGCCTGTCAAGAAAATCAAGCCATCCAGCGCCCCCCACGTGACGGGGGCTTCCACCGTAGAGGCCGAATTGCTGGCCATCGACGATACCCACCGGGTTCTCCCCTTTAGCATGCCTCGACCCAACGGCTTCAAGGCCGGTATTCTGACCTCGCGGCCCTGCAGAATGCCAATCATCTTCGAGCGTGACCAGCTCAGCCTCTTCACGGCCGGAAAAGCCACCTACACGGGCATCGGGGGCGAGATCATCAACGTCGAGCCGGGGATGCTGGTGCACTTCCGGCGCGACTGGACGGGGGAGCTGGTGGTCCACCAGCCCATTCGCCAGGTCTACGGGGCTTGCTCGGGTGGCTCGGGGATGGGGGTCACTCCGGTGCTGGCCGACGTGGCCCGAGTGCCGGCCGAGGAAGACTGGGGGCCGGTTCCCGGTCCGCTGGAGGGTGAGCCCCGCACCAGCGGCATCGTGCTGGCCAAAGACGGGCAGGTCGAAAGTGGGGTGTGGGTCTGTACGCCCGGCAAGTGGGCTCTGGAGGTCGGCCGCGACGAGTACTGCCATTTTCTGGCCGGACGCTGCACCTATACCCACGAGTCGGGCGAGGTGATCGAGGTGGTTCCCGACACGGCGGTGTTCTTCCCCAAGGGCTGGAAGGGCACATGCCAGGTGCACGAGACGGTACGCAAGGTCTACCTCTTGCGTTGAGTTGACCTCGATCCCTTGACCAGGGGAAAAGCTCACTGAGTCCCAGGCCCCTCCCGCGCTATGCTGGCAGCAACGGAGGTGCTACCAAGATGAAACTTCACCTGCGCGTAGGCGGCCAGAGCCGCACCCGCGACGCCGAAGACCTGGGCCTGTCGGCCCGAAGCTCCGACCAGGAGATCCGCCAGCAGCTCGCTCGCTACTACGAGCTGAGCAAGGAGCAGCTCAGGGCCCTGGTGGTCGATCGCCATCCCGACGGAGTGGTCGTGCGCCCTCCGGCCGTGTTCGGGTAGGCCCGCAATGCTCGAGCTTTCCGCAAGAACCGCACTGATCGACGCTTTCATGGTGGCCAGCCACGGCGACCTCAAGTCGCTGGGCGCCATCCACGACCGGGCCATGACCGAGGACCCGCTGCTCTACGGGCCGCTGGCCCGCTGGTACCAGGACCATGGTGCCATTCGCGACCACAACGAGCTGTTCGTGGCTCACTCGCTGGTGAGCCCCTTTCCCGAGCTGCGCGAGAACGGACTGGTGCTGCTGCAGCGCCTGCGTCCCTATCAGGTGGCCCGGGTGGTCCGCTACCTCAAGGAGAGCCTCAAGAACCTCACTCGCATCGCCCGCACCGCGGTCAAGATCTACCTGCAGCGCCGGGAGGAAGTTCCCGAGTGGTTCGACGAGTGCGTCATCCGCGACCAGAAGTCCATGAAGTATCTTTACGCCACCCTGCGCATCAAGCCGGGCCCTCGTGCCGAGCAGACCCTGTTTCAGCAAAAGCCCCCCGCCGACAGCCGGGTGGCGGTGGCACGCAGCCTGTACCGCTGGCGCAAGGAGCCGGCCTATCAGGCCCAGCTGATCCGCAAGCACCACATCCAGTTCACTACCGCCCGGGGAGCCATCAGCAACTACACGCCCAGCGTGCTGGAGGCGCTGGTGGAGGTCATGACGCCTCCCCAGCTCATCACCAACTTGAGCTTCATCGAGAAGCGAGGTGGGTTGGCCCACGAGCGCATCCGAAGGACCGTGCTCGGCAAGCTCGAGCACGCCGTGACCGAGTCGCGGGTGGCCGAGTTCAAAGCCCTGGTGGCTGTGCAGAAGGTATCGCCCGACCCGGATATGGCCGACAAGATGATGGAGATGATCGGCCAGCGCCTGCGCGGCCGGGGACGCATCAAGGCTCACACGGCCCTGCTGGTGGACAAGTCCGGCAGTATGCAAGAGTGCATCGAGATCGGGCGACTGTTGGCTGCGCTTTGCTCCACCATCTGCGACGCCGAGCTCGACGTGGAGGCCTTCGACTCGCACTCGTTCACGGTCAAGCCCAATGGCACCGGGTTCAAAGCCTGGGCGGAGGCCTTCCGGCGCATCCGGGCCGCGGGCGCGACCTCCATAGGGGTCTCGCTGGCCAAGCTGAAAGACCGTCCCATCGAGCAGGTGGTGCTGGTCTCCGACGGCGAGGAGAACACCAATCCGCTGTTCCTGGCTGAGCTGCAGAAGATCGAGAAGCGCCAGGGCCGTCCGGTGAAGGTGATCTGGATCCGCGTGGGTGGGACCGGGAAGGCCTTCTGGGACGAGCTGGTGCGGGCCGGCGTGAACCTGACCGTGATCAACTTCACGGGCGACTACTACAACCTGCCCAGCGTGGTGCCCATGCTGTGCGCTGGCGAGCACCGCCAGCTGGTGGACGAGGTGCTGGCCTGTCCTCTCTACCAGCGCTCCGACATCGACAGCCTGCCGCCCCAGTTCGACCCCGAGACCTATGAGATCTTGTGAGCTGGTGGCACCTCGCTTCGGCGGGGGCAAGATTCCCGTCTGGCAGGACGGCCTGCTCTGGGAGGTGCCGGTGCTCTCCGGCCCCTCCCAGGGCTGGGGCCTGTGGCGGCTGGAGGCCGAGCAGGCCAGCTTCGTGCGGCCGGCCGCCGCCTGGGAGCGAGAGCAGGCGTTTCCGGGTCGGCCCCGCCAGGTGGTCTACCTGGTGGAAGAGCTCAAGAACGGTCTCTGGAAGGCGGCCGGACCGGGGCGCAAGGAGTTGCTGGTGACGCTGGTCGACCAGGGAGCCGTCTTCGACGCCCTGCGCGTGGTGGACGGGGGCCTGCGCTGGTGGAGCCTGGGACTGGCCAGCGGTCGGGCGGGCAAGGCCCGGCGATGGCGCGAGGCGCTCGAGCAGGGCCAGCCAGCCCCCAACCTCAAGCCCGGCCTGGCCAGGGCGCGC